>NZ_JAMYOG010000059.1:0-529 GCF_040319725.1 Mesorhizobium sp. M0894 | reverse complement strand
GTGTCGATGCCGGCTCAATACTCCCCAGAAGTGCCGTTTGAATCTTCCCCAGTTTAGCGCTGTCGCCGGTCTTCCGGAGCGCGCTCCGGGAGACCGGCGGCGCGTAATCGTTGATGCTTCTCCTGATGGTCGGGAGAGGGATTTCGGTGATCAAGATCGGGGAGATGATGATGATACTGGATTTGCATCGGCAGGGCCTGTCGGTGTCGGCGATCGCCAGGGAGAGCGGGATCGACCGCAAGACGGTGCGCAAATACATTGCGCGCGGGCTCGAGGCTCCGGCCTACGGACCGCGCAAGCCGCGTCAGGCGGTGATCGATCCCTTCACAGCCTATCTTCGCGAACGGGTCACGCGATATCCCGGGCTCACCGGCAGCCGGCTTTTCCGCGAACTGAAGGACCTCGGCTATGGCGGCGGCTACACGGCCGTTACCGACTTCCTGCGCGACGTCCGTCCTGCCGCGGCGGAGCGTGGATACGAGGTTCGCTTCGAGACCCCGCCCGGCGAGCAAGCGCAGGTCGACTTCGC
>NZ_JAMYOG010000058.1:0-542 GCF_040319725.1 Mesorhizobium sp. M0894 | reverse complement strand
TGGTCGCTACGGGAGATTCGCGGATGGTTGATCGTGTGCTTGGTCAATTGAGCTTGGCGGACGGCCTTGCGGTGTCGGATGAGACGATCTTCGATCTTGTTGCGAAGGAGATCGACTGGGGTCCGATCGACGGGCTTTTGGGCGCACGCAGCGGAGCCGGGCCGGGCACGGCCAGCTATCCGGCGCCAGTGCTGATGCGCTGCCTTTTGTTGGGCGCATGGCATGGGCTGAGCGATCCAGCGCTTGAGGCACAGATCCGCGACCGGCTGTCGTTCCGCCGCTTTGCCGGCTTCAGCCTTTCGGACCGCACGCCCGACCATTCGACGCTGTGGCGCTTCCGCGAGGAGCTGACGCGCGAGCGGCTGATCGACAAGGTGTTCGAGGAGATCAACCGCCAGCTTGAGGACAAGGGCCTGATCGTCAAGCGCGGCACGCTGGTCGATGCCTCGTTCCTGCAAGCTCGCGGCCGCCCGCCGAAACAGCCCAAGAAGGGCCACCAGGGCCCGGTCAAGCCATCGGCGGACAAGGATGCGCGCTGGGGC
>NZ_JAMYOG010000057.1:0-607 GCF_040319725.1 Mesorhizobium sp. M0894 | reverse complement strand
GGCCTTTGCAGAGAAGGCGCATAGATATGCGATTTGAGGCATATATGCTTTTTTGAGCGTCGGAGAGCGCTGCTTGGCCGTTCAGCGCGGCATTTTTCAGGATAATCGGCTCATCCGGCCGATTACGGACGGACTCCTGCTTATGCCGGCTTCTCGCCAGGCGGATGGAGGGTGCTGACCATGCGGCGCAGGTTGTAGGCGCAGGCCGCCAGCATGCACTGCGTTCGGTTGGCGGCGAGGTTGAAGAAGCGCAGGCGCCGCATGGCATAGCTCTCCTTGAACACGGCGAAGGGTCGCTCGACCGCCGCCCGCACCTTGGCGATCAGCTGGTTGCGCCGCTTCTGGCGCGGCGGCAACTCGGGATGATGTTTGTTGGGCCGCCGCATCAGGCGGTCCTTGATGCCTGCCTCGACCAGCCGGGCATGTCTGGCGTGGGTATAATAAGCCTGATCGCCATAGACCGCCCTTTCATCGCCGCTGATCAGTGCGTCGGCCGGCTCGGTGTCGGTGACCGAAGCGTCGCTCACCTCGACGCGCCGGATCAGCGTATGATCCTGGTCGACGCCGATGTGCATCTTGTAGCCGAAGGTGCTCTTCTTGCCCTTCT
>NZ_JAMYOG010000056.1:0-630 GCF_040319725.1 Mesorhizobium sp. M0894 | reverse complement strand
CCGTCCCGCACCATCGAACACGACGATCGGCTGGAAGCCGTACTCGTCATGGTGGGCATTGAACAGGCGAAGCTGTTGGCCTCCGTGCACAGCGTCGAAGGTGTCGTCAATGTCGAGTACGATCCGCTTCGGCACCTGCCGGAACGAGGCGCAATAGAGATCGACCATCGCCCGTCCCATCGCGACCAGCTCCCGCACGCCGGGTAGGTTCTCCAGCCGGCACAGCGTCGATGACGCCAGATCCCGACCCGACGGCAGCGCATCCTGGGCCATCTTGAAGACCGGATCGCGGCGCAGCCGGTTGGCGTCGTTGCCGTCCTCGTAGCCGGCGGCGATCATCTTCATGCGAAAGCCGATCATGTCCGCCAGGCTGTGGACGACCTGATCCGGGCAGCGCGGATCGTCGATGCAACGCGCCAGACGCTCGGCCACCCGCAACCGCTTTTCCACCTCGGCCAAGGCCAGAACGCCGCTGTTGGACGACAGCATGCCGCCGTCGAAACGGGCGACGACGGACTTGCCGCCGACTGATGACAAACCGCTCAGCGGCAGCGCAAGATCGTTCATGGTGGGTGTGGTCTCCGGGAAATGGTTCGGATCGGCTTAAGCAACCAAATCCTACGTCATTTC
>NZ_JAMYOG010000055.1:0-744 GCF_040319725.1 Mesorhizobium sp. M0894 | reverse complement strand
TTGCACCCGAGGCCGCCAGTTTGTCCCTGGGGATGGAGGTCGCGGCTTCGTCAAGGCCCAGGCGTTCCTGGCTTTGGCCGCTTGGGGCGCTTTCGCTGGTGTTCGCCGCCTGCCTGGTCTACGTGGCCTGGCTCTGGCCAACTCACCTTCTCTATCCGGAAGTGCTTCCGCCCCAGCCGATGGCTCCCGTCGTGGACAGCGCGGAAGTCAACCGGCTTGTCGAAGAGCAGATCGGCAGAATGAAAGCCGAGCTTGCGAAGGCCGCATGCGATGCAGACCCCGCTGTTTTTGGCCCTCCGCTCCAGGAAGCCGGGAAGAAAGCCGACAGCGACGCGTCGGTACCGCCCCAATGAGCCAGTTCGTCACAACGACTACGCTCAGCCAGATGCGGTCCCTCGGATCGACGGCGGAGCGCTCGGTCCACCGGCTTCAGGCGGTGCTGGGCCGGGAATTCCCCGCCGGGATCGGTCTTGAGCTCGCCGAGCCCGTGCCGCGCACGGACGGCTCCGGGATCGACTGGTACACCGAGCGCGACGAGCCTCTCGTCCGCCTGACGGATTTTCCGCCCGAAACGTCTGCCGTCTACAAGACGCGGCTCTACCAAGCCGTCCAGGCAGTTCTCAGGGCGGCGGCCGCGCACGAAGCCCGCTCCGACCCGGCGGCCAAGTCGACGGCGACTGCGCTGCGCAACGCAGTGACGTTCCCCGGAGACGAGAACGTCTGGGTCTCCGGCGGTTCGGACGG
>NZ_JAMYOG010000054.1:0-809 GCF_040319725.1 Mesorhizobium sp. M0894 | reverse complement strand
CACTTCAGCGTCCCTTCATTCTTGTCGGATGATGAAGGCCGTCATACATCAGATTCGGGCTGCTCTTGAAACGGGCTTGCGAGTTGCAACAGCGTCGCCCTTTCCGCTGTGCAGCGGGAAATGGCATCTGAAGCTTTGCTCCGTATCATGTGGGCTTGTTGAAGCTTCCGGAAAGACGCGGCTGCAGATGTCCTGCGCGTAATGACAACGGGTGTGGAACTCGCAGCCGGATGGGCGCCTTAGCAGACTTGGCACCTCACCTTTGAGCTCGATCCTATTGAGCATCGCATCCGGATCGGGCTCGGGATTGGCTGCAAGTAGGGCCTCGGTGTAGGGATGACGCGGGTAATCAAAGATTCGCTGGGTCGACCCGACCTCAATAAAGCGGCCGAGATACATGATCGCCATGCGGTCGGTCATGTGACGCACAACGTTGAGATTGTGCGTGATAATCAGGATCGCCATCCCGAGTTCGTCCTGGAGCCGCGCGAGAAGATTGAGCACCTCGCCCTGCACTGAGACGTCGAGGCCTGCAGTCGGCTCATCGGCAATAATCAAATCCGGATTCAGCGCAAGAGCACGCGCGATACCAACGCGCCTGGCCTGCCCCCCCGAAAGCTGATGGGGATAGCGGCGAGCAAAATCCGCCGGCAAGCCGACCATGCGCAGCAGGCGCTCGGCTTCTCTTCTGCCGTCACGATCCTTTAGTCCATGGACGCGAAAAGGCTCTGTCAGGAGCGATCGAACCGTCAGCCTCGGCGAGAGTGAACCGACCGGGTCCTGGAACGTCATCGCCATACGCCGCAAGT
>NZ_JAMYOG010000053.1:0-963 GCF_040319725.1 Mesorhizobium sp. M0894 | reverse complement strand
TTTGGCCGGCCATCTTGAACCCTCCGACTACAGCCCACACCTGACCTGGTACCCCGGGCGATATGCCGCTCGGAAGGTATCGGTCAGGCAGGGGTCGACCAGCAGGCCATGGCGGTTCTCCATCAGCCGATGAACCACAGCTTGGTCTCCTTGCCTTGCCCCTTGCAATAGGGCCGCGCATCCAGATCGGTGGTTGAGGCATGCGTGTCGTTCGATCGATTTTGGGATGGAAGCTCGCTTCGACATTGCGCCCGCCCCCTTGGCCGAGCCGTCGTTCGGCACTTCGCAAGCAAAGACGCGTCGATCCCCAACTCGACCAATGGGATTCCGCTGTCCGGCACCGGCGTAAAGCCGTCGGAGACATCGGCGAGGTTGGTCAGCATTTGAGTAATCCTGCCAGTGGGGCCGACTTGCCGCAGTCATGGGACATCGAACTCCGTGACTTTCAGTTGCGTCGCTTCGGGGGATGTTTCAGTCAGCACGCCGTGGATGGGTGGTTCCGCTGATTTGCCCTTTTTGAGTTTGAGGATGACGTCGAATTCGGTCCGCGGGGCCGGATCTCCGTGCTTGTTGTACATCCTCACGTAAACCTCGTAGTGTCCGGGCGGAGGCTTGCTCGCCCACGATATATGTTCGACAGGATCGGTCCTCTCCCCATTGAGGTTCGTGTCGATGTCGTGCTTGCCACCGCATGCCAAAGTTCCAGATAGAGGCACCATTTCGCCGCCTGGGCATTTTACGAAGAGGTCCAAGTCTGTCCGGTTGTTCCAGATGAGCGTTACCTGGGTGTAGCCTTGCTCCCCGTTCGCCTCTATGACGCGTATGTCCGCTTCCTTCACTGGATCAAGCTCGGGCTTTGGTTCTGGAACGGGTGGAGCGCACGAAGTCAGGTGCCGCCGCAGTTGGACCTCGACCGCTGCTGCTTCCGTGATGAGTTGCTGCGTCCGCAGGCTGGCCTGGTCC
>NZ_JAMYOG010000052.1:0-977 GCF_040319725.1 Mesorhizobium sp. M0894 | reverse complement strand
CTCGAGCCGGCGCACGACATGATCGAGCGCTTCGAGCGCTCGTGGCATCTTCAGGCCGACGAGATCGTGGCGGATCCGGTCGATTGTGGATGGCGTGGTATCGAGCGCATTCGTCATGGACGCTGCTCCTTGGCCATCACCCGGGCGACGGCATCGTAGAAGGCCAACGGGCGCTGAGCGACCCTGTCGCCTGAGCCATGAAGGATGACCTCGTCGTTCCTCAGTCTTTGTCGGCGCTTGTGGACGTGGATGTTGCGATGCCCGGGCTCGACATGACGCTGGTGCCGACCTTCTAGAATGGGATGGGTGGCAATCAGTGCGCCGTCCTCGAAGATGCGCAACTCTTCGGCCAGCGTGTGTACCTCGACGACACGGCGCCTGGTGGCGTCGGGCACGCTATAGAAATTGCCGCCAACGCTAACAATGCCCTCCCGGCTGATGCGTCGCTCGAGCTTCAGGACCGATCGGAACGGAGCCAAAGGCAGCGGCCGCAGCGCTGCCCGCTCCTCGGCAAAAGCTTCGTTGACGACACGCCGTGTGGTTGCGTGAACTCTCGGGTTTGCGACCGTGTCCAGCCAATGACGCAACTGGGCGTTCAGGTCTTCGAGGTTGCGAAAGGACCGGGCCAGGAAGAAGTCCTCGCGAATGTAGCGGAACGGTCGCTCGACCTTGCCTTTTGTTTTGGCGCGGTAAGGCCGGCAGGCCTTGGGATGGAAACCATAGTGGCGGGCAAGATCGACGAGGGCACGGTTGTAGACGATGCCGCCGGTATCGCCTTCGCCGATCACAGCCGTCTTCATACGGTCGTAAAGCACTTCGCGAGGAGCGCCGCCCAGCGCCTCGAAAGCCCCAGCATGGCAGCGCAAGACAGTCGGCAGATCCTGGTGGACGACGAAGCGTGCCCAGATAAGGCGACTGAAGCCAAGCACCATGGAGAATAGCCAGACGATTCTCGGCGTGGTCGGCTCATCGGCAAA
>NZ_JAMYOG010000051.1:0-1096 GCF_040319725.1 Mesorhizobium sp. M0894 | reverse complement strand
TGAGCGAAGGAGCGACTGCCATTTCCTGCCTTGAGAGCTACTTTGGCGCGGTGCCTGATCCACGCGCGCCCAACGCCACGCACCGGCTTGGCGACCTGATCGTGATGATGATCGCAGCAAGCCTGTGCGGCGCCAGCAATGCGACGGAATTTGCCCTGTTCGCGCAGGAGCGCAAGCAGGCGCTGTCGCGGCTGATCGACTATGACGCAGCCCCCAGCCACGACACCTTCTCGCGGCTGCTGCGCCTGCTCGACCCGGAAGCCTTCGGTCGCGCCTTTGCTGCCTTTGCCGCAGCTTTCGCCCGAGCCAGCCGAGAGACGCCCGAGGTGGTGTCGCTTGACGGCAAGGCTTTGCGGCGGGCCTACGAGAAGGGCTTGGCAGCCAGTCCGCCGTTGACGGTGTCGGCCTTCGCCGCCGAGACCCGGCTGTGCCTGGCGGCAGTCTCGCCAAGCGATGGTGAGAACGAAGTCGAGGCCGCGCTCAAGGTCGTCGAACTCATTGATCTTACGGGCCGATTGGTCACCGCCGATGCGCTCCACTGCCACACCCGCATGGCTGCGGCCATTACCCAAAGAGGTGGCGATTACCTGCTTGCGCTGAAGGGCAACCGTCGTCATTGGCTGCGCCGTGCCAACCTGCAACTGGCCGACGCCACCCCTTCCATTGCCGAGCGCACCGAGACCAGCCACGGCCGCAACGAGTGGCGGCAGGCCGAGATCGTGGCGGCGGCCGAGCCGCTGATGCCTGGCCACCAGGCCTTCATCCGCATCACCAGCCGGCGCGATCAGGCCAGACCTTTGATGCGCCTGTTCATGGCCTCCACGCTCATGTCGCCGCAGCGGGCGCTCGACCTCACCAGAGCTCATTGGCAGATCGAGAACGGCCTGCATTGGATGCTCGATGTCCATCTCGATGAGGATCTCAGCCGTGCCCGCAAGGACAATGCTCCCGCCAACACAGCCCTTCTCAATCGCCTCGCCAGAAACATCCTTCAGGCCGCCGATGCTGCCAAAGTTCCCATCAGCCATCGCATCAAGAAATGCGCCTGGAACGACGACTATCTCATCAATGCCATCACTCATATGCGATAGCCCTG
>NZ_JAMYOG010000050.1:0-1268 GCF_040319725.1 Mesorhizobium sp. M0894 | reverse complement strand
GGGACTGTCGGGAATTCTGTGCGCGAGGCCATGATGATGGAAAGGAGAGAATCATCGCATGGCTATTGAGAAGGAACTTCTGGACCAACTGCTTGCCGGCCGCGATCCGAATGAGGTGTTTGCCAAGGACGGATTGCTCGACGACCTGAAGAAGGCGCTTTCGGAACGGATTCTGAACGCTGAACTCGACGAGCACCTTGAGGACGAACGCACCGACGGCAGCGTCAATCGCCGCAACGGCCATTCGCGGAAGTCGGTGCTGACGGGCACGTCGAAGATGACGCTGTCGATCCCGCGCGACCGGGCCGGGACCTTCGATCCGAAGCTGATCGCCAAATACCAGCGCCGTTTTCCCGATTTCGATGACAAGATCATCTCCATGTACGCGCGCGGCATGACAGTGCGCGAGATCCGCGGCCATCTGGAGGAGCTCTACGGCATCGACGTGTCGCCGGACCTGATCTCGGCGGTTACCGATGCGGTCCTGGAGGAAGTGGCCGAGTGGCAGAACCGGCCGCTGGACGCGGTATATCCGCTCGTCTTCTTCGATGCCATACGGGTCAAGATCAGGGACGAGGGCTTCGTCAGGAACAAGGCCGTCTACATCGCGCTCGGCATCCTGCCGGACGGCACGAAGGAGATTCTCGGCATCTGGATCGAGCAGACCGAGGGCGCCAAGTTCTGGCTGCGCGTCATGAACGAGTTGAAGAGCCGTGGCGTCGCCGACGTCCTGATCGCCGTCGTCGACGGCCTCAAGGGCTTCCCCGAGGCGATCAACGCCGTCTTTCCCCAGACTGTCGTCCAGACCTGCATCGTGCACCTGATCCGTCATTCCCTGGAGTTCGTGTCCTGGAAGGACCGCAAGTCCGTCGTGCCGGCGCTGCGCGCGATCTACCGGGCCAAGGACGCCGAAGCCGGCATGAAGGCTCTTGAGGACTTCGAAGCCAGCTACTGGGGGCAGCGGTATCCGGCGATCACCCAAAGCTGGCGGCGCAATTGGCAGCACGTCGTCCCATTCTTTGCCTATCCCGAAAGCGTGCGGCGGATCATCTACACCACGAACGCCATAGAGGCGCTGAACTCCAAGCTGCGCCGCGCCGTCCGCACCCGGGGACACTTCCCCAGTGACGATGCGGCCATGAAGCTGCTATATTTGGTGCTGAACCACGCGGCCGAGGAATGGAAACGACCGCCGCGCGAATGGTTCGAGGCCAAGACCCAGTTCGCCGTCGTCTTCGGCGAAAGGTTCGTCAGCCAATGACGAAACC
>NZ_JAMYOG010000049.1:0-1271 GCF_040319725.1 Mesorhizobium sp. M0894 | reverse complement strand
ATCCCAAGCTGCGGAAAGACTTATGAGACGCGACGATCTTACACCACATACGTCCGCCCGACCACTTCTTGAGATTCGTGGGCTCGATCTCGACTTTGGGACGCCGCGCGGCCGCGTCCATGCCCTACGAAACGTTTCGCTCGATGTTCCGGCCGCACAGGTGGTTGGCATAGTCGGCGAAAGCGGATCCGGAAAATCGACGCTCGCCTATACGGTGATGGGCCTGCTTCCAGAAAATGCAGATGTCACAGCCGGCAGCATCCTGTTCGAAGGTAGAGACCTGCTCAAAATGCCTGTTCCAGCGCGTCGGAGCCTGCTCGGCGATCGTCTCTCCATGATCTTTCAGGATCCGATGACCGCACTCAATCCGGTGCGGACCATCGAAAGCCAGATGATCGATATCCAACACCACGAACAAGGAAGCCGCAGTGAAAAGCGCGCTCGTGCCCTAGAGATGCTTCACCGGGTCGGAATTCCCGATCCCCAAAGCCGTATCAGCGCCTATCCGCATCATTTCTCCGGTGGCATGCGTCAGCGCATCTGCATCGCCATGGCGCTGCTTGTGAAACCGGCGCTGCTCATCGCCGACGAGCCGACTACTGCGCTCGATGCGACGCTGGAGGTGCAAATCATTCGTTTGCTCAAAGATCTGCAAAGAGAGATCGGTTGCTCCGTTCTGTTTGTCTCCCATCATCTCGGAGCGGTGGCTGAGTTGTGCGACCGGGTCGCGGTCATGTATGCGGGCGAAGTAGTGGAGCAGGGGGCCGTACGGGACATCTTCCACAACCCTGCTCACCCCTATACGCGCGCGCTGCTTGAGTGCGATCCTGGGCGGATCAAAAAAACCACGCGCACTTTGCCGACCATTCCCGGCGAGGTACCAAGTCTCCTGGGCAGCAAGGTAGGGTGCATCTTTCGTACACGTTGCCGACATGCGTTCAACCGCTGTGTCCAAGAGAACCCGGTCGGGTACCGCATCGGCGTGGACCAAGTGGCCCGATGCCATCTCCTCGACGAAGAGCGGCTGGCTTCGGCATGAGCGCGCTGCTCGAGGTTGAGGACCTGCGCGTCCGCTTCCGCACCATGGGTCCGCTGAAGGCGCTCGCAACCGGGACGAAAGCCCCTTTCATCGACGCGGTAAGCGGTGTCTCCTTTGAAATCCGCAAGGGCGAGACACTCGCCCTCGTCGGTGAAAGCGGGTCAGGCAAATCCACCATCGCGCGCACGATCATCGGCTTGCAGCGGGCGGTCAGCGGCAGGATCAGCTTCGA
>NZ_JAMYOG010000048.1:0-2533 GCF_040319725.1 Mesorhizobium sp. M0894 | reverse complement strand
GTAAGCGGGCAGCTGAGGCCGTTCAGCGCTGGTAATTCCATGGCATGAGGGCGTCGATATCGCTGTTTGGCCAGCCATTGGCAATGCGCTCGAGGGTCAGGGTGAGCCAGGCGTGCGGATCGACCTGATTCATCTTGGCGGTGGTCAGCAGGGTGGCGATGGTGGCCCATGTCCGTCCGCCGCCGTCGCTGCCCGCGAAGAGGCTGTTCTTTCGGGTAATTGTCTGCGGCCGGATGGCGCGCTCGACGGTGTTGGAGTCGATTTCGATCCGGCCGTCGGTGAGGAAGCGCTCCAGCGCGGCACGCCGGCCGAGTGCATAGCGGATCGCCTCGGCCGGCTTCGATTTTCCCGACAGCTTGGGCAGCTCCTTTTCCCACAGCGCAAAGAGAGCGGCAACGATGACGGCGGATTTCTCCTGACGCGCAGTTATCCGTACTGCCGGGTCCTGGCCGCGTACGGCCTCCTCGGCGGCCCACAGTGGGGCCATCTGCGCCACCGTCTGCGAGGCGATAACGGAGGAGCCTGCGGCATGCAGTTCGTAGAACTTGCGCCGCACGTGCGACCAGCACGCCGCCAGCATCACGCCGTCATTGCCCCGATCGGATCGGGCCAGCCGGTTATAGGCGGCGTATCCGTCGACTTGCAGGATGCCGCGATAGCCGTCCAGATGACGGGCGACACATTCGCCGGCGCGGCTGTCCTCGAAGCGGTAGGCGACGATGGGCGGTCCACTGCCGCCAAAGGGCCGATCATCGCGGACATAGGTCCAGAGGTAGGCCGTCTTGGCCTTGCCAGATCCCGGCGCCAGCGTTGGCAGCGTGGTCTCATCGGCGAAGACCCGCTCCCCCTGCTTGATGCGAGCCAGTGCGTAATCGGCGAGCGGCTCGAGCTCGAAGCCGAGCTTGCCCATCCACTGCGCCATCTGTGACCGGTCGATCTCGACCTGATCGCGGGCATAGATCGCTTCCTGGCGGTAGAGCGGCAGGCCATCGGCGTATTTCGACACCGCGATCTGCGCCAGCAGCGCTTCGGTCGGAATGCCGCTTTCGATGATGCGGGCGGGCGCGGCTGCCTGGATGACGCCGTCCCAACCCTTGTAGGCATATTTGGGGCGACGCGTAACGATCACCCGGAACTTCGCCGGGGTGAGATCGAGCCGTTCGGAGACGTCCTCGCCGATCAGGATCTTTTCCAGCGCTTCGCAGCCAGCAGGCGTTTCGGGCTCGATGACCACCTCGACCCGTTCGAGATGGGCCGCAAAGCCTTTGCGAGGGCGCGGGGCGCGCTTCGCTTTCGAGCCGCCCGCAGACTTCTCCATCTGCGCTTGGATGGCCGCCACGCCGGTTTCGATCTCGTCGAAGACCAGAGCGTACTGCTCCTCGCTCAGCGCACCGGCCCGCAACCTTTCGGAGCGGCTGCCGAAGCGCGACCGCTCCAGCATCTTCACCACCGCCGTCAGTCGTGCGATCCGCTCCTCGGCGCTCTTGTTGACCAACTCGAGATGCGTATTGTGGGCTTCGAGATCGGCATTACGCTCTTCCAGACCGGCGGCTTTTTCGGCCATGGCAACAACCATCGCCTTGAGCGCGTCAACGTCGTCCGGGAGCGCGAGATCGGGTGCCGACATGGCCAAAATCAGAGCATATTCGCGGGCAATTTTCCCGCGTTTTCAGGCCCCTGATTCATCATGCCGCAGGGTTTTACCCAACCGATTGCGGCCGCCTGACGGTCTCCGTTCGAACCCGTTTCCAGTCCATTCCGTCAACCAGAGCCATGAGCTGAGCATGATTGAGCTGGACCCGGTGGTGGCCGATCCGCGGCCAGCAGAACTTCGCCTCATCCAGCCGCTTGGCATAAAGACACACGCCGCTGCCGTCCCACCAGACGATCTTGATCCTGTCCGCTCTTTTGGCGCGGAATACATAAAGTGCGCCGTTGAATGGATCCGAGCCGGCATCGCGCACCAGTGCCAAAAGGCCGTCGGGACCTTTTCTAAAATCGACGGGATGACTGGCGAGCAACACCTTCACGCCAGCCGGGATCATGCCTGGCGAACCGCCCGGATAATCCGCACCAGCTGCTCCTCATTGATATCGGCACCGGCGCGAATGACCACGCCACCCAGCTCGATCTCCACCGACGCAGACGCTGTCGGCGTGACCTCGACAAAGCCGAGCCGCTCCGCATCCCTGTGTGGCGTGACCGCACCGCTCTTGATCGCCTTGCTCCGCCAGCCGAACAGCTGGGCCGGCGCCATCCCCGCCTGTCTGGCAATGGCCGATACATTCGCGCCCGGCTTCAGTGTCGCCTCGATCAGCCGCGACTTCGCTTCCGCCGACCAGCGCCGGCGCGGACGCTGCGGGCTTGCCTCCAGTCGGTTGGCAACCGCTTCAAGAACATGGAAACTTCTATCATCAGGCATAGGCGCAGACATAGAAATTGACACTGCAACCTCCTCGGCTCCTTGCTTCAGTGTCAGTATGTCTCGCTCATCACCTCAAGCCGCGCCAGATGGGGTCAGCTTGGCGCTTAC
>NZ_JAMYOG010000047.1:0-2664 GCF_040319725.1 Mesorhizobium sp. M0894 | reverse complement strand
GCGGCAGCGCAAGATCGTTCATGGTGGGTGTGGTCTCCGGGAAATGGTTCGGATCGGCTTAAGCAACCAAATCCTACGTCATTTCAACGGCTTGCGCCACGTCCACCAACCCCCATGAATTTGGTTAGGTTGATGCGGCGTGCCGCCGCCGCGAGGCCGCGCTCGCTCAGCAGCGCGTCGAGAACGACGAGAAGATTCAGATCGAGCCCTTTGAAACGCATGTCTTAGCTATCCATAGCGTGGATGAATTTGATTGAAACAAACGATTTTACCAATTTTCCGGAATGTCGCATGGACTTGGCAGGACCTCACGTGCGCCGATCACTGCCTCTATCGCGTGGCGAGTCCCTTGAGAAGAGCCCGAAAGAGGAAATCTGTCGCGTGCGGTGGAGATTGTACTGGGAATGAGAGGCAGCGCTCCGATCATGGCGAACTCTCCGACGAATGGCGGACCGGTACAATAGTTGATCGCAATGGTCCGGAGCTATGAAACATCTCGATTACATATGAGGTGCCGAGTGAATACGCTGACAGCACCCACCGTCGCAGCGTTTAGCTGACGTTTGACGACGGTTCCTATCCATTTACACGCAGATTCTTGATGTGCTGGCGCAAAAGCGGGAGGCCGGCGACTTTTCTTCGTCATCGGGCTGACGCCGCAGAAGCCGGAACTCGTCCGGTTCCTATGGGCATTGGGCTTGGTCGGTCGCACAGGCTCTATGAGGGGCAATTTTGGCAACGCGACGCGACTCGGGTTTTGAACGACGCCGAAAACACAAGCTGGAAAGGAACAAGATGGCAGATCAACTCGCCAACGAAATAATCGCCATGATCAAGAAGCGCGCCGCGTCGGAGGGCGGCATAGCGCCTGCCACAGGCGGCGAGATAACGGCTGCCACGGGACTGACTTCGCTCGGTATCGATTCACTGGGATTGGCGGACGTTCTCTGGGACCTGGAGCAGGCTTACGGCATCGAGATCGAGATGAATACGGCCGAGGCATGGTCGGATCTCCAGAATGTTGGGGACATGGTGGAAGCCGTGCGCAGCTTGCTCGCTAAGGGGGTGTGAATGGACAGGCGCGTCGTGATTACTGGGATTGGCGGGATTTGCGGGCTTGGGACCAACGCCGCCGCCATTTGGAGAGAGATGCGAGAAGGCCGCTCCGCCATCGGCCCAATCGTCAACTCCGAGCTCCATGAATTGAGGGTCAGGATCGGTGCCGAGATCAAGGCGCTGCCGGAGCATGACATCGACGGCAAGCAACTCATCTCCATGGACCGCTTCAGCCTGCTCGCTGTGCTTGCGGCGCGCGAAGCCATGCGTCAGGCCGGACTTTCCTCCAAAGAGGGAAATAGCTATCGCTTCGGTGCGACGGTGGGCGTTGGCGGCTGCGGGTGGGATGCGATCGAGCAAACCTACCGCGCCATCCTTCTGGGCGGTAAGCGTGCCGCTCTCTTGACTGTACCCAAGGCGATGCCGGGTGCCGCTGCCGGCCAGGTCAGCATGAGTCTCGGCCTGCGCGGGCCGGTCTTCGGCGTCACGTCCGCCTGTTCCTCGGCAAACCATGCGATTGCCTGCGCGGTGGACCAGATCAGGCTCGGCCGGGCCGACGTGATGCTTGCCGGCGGCAGCGAAGCGCCGCTCATATGGGGTGTGCTGAAGGCATGGGAAGCGATCCGCGTGCTTTCGCCCGATACTTGCCGGCCATTCTCGGCCGATCGCCAGGGCCTGTCGCTTGGTGAAGGCGCCGGCATGGCGGTGCTGGAAAGCTACGAGCATGCCCTGGCTCGGGGCGCCACCATCCTTGCCGAAATTGCCGGTGCCGGCCTTTCCGCCGATGCGTCCGACATCGTCGCGCCGACTGTCGAGGGGCCGGAGGCAGCAATGCGGGCCTGCCTTGCCGATGCCAGGCTGGACGCCGAGGATGTCGACTATCTCAACGCGCACGGCACCGGCACCAAGGCCAACGACCAGATCGAGACGGCGGCGATCAAGCGCGTCTTCGGTCAGCACGCCTTCTCAATGTCCATTTCTTCTACCAAGTCCATGCACGCGCATTGCCTCGGCGCGTCCGGCGCGCTCGAGTTGATCGCCTGCGTGATGGCTATCCGCGAGAGCGTCGTGCCGCCGACTGCCAATTATCGTGAGCTGGACCCCGATTGCGATCTCGACGTCACGCCCAATGTGGCACGCGAGCGCAAGGTGCGCGTGGCACTGAGCAACTCCTTCGCCTTTGGCGGCACGAACGCGGTTCTGGCGTTCAGGCAGGTGTAGAAGCCATGAGAGATGCCTCCGGCAACATTATCTCTCGCATCCAGATGCTTGCCGGATAACTATTGTGAAGGGCGGGTCATTGACCGCCTCGGCGAATGCGGGAAGTGGCAGCGGAAGCTCGACGGGGGGTATCGTCTTTGCGAAATTCTTAACTGTTGAAGCGGCTTGGACGTACCGCCGCCCCGTAAAAGGTAAGCGAGGCCCTGCGGGCTCGGCTTGAGGGTCTGAAGCTGTACACGACAATGTCTGGAAGCCGCAGAGTCGGCTCTGCGCCCGTTATAGTCGCCTGAGTGCTGCCGGCCCGGCCGCGCCGCGGGCGCCGTCAACGAACTCCTTGAACCTGCGGACCTTGCCTGTCTTGGCCGACGCTTCGAAGCGCGCCGTCGT
>NZ_JAMYOG010000046.1:0-6502 GCF_040319725.1 Mesorhizobium sp. M0894 | reverse complement strand
TCGAGCGACGACGAGGACGCGACCGCTCCGGTGGCGGCCTTGGCCAAACAACTCGGGTTCGCACCCGTCAAGCTGGGAAAGCTCAACGAGGGTGGCGCGCTGGTGCACGCACGCGGCCGCACTTGGGGCCAGCTCATCTTCCAGGATTTGTTCAAGAAGGAGCAGTAATCGATGTATGATCATGTGATTTGGCCCGAGCGATATGATCCGAAAACGTCGGCCATCTACGCACTCAACGACATTGACGTGAAGGCGCCGGCTGAAGTGGTCTGGAAGCTGCTCGTTGATGCCGAGAATTGGTCGAGCTACTTTCCCGCCGAAGATCAGGTCAAGATCTTGACCGGCAAGCCGGAACTGGCGCTTCAAACCAGATACAGCCGGGTGACGGTTGGCTTTCCGATGAGTCTGGTCGTGACGGAGTGTGAACCCTTCCGCAGGCTCGCGTGGGCGACGACGGTCGATGGCGACGAGACCGGCTCGAGCGCGTACCATGGCTGGGTCATCACTCCTACGGTCGATGGCTGCCATGTGCTGACCGAAGAAACGCAGCAGGGCCCTTGGTTCCTTGAGGAACTCGGGCGCAAGCATCCCGGTGCACTCTACCGCTATCACCAGGAATGGGTCGAAAGCCTCGCCCGCGCTGCGGAGGCGGAAGTGGCAAGCAGGGCAAGTTGAATGGGCTTGTCTTGAGGCCTGGCCGGTTGCTTGGGCCGCAACGCTTTCGACCGAACAGTACTGGGCCTGCCTTCGTCCCGAATATTGTCGGTACTCAACAGACGACGGGCGCTTCCAGCCTGGATCGGCGGATGATCACCCACCTACCATTGGAGATAAATGACATGAATATTGAACTCAGGGGCCGCAAGGCGATTGTCACCGGATCCACCGCCGGAATCGGCCGCGCGACGGCGGAGGGGTTTGCCCGTGCCGGTGCATCGGTCGTCGTCAACGGCCGTGGGAATACCCGGGTCGACGAGGCGGTGAGGCAGATGCGGCAGGCCTTTCCCGGAAGCGACATCTCGGGCATCGCCGCCGATCTTGCGACAGCGGAGGGTGCCCAGGCCTTGATCGCGCAGGCGCCGGACGCCGATATCCTTGTGAACAATGTTGGTACGGCTCACATCCGGAGCTACAGTGGCGTCGAGGACATCGCGAAGATCCCCGACGAGGACTGGCTTGGCCTCTTCCAGTTGAACGTAATGAGTGGCGTGCGCGTGACCCGTCATTATCTGCCGCGGATGGTGGCGAAAGGCTGGGGCCGCGTCGTGTTTGTAAGTAGCGAGTCCGCAGTCAACATCCCTAAGGAAATGCTCGACTACGGCATGACCAAGACCGCTCAACTCGCGGTCTCGCGCGGGCTCGCCGAGGCGGTCGCGGGCACGGGTGTCACAATCAACGCCGTCCTGCCGGGACCTACCCGCTCTGAGATCCTGGGCGACTTCATGGCGAAGCAGGCTGACGCAAACGGAATCACGCAGCAGGAGGCCGAACAGGGCTTCTTGAAGGCGATGCGTCCGACCACCCTCATCCAACGCTTCGCGACCACCGATGAGGTGGCCAACATGATCATCTACACATGCTCGGAGCAGGCTTCGGCGACAACCGGCGCGGCTTTGCGGGTGGATGGCGGCGTGGTCCGCTTCGTCGCGTAGCTGCCGAGACGGTTATGGCGCTAATGGCGCCGACCAGCGGACGGTCGACACCTGCGGCTGAGTTTCCCCTGCCCGGTGTCTTCAGGCCAAATGCTGGCCGTGACCTTCACCTGTTTCTCGACACACCCTGCAACAGGTCGAGGAAGGCGCGCACAGCGGGATTGGCGCGCCGGCTTTCCGGCCAGACCGCCGTGATATTGTGCCGCTCGACCGCATGGTTGGAAAGCACCGGCTCCGAAGCATCGACCAGGATCAGCGGCAGATTATAGTGCTGGCGAAACATCTCCACGAACTGATCGCGCGCTAACTTCTTCGAGCAGCGCGCGACCGAAGATTTGAAGGCCACAAAGTCGCGAAGGTTGGGGTAGGCCCGACGGGGTATGGGCGCCGTTCGAAGAGCGGGGAGACGCCCGACAGAGCGGCAGATCTGTCGGTCGCCTAGAATCTATCGACTGCTATCGATGGCCTAGGATTCGCTCGAGTGTCCTCTGCTATCCGATATTACTCCACAGCACTCCCCTCCGTTCGCGCAGCCAGAGTGGGCGTTTGTGTTCACTCCATCGCTTTCGTTCGCCGACATAGAGTTGCCCGCTTCCGCAGCGTCAGAGCCGATTCTCTACATGTAAAAGCTGTACCTTGGAGCGATCTCCTGCCCGTCTCCGAGGTACTTCAGCACCTGCCCCACCTGTCTTGCCGTCGCAATAGTAATCGGCATTCCGTTGTCGAACTGAGTGTTGTTCCAATTCATCTTGGTCAAAGCCAGGGTCTCGTACGCGATATGCTGCAGTGGTTGACCGAGGACCTGACATCGCAGTATCAGCGGCCGCGGCACATACATTCCGGGATATGTGCGGAAGAAGTCGACGCTGCCGCGCGTGTAAAGGTGCGGAAATCGACGCCTCAGTTCGACTTTCTTCTGACCGCTTACAATCTTGGTAGCGTACTCTGGCTTGACGCTCAGAACGAAGTCGTGGCGGAAAGGTCAAGGTTGTTCATTCAGTGACGATCGCAAAATTTCCCACGATCGGGCATTATCCTACGCGAAACAAATTGTGAACCGCTGATTGATCCAAATCGGCGACGGAGGTCACCGAGCGATCTGCTTCCGATATTGCGGTTCGCAAGCCCGCAGGAAACGCCGAAGCAACAGGCGTCACACTCGCCTGTCTGTAACCCAAAGGCCGTAGTGTGGCAGAGCAATGGCTCTTGGGATCATCACAAAAGAAAGGACGCTTGGCTGCCGCTGTTGCAGTTGTGGGAACAACCGCTTTCAAGTCGAGGCAGAGTTTGGGTTAACGACTGAGATGAGGCGCAAAGCAGCCATGCCGCCGTCGCGTGTGAGACTCTGCTTCGGGTCACAAGCAAAACAGCAGCCCTATGGCTCGTCCCTCACATCGCGCAAATTAGACACAACCCGGCGGTTCTGCGACCTGCAGGCGTTGTCGGGGCACTCGCGGACGAGCCTGTCCTTGCCGTAGCCCTTGGCCCACATGCGGTTGCGGTCTATGCCGCCGGCGGCGAGGTAGTCCATCACCGCATCGGCGCGCTGCTGCGACAGCGCCGTTTCACTTGCGCCGGGATCGTCGGCGAAACCCTGTAGCTTGAGCAGCCAGCGCGGATGCTTTGCTAACCAGGCGATCTGGGTGTCGAGGGTGGCCTTGGCGACAGAATCGAGCGCGGCCGAACCTTGCGTGAAATAGGTGCGGCGGCCGACATTGAGGATAAAATCCTCCTCGCTGCCCGGCTGCACGTTCTGGAAGCCGGCAACCTCGGTGTTGGTGACGTCGGGCGTGGAAGGGGCCAGCGTGTTGCTGGTCGAGCAGGATGCGACCAGCACCAGCAGGCCGGCGGCGAGCAGCCGGCGCGTGTTTTCAATCGTGCGGTTCATGAGGCGCCAATCATTCGACAGTGGTGGAAGCGGGCGCCTGGTCGGCGATGTGCGGCAGGACCTGCACCGCGGTGCCGATCGGGCAGCGCTGGTAGAGGTCGATGATGTCTTCCGGGAACATACGGATGCAGCCGCTGGAAGCGTCGGTGCCGATGCTCCATGGCTCCAGCGTGCCATGCAGGCGGTAGCCGGTGTCGGCGCCGTCGCGGTGCAAATAGAGCGCGCGCGGCCCGAGCGGATTGTTGGACGCGCCGCCTGCGACCATGGGTGGTAGGTCCGGCTTGCGCTTACGCATTTCGGGGGGCGGGACCCATTGCGGCCACAGCGCGCGGCGGTCGATCGTCGCGCGGCCGTACCATTTGAAGCCGTCCTTGCCGACGCCGACGCCGTAGCGGATGGCGGTCTTGTTTTCCATGATGACGTAGAGGAAGTGGTGGCGGGTATCGACCACGACGGTGCCGACCGGCTCGCTGCTGAAATACTTGACGATCTGGCGATGCCATCTCTTGTCGATCTTGGCGAAGTTGGTCTTGCGATAGACAAAATTGTTGTCGCTGGCGGTACCGGCGAAAAAGGATTTTGCCGCCGCGGCTTGAGCAATATTGCTGGTTGCACCCACAGCGACCAGCGCCAGGCCACCGAGCACGACACCCCTGCGTGATAAAACCATCGGCAATATTCCCCCATGCCTAAAGCCTGGCGGACCATAGTTGAGAATTATTTCGCCTCAAAGTGGAAAATGCTGCGTTGCTTAAGTCGGCCGTGTCCGGACATTCGGCAATTTGGCGGCGAGTGACCGAATTGTGACTATCTTGCCGAGGACGAACGTCTAACCTAAACCCCCTCCAGGACCTTACCAAATTGGCGCGACTGTTTGGGACCGGGCGTAGTTGCGACATTTGCCCTATCCGGAAGTGTGAGCGATGCCGTGGGCATGATGCATGCTTCTCGTTCGGTTGCTGCGATGATCGTGATGTCCGGCGTGGCAGGTTGCACCAGCATTTCCTACTACGCACAATCCTTGAAGGGTCACGTGGAGATCATGGCGGCGCGCCAGGATGTCGGAGAGCTGATCGACAATCCTTCGACCCCTGGGACATTGCGCGCTCGAATGGCATCGGCGAGCGCCATCCGACAGTTTGCGATAGATGAACTAGCGCTGCCGGACAACAACAGCTACCGCAGCTATGTTGACGTTGGTCGAGACGCGGTGACATGGGCCATCTTTGCAGCGCCGGAATTCTCGCTGACGCCACGAACATGGTGCTTTCCGGTGTTCGGATGCGTACCGTACCGAGGGTACTTCTCCAAAAGGTCTGCGATTGAAACCGCTGTCGAACTTCAGAGACAGGGCCTGGACATCTATGTGACGGGCATCACTGCATATTCCACGCTCGGCTGGTCAAGTGACCCGCTGCTAAGCACCATGCTCAGCCAAGATGAAACGTATCTTGCAGGGCTGGTATTCCACGAACTCGCTCACCAGCGCGTCTACGTGCATGACGATTCCTCGTTCAACGAAGCGTTCGCTGTCGCTGTCGAAACAACGGGTGTGAGAAAATGGCTGCGCGCGACCGGCGATACTGCCGGATTGCGCCGTTACGAAGCCGACCGGAGGCGCAGAGCTGAATTTCTTGTGCTGGTGTCGCAGACCCGGGACGAGCTAAGGCATGTCTATGACGACGATGTTACTTCTGAGCAGAAGTGGGCCGCGAAGAAGGCCGCGATCGAACGGCTGAGGACGCGATACCGACAGATGCGCGACAGGCGCTGGGGTGGATACCGTGGATATGACGCCTGGTTCGATGCTCCGATCAACAACGCAAAGCTCGCCGCGACTTCCGTCTACAGCGATCGGGTGACTGCGTTTCTCCGCTTATTCGATTTGTGTTCGGGCGACTATCCACGGTTCTTCGCGTCGGTTCGACGGATAGGAGCGTTAGACAAATCTGACCGCGCCGAAGCGCTCGAGGCGGCAGATACATGCGATTGGGCCGGTCAAATCCGAAGGCCAGAAGCGGCGAATCGGTCGCTGATGTACTCGGCAGCCAGCGCAGGTGATTGAATTGACCATTTGTCGGCCGATTTCCTAGGTACTTTGACGTCGGCGGGGCCAGAAGACGCATGTCGGCCTACAGAAGCCAAAAGCGGACTTGCCTGAACTCCCCGAGGGGTCCTGGACCACAATGATTGCCGGCGGGCTGTGGCGCCTCAGTGTGCGCCCCTACGAGGCCGAAAACCTCACGCTCACGCCGCGCTGCCGAAAATAAGCCTGCATCAGCTTGCGGCCCGAACGGTTGTTCTGTGCCAGCCTTGCCGGATCGAACACCGCCTGTTCTATCCCCTCTCGCGTCAGCGCTGCTTTGAGCGCCGCGATATGTGCGTCGATGTCGGCATTGTTCGCCCGGAGCGATGCATAGATGCTGTCGGTCGCCTCGGCCACGGTCGGCTCGCTCACGGGTGTACTCCTTTGGCTATTCGGGCGGCGGCTTAGCACAGATCAGCGGCTTCGCCGATACCGACAAGACGGCTAGATGGGCGGCAACAGTGTTCCTTGGGGTCGGTTGTGAGTCATAGGTTCCGCCTGAGTCGGAGATCGCAAGCCATGTCGACATGAACGAGTGAGGAGGATTGGACGCACACGTTCGAGTATCCGGGCTTGCCTGCCGCGCGGCTGACCGTCCGGCCGCGCGGAAGTCGTTCACGGCAGGACGTCTACGCGTCAATTCAGGAATTCGAACCGATGACGCGCATCGCTTGGGGTGGCAGTCCGAAGATCTCGCGAAGGTCGCCATGCAGCGAAACGGATAACCCAGCGCCGTTGAGGGCCGGGGAATCAAGACCAACACGGATCGGAGAAGTATTATGAGCTATGCGATTGTAGGATTCGGTGCGGTAGGCCAGGCCCTCGCCCACGCCTTCGCCCGTAAAAACATCGACGTGACCGTCGCGAGCCGCCGGC
>NZ_JAMYOG010000045.1:0-6837 GCF_040319725.1 Mesorhizobium sp. M0894 | reverse complement strand
AAAAGCAACCCTGGCGCTTAAACACCCCCCCCTGAGCCCCCCACCCCCCCGAGCCGCGTGCGCCGGGCGCCACACCCCCGACCCGTCCCCCCCGGCGAACGCTGACCGTCGTCGCCCCAAAAGGGGGTCCCTTTTGCGCGCCGATCCAGGGTCCCAATTGCGGGCCGATTGACACGCTGCCGCCGTGCTCGTGACCATCAAGGGCAAGTCGCTTCGCGATGGCCAAAGGCCCACCCTTGACCGTCAATGCGCGCGGCGCCCCCAATGAACCCCGGAGCCAAAGCAGGAACAAATGGGGCGCCACAGCTGAACAAGGAGACGGAACGACTGAAAGATCACCTTGACAAAGATTAGCCCTTACAAGCGAGCGAGCGGCGTAGCGGCGATGATCGGCGTTCTTCGATGTCGGGGCCGCTTTCGGACCGCTTCTGAAGCGTCTCGAACAATTATGCCTGAATGAGGATCAGGGTCCCGAAAAGCCGACGGCAGAGGACATTACAGTCTGTATGTGGGACCAGACTAAGCCGGTTCTCCCCCTTTTAGGCCAACAAACGTTTGCCAGACAACTTTGTGCTGGGAGGTGCGACCACAGGATCTCGGCGTAACAATAGGCGACTAGACTCGTCGACCGGGTCCTCACGAGGCCTGCCTTATGCCGTCTCAAGAGGATCGACATTCGCTCACGCGGTTTCAGGCGGTTTGCCGACCTCCAGTCAGCATGCGGACGCGTTTGGATGGGCATATTCGCACCTCCTACAAAGCAGAAAGCCATCCGTCCCATTCATGCGATCGACGATTTGGCTAAAAACTGGCCCTTCAAAAAGATCTGCATATTCGTCGCGCAGAAGATTGCCCAACACGTGGCGCCGTTCAAAATCCATGCAGCAAAGCGTGACGTCACCGTTTGGGAGAAGAACATTCCGATACTGCCGTCCGTCAACGCATATCAGCGCGCCGACGACTGGCTGCCGAGGTTCGACGACCTTCGGATCGACGCTTCCACCCCTGCTGCTCAGAGGCCGCGCGCGAACTAGCGCTTCGGCGGGGATTATCCCGGCGATATCCGGATGGACCTCGCCCAGGACTATAAACCGAATCGAGGCGATGTCTGTGTCGACCACTTGACGAATCAAAGCGAGATACTTGTCTCCGACAAGACGGCTATTCATGTATGCGCCATCATCGAGAACATGGACCACGAATACCCTTGAGCGCAGCGCTTGCAAGCGGTGCAGATCCCGCATCTTCATTCCTACAAGCGTCGTGAAAATCCGGATGCCATGGCCTCTGGCGTAAGCGTGCTCGACCATTTCGGTGCAATCTGGATTGAGCCAAGGCTCGGAGTACCCGGCGAAACTGATGTCGACGGAAGTTGGTACGCGCGCCAGAGATCGCTTGAAATCTTCAAGACGAAGATGCTTCACATGAGAAACCGCTCTTTGCCGATGGGCGAATTTGTCCTGCGGACAATAAGAACATCCGACGATGCAGCCGGTGGTCGTCGTTATTTCCAAAACCCTGCCGCCAGGGATGGCAGAGCCCAGTTCCAGTAAGATCATCGGACATGCCTCCACTTTTGTGGGCTCTTGGCCAACCCTGAGTATTAAAGCAATAAGTTACTCATTTAATTCAGACGGAGCGTTATTCGCATGCTGGGATATATTTAATTATGTCATCTATGATACCGGTCTATCAACTAGGCTTCTAATATTCTTGTTAATACTCTCAGCGGATTCGATTTCCATCGATCAAAATTTTCCAAATGAACTCAGTCAGGTTCGCGTTGGGTGGCAATCAAACCCCGGCTCCATCGGTTTGCTGGGCGGCCCTCGCACCTAGTTTGAGCGCTTCGCCGGCACGGCAGGACGGCGAAATCGCAATCTGTCGAGCGTCAGCCGTTGCGAAAGGTGTAGCTATAGCCGTTGATTGCCGGCGCGCCGCCCAGATGCGCGTAGAGGACCCTCGATCCCTCTGGAAAGAAGCCTTTCTGGACCAAGTCGACCATCGCTTGCATCGATTTGCCTTCATAAACGGGATCGGTAATCATGCCCTCGAGCCGCGCGCACAGACGGATCGCCTCCTTGGCTTCCTCAGACGGAATGCCAGAACACGGGTAGGCGTAATCCTTGAGCAAGACCACGTCATCCTCGACGAGTTCCGTTCCGAACTCGACGAGCATCGCTGTGTGTTGGGCAATGCTAAGCACCTGCGCCTTTGTCTTTGCGGGAGTGGCAGAGGCGTCAATGCCGATCACGTTGCGCTGTCGACCGTCCTCGGCGAACCCGACGATCATGCCGGCATGCGTTGAACCCGTGACCGTGCAAACGACAATGTAGTCGAAGGCAAACCCAAGCTGTTTCTCCTGGGCGCGCACCTCCTCCGCGAACCCGACATAGCCGAGGCCGCCGTTCGGGTGAACAGACGCCCCGGCTGGTATCGCATAAGGTCGACCGCCCTTTGCCTTTACCTCACAAAGCGCTTTGCCCCAACTATCGCGGATACCGATGTCAAAGCCCTCGTCGACCAGGCGCACCTCTGCGCCCAAGATACGGCTCAAAAGAATGTTGCCGACCCGGTCGTAGACAGCATCCTCATGTGGAACCCAGCTCTCATGAACCAGGAGACACTTCATGCCGATCTTGGCGGCGACCGCCGCGACCATCCGGGTGTGGTTGGACTGCACGCCGCCGACGGTGACGAGCGTATCGGCATCTGACGCGATCGCATCGGGGATGATGTATTCGAGCTTGCGCAGCTTGTTTCCGCCGAACGCGAGACCTGAGTTGCAGTCCTCGCGCTTGGCATAGATTTCCACCTTGCCGCCCAGATGCTTGCCGAGGCGGTCGAGCTTCTCGATGGGCGTTGGTCCAAAGGTGAGCGGATAGCGTTCGAACTTTTCCAGCATGTTTTCTCGAGCAGTGGTGATCGAGCTGAACCAGCTCCGGCCTCGGTCATGGCGTCTTGGGTTCAACGCAAGCTGCGTCCGGAGACGTTGAAGAGAGCTTCATCATTGCCAGCGTCTCGTTCGATCGGGACGAAGCAACCCGCATGCCGGCGTGCTGCGACGGCTCCTATGTGCCTGGCCAACTAAACGGCTGCACCGCCCCGCATTAGTGGGCTCAGGATGTGGCCACCTCTGCCATTTCAAGCCCACGTATTCTTGGACGGTCAGCTCGATCTCCATGGTTGATCCAAAGTGGCGTGAATTCTGAGTTTCGGTGTTTGTCACTGCGCCTCAACCGAGCGGCGACACGCCGCTATCGGAACAAGCTGAGGCACAACTGAACATTCATTCCTCAACTCGTCATCTTGTGGCGGCTGGTTTCCAAACTGCGTTGAAACGGCTTAGCCCTTTCATCTGCTCGACAAGCACAGCTGGACCGCCAGAGCAGAAAGAGCACGCTGCCGAAATAGACCACCTGGAGCAGCAACGAGCAGGCCAGCGTCGTTACGATCGCTAGAGGGATCGAATGGGAGGCGAAGTAAACAGTCACAGCGTTGCCGCACAGGACCAGGCCTAGCAGCCGACAAAAGACTATGAAACGCAACGCCGTTCTCCTGGATTTATATCGTCAAATCACGCTGCTGATGCTGCGATCTGGTCGGCTGGGACATGGGTCTGGCAGTTCTTAGGGCAGATGCGGCCGCATGCTCCGCAACCAATGCATCGGCCGGCATGATCGACGACCATGATCATGCGATTGAGCTCACCATCGAAGTCGTCGTCACCGCCGTCGCAGGCGCCGAGGACTTCACCCGCGTTATCCACGCCGTAAAGATGCATGACCTCGCGCGAGCAGACCTTGAAACATCGGCCGCAGCCGATACAGATCTTGCCATCTATAGCGGTCAGATATTCCGGCACCCATATCGAGCCGTCGCGGCTGATGAATGTGTTCCTCATCGTAAAGTCTTCATTTTGGCGAGCTCTCTCCTGGCACCATCCAACTCGGCATAAACGGCGTGCGTTTTCTCGGCGACTTCCTCTATCTCAGTCCAATTGACCGGAAGACCCTCGGCAAGGTCGCGCAAGTTCGTCTTAGCAATTGCCGCGCGCAGTTGAAGCTTTCGGACTTTCTTCACCATCTGATCCAGGTTTGACATCATCCTCCCTCGAAAATCGGTTTCTTCACGCCCGCGCCACGTCGGGCTGCAGTCGCATCGTCGACCAGTTTCGGTACCGGCATCCGCGAGTTGCCGGAAGTCTCGAAGCCGAACCGGTGGACGTCTCGACAGAACGACCAACTGCCCGACCGTGAAAAGCACGCGCCCGTAGCCCCCATCGCCTTCATCTCTGTTGTTGGCGATGTCATCACGCCGGAGCGCTCCTCGATCGCAAGCCCCACTGCGGTGTAAAACATGTCGAGCCTCCACAGCACGTCCGGATCGGGATCGCCGATGCTGGGCACTGCACGACGGTGTTCCTTCGTGATGATGAAGTCGGCCAGCAGCTCGGTATCCGATTGCCTTCGCAGGCCCTGTAGGAATCCTGAGCACGAACCAGCCGCACCAGGCATTCAACGAACGGGTGGCCAGGGGCCGCCTGGTCCTCGTTGACAGCAGGGCAAAGCGCCGCTTGAGACATTTCGTTTTCCTCAATTTCAGTGCTCGTCCTCGAAAGACGATTTCTGCTTTCGGGTACGCCGACTTCGGGCCCGCTTGCGCGGCTGACGTCCGGCCTGGCCGGACCGATTCCACGTAAATGCCGTCCCTTTGGCCGACCTTGAACAAGTCCCGGACTGTGACGTTTTCCACGACGGGCCAAATTCGCGTCGAGCATTGCGCCCGCGGTGATCCGGTTGAAGAGTCACTAACGTCCGAGCATTGACCTGCAGCAAATGATCCACCTTGTGCTGCATGGACATACTTACTGTGGGCGCGCCGCAGAAAATGGGCGAATTGACCAGGGTTCAATTCCACTTGTCATCCCTTTGCGATCCTTGCTCATGAGACGACTGTGCTTTGAATTTCAGAAGCCTTGTCTTGGGGAACAACACAAAGATCCACGCAACAGGCGTTCTCACCCGTGTAGCTGGCCAGGGCTTGGAGCAATGGGGTAAGGTAGTAGTGTTTGATGTGGTCCGGCATAGTCTCCGGATCGCCCAGAGATTTCAGTGCCACCTCGATCAACTCGATCGCGCGATCTTTGTTGCCGCTCTCGTAGTAATATTGAGCGACCGGGACGTACCAACGGAATTTAAGGGGTCCGTCGCCTTGCGGGGGATTCAGGCTCAGGATCTGTTCCGAGAGCTTGTCGCCCATCGCAAAGCGCTCCGCACGGGGAAGATGAGAATTGTCCATCGCCGGATCGAAGAGTTGATTCAGGGCCATGACCATCCAAGAGACGGCCTCGAACTTTTTGTCGATGGCGTCCTCGACTAGCTGGCGCATGGCTGGCAAGCCGGTCTGAGTGTCGCGTAGCTTGTGAAGCAGTAGATCCGCATGAGTTTCCCGGAACCCTATATTATCGGGCATCAAGGCGAGGCCTTCTTCGATGGCCGAGAGTGCCCCCGTCCAGTCCTCGGCCTGCATCGCCGGCCGAAGTTTGGCGTATATCGGCTCGCTCAGCGATAGTTCGCGCGTTGTACGTTGGTTGCTAGCGATCCGCCCTAGATCGGCGGCTTTCGCTTCATCGGAGCCTCGCCAGCTGCCGTTGAGGACCTTCGGTAAAACATCGTCGAGTTCCGCCGGGTGTCCGATGAAAGCGATGTGGCCATGGCGGTCGACCACGAACGAGGTGGGAATGCCGAGAGAAGAACTGGCTTTCATCCATAGTCCGTTCATTTCGCCTGCGTAGTCGAACGCGATCCGAAAATTTAGGTTCGAGAACCTCTCGGTCAGCCACGCATCCAAGCTGGTCCGCGCCTCCTCTGCGGTTGGCGCCCTTTCGCTAGCTGCGACTGCGACGACCTCAAATCCGCTGTCTTGATATTTCTCCTGCAGCTGCATCAGATGGGGCATCGCCGCCACACACCAAGTTGCCCAAAATTCAACAAGGTACACCTTGCCGGGCTGAAAGTTCGTGAGGGGCTCGCCACGCAGCCAGTCGTCCACTTCGATCGGAGGAGCCGGGGACTCAATACGCAACACCATGTTGTTCTCCAAACCTCTATTCCCACACCTTTCCTGGCGTTTATCCGCGAGCTGGTTCTTCTCTCAGAAACGAAACACACCGGTTAGGAGACCATCACTCGTCTTGCGCGTTCGCATTCGGTCAGCCCTCACCCATATTGCCGCATCTCAATCAGCAAAGGCCGTGCCAGCGCGCTTAGTTCGCTGTAAGTGTATGCCCAAGCTTGGAAAAAACGCCACGGGCACCAACACGGCCGGTTGTCTTGAACCTTACATGTTTTCTGCCGCTGTCGGGTTTTGCACACGCATCACTCATGCGTCAGTCGCTTGGATACGAGGAGCTTGGCTGTCTCGCCTGCGGTAAGATTGGCATCGGCTCGTGCGGCAGCAGCACTTCGGCGCCCGTCGAAAGTGCGCGGGTAACTCCACGACTGGGATCCCCTGCCTGCGGGTCGGCTCATGGCTGAGCTTTTCTCCTAGACCGGGTCGATTAGCCCAGCGCGTCGAGTGCGAGCTGCCAGGTACTGCGTATGCTGTTCGCTAGAGGCCGGATGCAGCATTCACGATCCGATATCTCGCCACAGACCTTAGGAAGCATTGCAGCTTCCTGGTACACCACCGCAGTGCTCGGCTTAGCATCTGCTCTGCTCGTGTGCTAAGCGGATGCCGCCGTCGTCACGAGTGTCGATGCCGGCTCAATACTCCCCAGAAGTGCCGTTTGAATCTTCCCCAGTTTAGCGCTGTCGCCGGTCTTCCGGAGCGCGC
>NZ_JAMYOG010000044.1:0-9921 GCF_040319725.1 Mesorhizobium sp. M0894 | reverse complement strand
GACGAACTCCATTTCGGGTGTGATGATGCCGGCGCGCGCATAGGCAAGCTGCGTCACCGCCTTGCCTGCTTTGGCTCTGAGCGGTCGGTGGCGAATGGGAAATTCCGGCGTCAGCCGTTCGCCCGTCGCGAAGCCGTTGTCCTCCGGCCGGACATGGCGGCCGTCATAGGCCTCGACATCGCCGCGCGCCGTAATCCATTCGTGGCGAAGCCGTGCGAGGCCTTTTTCGATGCTGGTTTCGACAGTCGGGTCTGTATAGGGGCCAGACGGATCGTAGACGGTGACGGGCGGCTCGCCGGCCGTCGGATGGACGGAGATTTCGCGCATCGGCACCCTGATCTGCGGGTGGATGGCACCGGGCTTGTGGATTTTGCGTGAGGCGGGCAGTGGGCCCGTCGAGACGGCGGGGGTGAGGGCATTCATCTTGAGGCTCCTTTGCTCATGCATTGGAGACCCAGTTCTGTGCCGGAAGGATGAAAAGACGCTTTGGTCGACCTGCTCGAACAGGACCTCGGGCGTGAACTCCCGCAAAGCGCTTGCACCGTCCCTACGCCAGTATGAACTGGATCAGGTTCAACGGGTCACTGCGCCGCGAAAGCCAGCAGTATCTCAGCCCCTTGCCGGGACTCCCCTGGTGAATGCGTGAGGTTGGACGGGACGGCTCCGGTTTGTCAAGCGCGTTCTGGCCGCGGCTGATCGTCGGGCGATCGTCTCGGCCAGGCGCAAGATCGGATGGAGCGTTGCCTGAGAATCGTCTGTTCCTCGATCAGCCTCGCTTATGCTCTGGAGCTTGTTCTCTCGCGCCCGAATTTCCGCGGGGATGGCTGAACGGAGGCGATCCATTTGCGATTTTCAAGTGCATCGGGCCACACCCCACAATCGATCAACAAGTTGAACACCTCCTCACCCGACTGGGCCTTCGAGTTCGCAAAACCCGGCCGGGTACTGCTGGATGGCAGGGTCCGTCACGCGGGCGGAAGGGATGTGGAAATGAAAGAGCTGCGGATCAAAACACATAATCGAGCGATGAATATCGCCTGCGCGATCATCCGGACCAGATCTGATATGAAACATCGTCCGGCCCCGAGATCGAGGCTCCGATCTCGTATAGCTTCATGCGACGTTGGAGTGTTGCGGGATTGGTCCGCTCAACCGGAACTCAACCCTTTAATCGCGTTAGAATGAGCGTTCGAAACGCAGGATTCCGGCGACACCGCTCTTCTTGTTGGCGTTGGTCCAGTTCACGTTGGAAGCGTCCACCTTGCCGACGGCGAAGTTGCCGTAGCGGCTATAGTCGAGTTCCGCCGTAACTGTGAAATCTGGAAGAAACGCATAGGCGACGTTTGCAGCGACACCATGGTTCTTGAGCTGATCACCGGAGAGCTGAAGGTTGAACGAAGTTGTCTCGTTGAGCTTGTAAGTGGCGCCAGCCCAGAAAGCCCAGTTCCCACCCCAACTCTTATAGAAGCCGCGACCATGAGCGTCGATGGCGTTCGTGGAGTCGTCGTTGAGCTTGCCGTTGGAACCGTAGCCGAGCATTCCGAACAGCAACAGTTCGTTGGTGACATTGATGTCGACACGGACCTTGGCGGCCACCGATTCGTAGTTGCTATCATAAGCGGCAACGCCGGTGATCGCGCCCCAGCCATGTGTGTATTTCAAGCCGCCGACTACGTGCGGAGAGTAGCTGTCGATTGTGCCGACCACGCCCGAGCCTTCTTCGAGCGAAACCACGGCCGAAAAGCCGTTCCCGGCGTCGAAGTAGTACTGAACCACATTGGTATCGAAAGCGCCGTACGGAACCGGCGTCTGGTTGAGTACGTCAACCGCGCCGCCAATAAACATGTCGAAGGCCGACCAGTCCTTACCAACTCGGAGGCCACCAAGCTGAATCCAGGCGAAAGTCAAGGTGCTGTCTCCGTTGAAGGCATAGGACCGAGAACTGTCCGAAACCGAAGTGTGGCGGTTACCGAAGTTCATGCGGGTTTCGGTGTAGGTCTTCAACGTGCCGAGTTCGGTCTCCTGGCCGGTCCAAGTTTTCAATGTGAAGCGCGTGTTGTTTTGCCATGTGTCCTGATGCTCACCAGTCCTCACATCGGAGGTTCTTGCGTGGTCAAACAATCCGACATGGCGCAAGCCGATGTCGTAACGGACATAGCCGCCGATGCGCAGGCAGGTCTCAGTGCCTGAAATGTAGACGTAGCCCGAGCCGTAAACGTCGCAGATTTTAACGTACTCAGTCGGGTCAGGCTCGGCAACGGCGGTCACGGCGCGAGCGTCGGAAACGGCAATCAGTGCCGCAGTTGAGCCGAGGAGGAGGCTCCTAATGTTCATTGTTGATCTCCGTTCAAAGAGTAAAAGGGATGGACGTCAGTGAATGAATTTTTGCTAAGGAACCAGTCGATAACGATGCGCATTGAGTGAATTTTTGAGCAGTTTTGATGCTCTCGTCATGCCAGATGTTCATGAGAAATTGAGAATACTATTGGGTATTATTGTTACAGATATGCAATTGTTATTACAAATATAATTATTTCCGAAACGACGCCATTCAACATTGCTGTACAAACCATCACCGGTCATCTCCGCTAGTTGTGGGCGGGCCGTCACAAAGGCTTCTATTGCAAATGACGTGCCATCCTGACGACGCAGCTGCGGCTTGAAGCTCAAGTGTGCCGGCGGACCTTGCTTGGCTCTTCCTTCCTTTCTGCCTTGCGGATCAATCCAAGCACGAACGGCAAACGTTTCGGCTACGGTTCGTCTGTTCGCTTCGCGACAGTTTCGTTCAATGGCGACAGCTTTGTTTGCTGTGAGCCCCGACGTTGAGACATCATGCGGCGGGCGCCGCTCGGTACGACGCAGTCATTTTGGCGAGCGCGATGGTCGGTAATCACGCGCTGAACGCGCAGCCTTGCCTTCACCACGGAGTCAGTAGGCGCGCCAGCCTTGGCATTGCGGCGGACCTGACGGTCGCGTCGAGCAGGCTCTCGTCCTGATAGACGGCGCGCCACAGCTAATGCTTCTTGCCAGCAATTCACAAAACGAGCTCATCGAGATGCCAGAGATCACCATGGGGCTGCGCTAGCTGGCGAGCAAAGTCTGGTCCCAACGCGGTGTTATCTCGTTGGATGCGGCAGCCGCTCAGCAGAATCTACGCGACCAGGCGCTGGCTGAAGGGAAGGGATGGTGGAACCAAACGGTACGCGTGAGGGTCGCGGCGGGAACAGCCATGGCCAGTCGCTGACCGTCCAGCCAAGATTGAACGGCCGCTATTGCTGCGAAATACAAGTTTCGAGCCCAAAGCGGAACGGACTGACATAGCGCAAAGACACAGGCGAGCGCAGCGGTAAGGTTGGTGGTTATCAGCATGGGACGGTAACTGTTGCAGACCACGAAATATCGAGAGGCCCGGCTGCCTTGGTACACTATCTATCCGACTGTGTCGGAGTTCTCTGGGGCGGTCGGCGCCGAGGCTTATGAGGAATGGCTCAAGAACCTGCCGGCTGACGGTCCGGTGTCACTCTATCTGCACGTTCCGTTCTGCCGATCAGCGTGCTGGTATTGCGGCTTTCCCACCACCATCACCCGCCATGATGCGCCGATCCTCAACTATCTGGCGACCCTGCGTGAAGAGATTCGTCTGGTTGCGGAGCGAGTGCCGCAGACGTTGCCCGTGAGCGACATACATTTCGGCGGCGGAACCCCGTCTCTCATAGGACCACCCGAGTTCCTCGCTCTGATAGAGTTCCTGCGACGCCGCTTCGCTCTGTCGAAAACAGCTACGGTCGCCATCGAGATCGATCCACGCACGTTCACGGTCGAGATGGCCGAGGCCTTAGGAGCGGCCGGCGTGAACCGCGCGAGCCTCGGCGTGCAGAGCTTCGATCCAATCGTTCAAAAAGCGATCAACCGGATCCAGAGCGAGGCCCAGACGTCGGCTGCCGTGGAAATGCTGCGTCGGCACGGCGTGAGCCGCATCAACTTCGATCTCATCTTTGGTCTCCCGCATCAAACGGTGCAATCGTGCGTCGAGACAGCGAGGGCGGTGGTCGCCATGCGCCCCGACCGGCTTGCGGTGTTCGGGTACTCGCACATTCCATCCCAGATAAAGAATCAGCGCCTCATCGAGGAGGAATTTCTGCCGGACAGCGCTGCCCGCGCTGAACAGCATGCGGCTGTGGCCGTGACGCTGATTGCCGCCGGCTACCGAGAGATCGGGCTCGACCATTTCGCCTTGCCGGACGACGAGCTCGCGCTGGCACAGAAAACCGGTCGCCTGCGGCGTAACTCGTTGGGCTACTCGGCCGACACCTGCAGAACCCTGATCGGTTTCGGAGCGTCGGCTATCGGCCGCATCGGCCAAGGGTACGTTCAAAACGAAGTTACACGGGATTCCTACATCCAGCATATCGCAGCTGGCCGTCTGGCGACGTCAAAGGGCTATCGCCTCACCGACGACGACCGCGTGCGAGCCGCAATTATCGAGCAACTAATGTGCGATCTCGAGGCCGATGTGCAGGCAATCTGTGCCGCCCACGGATCTGATCCGATCCGTCTTCTCGATTCAGCTGAACGCTTGGCGATGCTGGCCGAGGACGGGATAGTGGACTTCGAAAACGGTTTTGTCCGCGTACGGCGGGAGCATCGCTTTGTGATTCGTGCTGTCGCTGCCGCGTTCGATGCTTTTCTCGATCGGGATGGCCGTAAGCATAGCCCCAGGTGAGGGCAAGCATCCAACCGGAAGCTAAACTCGAGGCCCTTGGCCGAGGCCTGTCATGAAGCGCGCGTCAAGGATGCGAAAAGCAGAGCTGATCCGCCTATTTCATCTCATCTTCAATGACATCGACCTCGTGGCTGCCACCGAGGCGTTTCCATATTGATCGTGGTAGGTGCGGGATATCTGGGTGTTTCGCCGTCAGCGCATGAAGATCCCCGCCATGTGATGGGTCAGGAGATCGCGGTGGCTGCGATCAGCCCGTCCATCGATGACAGACCGCGGCCACGCCGCTTCGCAAGGCCCGTCAGGTCGCCCCAGGCCAAGGCAACCAGTTCGTCCACCGGCAGGACTCTCGACTCCAAGCGCTGCGGCAGGTGCCGGGCGAGCCATTCGGCCAGTGCGTCACGTTTCCGACCTTTGTCCATGAGGGCAGCGCCGCGCCGGATCTCGGCGATCGACACAGACCCGCATTGACCCTACGCGGCTGGTCTTCCTGGATGAAACATGGGTCAAGACCAACATGGCGCCGTTGCGCGGCTGGGGTGTGCGCGGCAAGCGGCTGATGGCCCACGCACCATATGGCCATTGGAAGACGATGACCTTCATCACCGCGCTGCGGCAGGATCGGGTGGAGGCGCCTTGGGTCATTGACGGACCCATCAATACGCAGGCCTTTCGCGTCTATGTCGAAACCGAACTCAACAAAACACTGAAGCCGGGCGACATCGTCATTCTCGACAATCCCGGTTCTCACAAGGGCCAAGCCGTCCGCGACATCGTCAGGGCTGCTGGCGCAAGGCGGGTCAAGCCCGCGAGAGCGGCAATTTTGTTCCGGCTATCACCCTCTCGTCGAGAACGGCGTGACGGAAGCGATAAAGTTGCGCCGGCCGGCCGCCGGTTTCCGCGGTTGTCTCACCGGTTTCCTCGACCAGCTCCTGCTGCTCGATTAGCCGGCGAAAGTTCGGCTTTCGTACGAGCCTGCCGGCAAGCGCCTCCACGGTGCGCTGCAGCTGCAAAAGCGTGAAGACCGGCGGCATCAGTTCGAATACGACCGGCCGGTATTTGATCTTGGAGCGCAGCCGCGCAATGCCGGTCGCCAGGATGCGACGATGATCGGCGATCATCGATCTGCCCGAGACCGAGGTGGGCGCAGCGGAATGTCCGGCGCGTATTGCTTCCTCCACCAGGGCGGCTTCGTAGAGCAGCTCATAACGTTGAAGCGCGAGTTCCTCGTTCCAATGGCGGTCGTCAAAGCCGAAGGCGATCGCCGCCCGCCGTCGTCGGTCGAGGCGTGTCGTACCGTCGTCAGTGCCATCCGCCCATTCCATCAGGCGCGGCCGCAATTCGTCCAACACGACCGCCGGTGTGCCGGAGCGGTGATCCTCCCACGGGAAATAGTCGTACCAGCTTCCCCAGTGTCGCCCGGCCGGGTCGCCAGCTTCGTCTTGGTGTGTGAGCGCCAGATAGCTGATAGAGACCACGCGGTCGTCAGCGCCAACCCTGTCGCGATCGGCGAAGGTGTAGAGCTGTTCGATATAGCCGAGCGGCTGGCCGGTCTGTTGTTCCACCCATCCCCTGAGGCCCGACTGCAGCGAACGGTGAGCAAGCTCGAACGGGCCGGAGGGCAGGGCGTTTGCCTGCGGGATGGTCAGAACGCAGGGGGCGCTGCTGTCCATGGCGACCACAACGGCGATCAAGTCCGCATTGACGTCGTTGGCCTTGCCTCCAGCTCCGCCTTTCCTAATCCCTTTTGCGCGATCGTCCATGGTCCCCGACGTCGTTGAGCAGAGCCCTGCCGCGTAGGCGGCTGAACCGATTGAATTCCGTTTTTGTCTGATAATTGTCGGCGCGTCAACACCACCTGTCGTGGCGATTTTAGCTCTTCGCAGCTGCACAAAAAGTGCCAACGCGACATCCGTGCTTGGGGAAGGAGGCCCATTGAGTGCGCCGATTCAAAGCTCGTCGACGACATTCCGACGTTGTTCTCGTCGGCGACAGCGCGGCATGGTTCTCCACAGTTTGGCGTCGACGCTGGGCGTGACGCTGGAGATGATGATCATGCACGGTCAGGCCTGCGCTCCTGGAGCCGGCGCAAATGGTCGTCGACCCGCCGTTCGGTTCGGTTTGAAGAAACCCGGAGCAGGCTTTCCGCAATGCCTGATAAAGCCCTTGCAGTGCGCCCGCGCCAGCATCATCGCACTCGCACTCCAACACAACCTATGCGAGTCAGTAAATCGACTCGCCGGCACTATTGTTTCAGGGGAAATGAACCTAGTTTCAAAGGGTTCGGCCGATAGGCCGGGCACAGCTGCGGCCTTCACGGCCTTTTTGACATAAACGCGTCGCCCGATTGAGATTATCTTGACGGTAGCGCAGTGCGCCATCCATGCCACTCGAGATGATCATGGGCAAATATCGAGACCATCGCGAGCCACGCTGGCATCGCTATGACGATGACCCCGTTTCCTTTTCGGAACGGACTTCCGAGCCAAGCTATTTTCAGCGCCCGCCGCCCGTGACGGCAGATCCTGTCGATGCGGAGGTATTGTGGTTCACAGTCAGCAAGGGTTTTGGCTTCGTCAAACTGTCGGACGGCACGGAGGCCTATCTGCACGTGCGAGTGTTAGAGGCGGCCGGAAGCCGGGATGTTGCCGTGGGGACGCCTCTCAAGATCACGGTCGAAAAAAGTCCAAAAGGTCATCAAGTCGCGCAGGTGCTGGAGATCGGCGACCACCGCTCGAAAACTCCGTCACATACGCGCGTCGCTGGAGGGACCTTCGTTGAAACCGGTGCGCAGCTGGAGAGCGGGGCACGGTCAAGTGGTACAAACCCGAAAAGGGCTGCGGCTTCATTGCTCCTGACAACGGTGAGAAGGACGTCTTCGTTCATGCCAGCGCCCTGACGCGCTCAGGGCTCAGCGTGCTGGTGGCGGGACAGAAGGTGTTTGTCGAAGGCGGGCAAGGCAAGAAAGGCTGGGAAGTCCGGAGCATTCGCCTTGCCTAGACGGCGATGCATTGCTCGCCTCGAAGGAGATGCCGGAGAGCGTCGGGCGGCCGCCATACTGCTATCCTATTGGCGCCCCATCGGGTTCCCGGATTGAGCAAGTCCGGATCCCTATTTTATGCCGCTGCCAGCGTTGTGTCCGCCATGTGCTCGCGCGCTGCCGCTGCCAGCAGGTCGGTCTGGGTGATCAGCCCAATAATGCGTCGCTCGGCATCGACGATGACCACGGCATGGCTGCGGCCGTCGGTGAGCACCGGCAGCAGGCTCATGGCCGGCGTATCGGGAGAGGCGGTGCCAGCCTTCGACATCACAGCCCTCACCGCGTCGGTCGCCTTCGTCAGCTCGCGCAGGCCAACTACACCGACCAGCCCGCCCTCGGCGTCGGTCACCGGCAGCGTCCGGATGTTGTGATCGAGCAGCAAGTGACGCGCCTGGTCGGCAGGCGCATGTTCATCGACCGAAATCACATCGCGCGACATGATGTCCTCGCACAGCAGGGTCCGGTGGGAGCGCACCATCGCCTGCAACTCGACCTGCCGTAGCAGCCGCTCAAGATCGTTGCGGTCGATATCGAAGGTTTCCTCCAGCGCGCCGAGCGCGGCATCGATATCCTCGGGCTGGAAGCCGACCCGCTCCCGCGCCGGCGGATCGATGGTTCCATGCGCGCTTTTAAGGGCGGGAGCCGCCACATGCGGATAGTTGCGCCGCGACAGTTTATGGATGCCGTAGCCGAGTGCGACCAGCACGATCGAGTTCAGCGCTACCGGAACGAAGGGAAACAGCAAGCCCGAGCTGAAGACGGCCGGTCCGCCGAACACCGCAGTTAAGGCGGCGGCGCCACCCGGCGGATGCAGGCAGCGCGTGAACGACATGGTGGCGATCGCCAGCGCCACCGCAATACCGGTAGCAAGGACGGGTTCATGCACGAAATGCGCCACGATCACCCCGACCAGCGCCGAAATCGTATTGCCACCGATAATTGACCAAGGTTGCGCCAGCGGGCTTGAAGGCACGGCAAAGAGCAGCACGGCCGATGCTCCCATTGGAGCAACCAGCAGTGCGACATGTGGGCCAGACCCGTTCGCCAGCGCACTGATCACGCCAGTCAATGCGATGCCGATCATGGCCCCGATGCAGGCGAGCAGCCGCTCGCGCAGCGTTGCACCGGCAAGGATCGGAACAAAGAGACGAAACGCCATGGCATACCCTTGGGCGAGTGGTCGGAACTCCGCGCTCCGCAATGCAGGCAAAGCCACAGATTTGGAAGTTAAGCCAATTCGGAAAGTCGGCTCACGGGGGAAAACTTTTGCGCGAAGCGGCCATTGCCAAATGGGTGCAGACATTTTGATCAGCCAGAGGAGGCGGACGGCACGCTGATCCAATGCCGCGGCCGCCACCTCTTCCAGCCGCGGTAGAAACGTGGGTCAGCAGCGCCGGCATGGGCGAGCAACTCCCAAAATCGCGAGCAGCGCCATCGGCTCCGCAAGCGGCCGCAGATGTCGGCCGATGAAGCGGAAGGGCGGCGGTGCGATGGAAGCGCCGTGCGACAGCCTATCCAGACCTGTAATCGTGATCAGGCTCATCTGGGTCTCCGGACGCCAGCGTTGCAGATGGTTTTAGGCAAGCGTGAGCAGGCCGTGGGTCCCAATCCGGTCAGGCCGACCACGATCATGGCCGAAAGAACGAGTTCCAATTGAAAGAGCTGACGACCATAGGCGATCAGGTATCGGAGCCTTTCGAACGATGCGATGAGTTCTACCGCAACCAGGGTCTGCCAGCCGTTGGCAAGGCCTTCTCGCAGCCCTGTAAAGATCGACGGCACGGCGGAAGGCAGCACGAGTTTCGACCAGCGGCTGAACGAAAGGACACGGCCAGACCCCGTCTCACGACGACGCCGTTGCGCTTCGCTGCCATCAGGCTGGGTAGAGGACTTGCACGTCTAAAGCTGTCGATCATGCTCGGCACACAAAAAAGGGCGGCATTGCTGCCGCCCTTTCCGCTGTAGGTTGATAGAGGGCTGGATTAGAAATCCATACCGCCCATGCCGCCCATGCCACCGCCGGGCATACCAGCCGGCATGCCGCCGCCAACCGACTCCTTCTTCGGAGCCTCCGCGATCATGGCTTCGGTGGTGACCAGCAGGCCGGCGACCGAGGCCGCGTCCTGCAGAGCCGTGCGCACAACCTTGACCGGATCGACGA
>NZ_JAMYOG010000043.1:0-11726 GCF_040319725.1 Mesorhizobium sp. M0894 | reverse complement strand
TCACCTCAAACCGCGGCTTCGCCGAATGGGGCGAGGTCTTCGGCGATCCTGTCGTCGCAACCGCACTTCTCGATCGCCTGCTTCATCATGCGGTCGTCGTCCAGATCGAAGGATCGAGCTATCGGCTCCGACAACACGCCGAGCTCATGCCCGAACACCTGCGATCAAAAGCCTCCATCACGCCGCCGACGCTCAACGCACCATCACGACCGCGCGGCCGGCCGCCGAAAAATGGACACCCTTCCGCAACAGCCTGAGCGGCGAAACTGGGGAATTTTACTTCGGCACTTTTGGGGAAAATTCGAGCGGCATTGGCAGCAGGCCAGCCGTGCAGCCTTTGCCGATCGCGTGCGCGAGCTCATTGGTGCTGACAATATCGTCATGGCGCTGGTCGAGCCGCTCCTGGCGATCGTAGCAGCCACGATGTTGCGCGTTCGGGTACTGACAAAGCAGGTTCTCGACATGGCCCGCAAGGAGCAAGTCTGTCGGCGGCTGATGAGCGCGCCCCGCGTCGGGCCGATCACCGCGCTCCATATCGCAGCATGCGCGACATCAATCACGTCGATGTAAATGCATCGCTGGATATACCGTGACGTTCCGGGGACGATCGCGCTTAATGGCCCTGACGACATTGGACGCCTTAGCAAGGCTGCTTGCCAGCACGCTGTAGATGTCTTGGCCAGCGCTGGTAAGCATCAGTTCGGTTCCTCGCCTCACAAACAGCGGAACACCAATGTCGCCCTCGATGGCCTTGATCTGCCGACTAATTTCTCCCGATGTCATGCCCAGCTCGGAAGCCGCAATCTCGAATGAGAGATGGCGTGCCGAGGCCTCGAACGCCGTGAGGGCAGTCAGTGACGGGAGGTCGTAATACTGCGGAACCATTGAAGAAGCCAATCAGTTCGGGAGTCGCGAAGGGTATCCATTCGTCCTCTAGCCCTAAAACACCGCTGTCATTCTGATCAATATCACTAACCTTTAGAAGGGAGTGCGGCCCTCCGCCGGGAACCGGGCAAGTTGCGTGCCGAGCTGGCGCACCGAATTAGTTGCACCATTCCCATACCGACGGCCGCCCCCGCAACCTTGTTCGTCGGTTTTCCGACATTCTTGTCCAAGGTTTGTGAATAAACGTGCGCGGGACCGTCCCGTTGACGGTGCGGAATCCGGCCGTGTTGGGCTATGAGGTCTATCGGGGATATAGTCGCCATCGTTTCGTGCCGAAGCGGGGGGTGCCACGACACAATCCTGATAGGGAGAAATTCGGATACGCGATATGGGCCTGGCAGCGGCCGTTATCGGCCTTGCCGCCCGTCAGCATCGGTCCGGCGCTGCCGTCAGCAGCAGACGCTTGGGAGCAAGCACATGCGCCTCGATCGGCGCGAACACCGCGGCACAGGCTTCGATTTGGCGCGCCAGCCTGGAGAGGCTTAGATCGATGTCCTAGCGGTACAGCGCCCAACCGCAGTTCAAAGGCTAATGCCGGGGACTCTCAAACGGGATTGTCGCCACAGCGGCTCGGCAAAGCCGCGCGACGCCACAAATTTAGGGCCACGCGATCGCCCCGCATTCGTGACGGGAACTTCTGGATCACTTTAAACTGGTGCAGGATGACCTTAACTGCCTGTCCGCTCTCATCGCGCTTTGGCCAAGTGAGCGTAACTTGCTGCGAAACGCCCAAATTTGTGCTCGCCGCACGTCACCCGGTTGTAGCGAAGCGGGTTGCTGTCCGTAATACATGAGGGCAATGGTTCGATGATCGCATCGAAATCAGCGTCGATAAAGAAGGGGATTGAGTATCGCTCGCGTCCCGAGCTATTCACCACGCGGTGCAAGTTCGCCAGGTAGACATCATTGGTGAGCCGCTGAATAAGATCGCCAATGTTGATTACGAATGTGCCGTGGATTGGAATGCCCTCGACCCAAACGCCATCTCGGTTCATGACCTGAAGGCCACCCACGTCGTCCTGCGCCAGGATGGTCAGATTGCCGTAATCCGTGTGGGCGCCGATACCGATAATCTCTTCGCCAATATGGCCACTCTGCGGCGGGTAATGAAGCAGGCGCTGAATGCTGATAGGTTGCCGCATGAGGCTTTCAAAATAGCTTTCCGACAGGTCCAGACTGAGCGCAATGCCCTGCAAGAGTTTTTTCGCGAGGTCCGCCATCTTTTGATGGTATCCATATGTCAGTTCCCGAAACTCGGGCAGACTTGAGGGCCACTGGTTGGGGCCAAAGAACGGACCTTCCAGCGCCGAACGTTCAGGTCCGATGTCAAAGCACTCCTTCAGGTCTTTCGTTTTGCCCGGATCGGTGTTCTCGCCGAACGGCTCAATGTATCCGCGAAGGGCCACATCGGATTTGCTAACATGCAATGTCATCTTCTGCGAAATGGGTAGATCAAAGAACCGACGGCTCACATCGAGTACCGAATCCACCAAGCCTTGGGGAATACCGTGGTTCTTCACATACATGAACCCAGTGTTCGACAAGGCCCAACGTATCTCCTTGGCCACCATCTGTTTGTTGCTGCGATCGAGAAGCGGCGCTATATCAACCAGGGGGATCTTGTCAAAGCTTTCTCGTTTCGCGCGCAGCTTGTCGTCCAGTCTGACCACGACTTTCTTAGACATGAGTACACCTTTTCTTATTTGACTGGCAGCGTGAAGAACGTAGGGAAGCTTGGATAGGTTCTTTTCGAGGTGCCGTGCTCAATAAACCGAACCTTTGGCAGAGCATGCGTAGACACTCCCGCTCTTCGTTGTCGCCTTGCATCGGCTGCCAGCTTCGCCAGCGAGATTTGTGGCAGCGTGATCATGGCCGCTCCTCCGTTAGTGCGCTGGCCTTCTCGAGCACCTGGAAAACCCAGTAGTGCGCGTCCTCCTCGGCGACGTATCTGGCGTCGTTTAGACGCTGTGCCGGCACAAGGATGCCCGCATCCTCCAGACGCCGCACCTCGTCTTCAAAGGATGCAGTCTCCGCATAGCTCTTGCGGGTGCTTGCGATGATGAATCCGTTTGGGCGCGTGACGCGAGCCAGTTCGCGCAGCCCCTCCGGTCGGACATGCCCGAGCGTGAAGACGCCGCAGCAGACCGTGATGTCATAGCTCGCGCTGGAGTAGTCGGACAGCGGCCCGTTAAGGTCGACGTTGCCTTGGACATGGCGGTAGACGCGGGTTTGCCGGGCCTGTTCGGCCATCTCTTCGGAGAGGTCGATCCCGTCGATCAACCGGAAGCCGAGAAGTTCCAGTTCCACGCCGACGAGGCCCGTTCCGCAGCCGGCGTCCAGGATTGCGATTGCTGCTCGCTGCCTCGTCAAATAGGCCGTCTGCACAGCACCCGTCAGTTCCGCCACGATCATCGGCCCGCAATACCCGTCACGGCCGACATCCAACTCGTAGGATCTGGCCCATTCGCGATAGAAGTTGGTCAAGCGACTGACGTCGCCCTCAAGGGCATGAGAATCCTTGATGCGCTTTCGTGCCGCTAGCTCCAATGCCGTCTGCTGATCGAGAGTGTTCATGACAGTTCCTCCGTATAGGGCCAGACGGTCATCGGCGGCGCGCCGGTCGGCACCTGCTGCCGCCTTCGCGACAAGGGGCTCAAAAATCGTGCCAACTAGCCGCCACGAGGCGAAGAAACATTTTTCCAGCTGTTTTCAGCTGTTGGCCAGAGCCAAAGTAAGAAATTGCTAAGCAAGCCTGTCTCGCGGACCGACAAAACTGACAGAATGTCGGATGCCTTCAACTGAGACCGGAATACATAATGTCGCCGGAGAGCCACAAGGGCAGGCGACCCCAGGCAAACGGCAGGGCTGTCCGGGGAATTGTCCGGGAGTGGGAACGCCGCGGGCCCATGCCCCGCACGACGGCAGCTCTAGGTTTCAAGACTCAGGGGGGCGAGGCATGCGGATCCCACTAGACAACTTCGGCAGCTGGTCGAACCAACCAATTGGCGCGGCTTCCAGGCAATTTTGGATCGTCATGGATGGCCTTCCGTCTTGCTCCCGACGCAAACACGATAGAACAGGCGGTCGCGGCGCTGCGTGGGTTCGGCTCAATCGGCGTTCACCTGCGGCGGCAGTTGATGGCGTCGGTTGGTGAGCGAACTCTCACCAAGAGTGTACTTCAAGCTGCCGCTAACAGGGTTGCCGGTGCCGATTGTCAAGGCTTTCTTCCCTGCTGGACTACAGCAGCCTGCGCGGAATGGGTTTGGACCATTCCCTTGCGAACACCTCGTTTCTCTCGGGCCCTCGCTGGCGCGCACCTTGCGGCGCTCATGCTGCAGGCGGCGGTCGACCAGTAGCGATGCAGTTCCATGCCGTGCTCGACGTTGCTGTAGTGATAGGGCAGAATCGCGCCGGCCGCACAGCGACAGGCGTCCCGCTCGGGCACATGAGCGAAGTCGGTGGGGCCCGCCGCCACGCACTGCCTGATCTGGTCGCCGTCAAAGTAGCCGCGGTCGGCGATGACGTGGAGGTCCTCGGCGCCGAGCGTCTGCTGGGCAGCTTTCGCCATTGGCGCGAGCTGTGCGCGGTCGTTGCCGACGTGGTGACCTCATTCGTCACGATCAGACGGTGCTCGGTCTCGACTGCGACCTGCACGTTGCAGCCGACCACGCCGGAACCCCGGCCGCTGGTGCCATCGAGCGGGAGTCGGGTCGGCCAGGAAGATCTGCTGGTCGGGCGTCTGCCGCATCAGTCCATCAAGCGCCGCGAGCCTGCCCATCTCCTGCCTCAACCGGCTGATCTTTCTCCTTGAACTGCGCCGTCTTGGTGGTGATCGCCTCGCTCGGTTCATGTCGGTGGGCGCTGTCGAGCTGCTGCAGGTGGCGCATGCTTTCCTCGATCTGCGTGACACGACGGGCCATCTTGCCGTGGTGAAGTTCCTGTCGCGGTTGTTAATCTTACTGCGTCATAAATTGCGAGGCTGACGCGGACTGTCCAATGCCCTTATGCAGCACGGACATCGTTGCAGACGGTTGGGCAGCGCACAGTCAGGCGTCGCCCAGGGTTGGGATCGAGGTGGGGACGTGCCGCTCTGGTCGGATCGGAGGATCCGCGGGGTCGATAGCCGTCTGGAAGACCAGGTATTTGGCGACCCTGGGCGCGAGCTGGAGTTAAGGGGGGAATAGTCTCCCTCAGAGAGATCAGGAAGCCATAGGCGGCGATACAGAGACTCGCGTGGTGGTGGAAGCCCCGCCAACCTCGGACTTCGTAGTGGCCCAGTCCCAGTTCCTGCTTGAGCTCCTGATAGTCTCGCTCGATCCGCCAACGCAGCTTGGCGGGGTCGACGAACTGGGTGATTGTAGCGTTGGCCGGCAAGGTGAAGAGCCAATACTTGCTCGGCTCGACCTCGCCTTCAGGCCACTCGATCAGGAGCCACCCTTCGGCGTGAGCCTCGGGCCGATTGTAGTCCCTGGAGGCCGGCCGCAAGCGCACGGCGGCGAAGCGGAAATTGAGCTCGGTGTTGGTTCCTTCACGCTGGCCGATCGTGCGCCAAGTCCCGGCGTCGAACTCCTCGGCCAGGGCGCCTTGGCCGAGATTGGCTTGTGATTGTCGGTTCGGCCGACCCGAGACGGCGGCCGGCCTCTTCCGCTCCAAAGCTTAGGCGGCAGCGGACCCTCGCCTGGGCGCCACACGCTGAATGTGGGCTCGACCCGACAACATAGGTCAGATCGAGCTCGGACAATGGGCGCGACGCCCTCGGTCTTGGCCATCCTGATCTGCGCAAGCACGATCTGCGGCTTGGTCCGGAACGTGTTCTCTGCCGGAATCTTGGCCTTCTTACGTTGCTCGGGATCCTCCGCCCAGCTGTGCGGGAGATTCAATTCGTAGGCGATCGGAAGCGAGGCTGCGTCATTTGCGATCGATAGGCTGACCGCAATCTGCCGGTTGTCCTGCTTGCCGAACTGGCCGCAATACTGGCGCGCTACGGCCACCGAGTGCTTGGTGCCCTCCTTGGGAAAGCCGGTGTCGTCGATGATCTACGCCCGAGATCGGTCCACGCTGCCCAATGTGTGGAGAACCCAGTCGCGAACCCGCGCTAGCAAGGCCGAGTCCGACCACGAGGCCTGTCCCAGAATGCAGCAGAGACTGATGCTTGGCCGACACCCGCGACGGCGCCCTGACGGCCGCCAACGGCTCACGCTCTAGCGCTCTACGGAATAATAAGCCCGACACAATAATCCTTCAGCGGCTCAGCTCGGTCAGCATGGCCGATCACCCCGATCAACGCGTCGATATAGGCGTCGAACGCGGCTTCACTCTCGGCTGTCCAGCCGGGCATGGCGGGGTGCTCTCTGATTACGAAGCAGCACCCAACAAAGCCGCGACCAACGCGAATCCCCCCGCATCCGCGACCTTCTGACTCAGTAAGACTAGTCGCCGCCGGATAAAAATCCGTGGTAGGTCCAATGCAACTATCCACATCCCTGTTTGTTTGTAACTCAACAATGTCAGTTATCTAACAACGACGTTCTGGAGCTATCATACTGAGAGGAAATCTCTTTTTTCATTTGGCACGAAACATGCTCAATTTAGTGGCGAACGCATTTCCGGTAAGGATTAGATCGATAAATAATCATCGTGTTGGCCACCCCCGTGCGTCTCCATGATCAGCACGCTGGGTAACCCTGTGGACGATACCTGTAGTTCCCGAGCCGGTATCAAATTATGTAGGTAAAAGACAATGAATACAGCTCTAGTTACCGGCGGATCAGGGTACTTCGGACAATTCTTGAGCAAACAGTTGCTCGAGCAAGGGACCCATGTGCGCGTGTTGGACCTGAACCTCCCTAGCTTTAGTCATCCAAATATGGAGATTATCAAAGGCACGATTCTGGACCGCAATGCGGTCAAACAAGCAGTCTCCGGCGTGAATAAGGTTTTCCACAACGCTGCGCAAATTCCCTTGGCCAAAGATGTAGACTTGTTCTGGTCCGTCAATAAGGATGGCACCCAGATCATTGCTGACGAGTCGGCTGCGGCGGGCGTCGAGAAGTTGATCTATACCTCATCGAGCGCTGTCTTCGGCGTGCCGAAATCGAATCCCGTCACAGAGTATACGCAACCCAATCCTGGCGAGGATTACGGGCGCGCGAAACTCGCGGGAGAGGTCATTTGCAGGGAAGCAATGGAACGTCACGGTCTGGATGTAGCGATTGTGCGTCCTCGGACCATTCTTGGCCATGGCCGCCTTGGCACCGTCCATATCCTGTTTGACTGGATTGAACGGGGGCTCGACATTCCAGTTTTGGCTGGGGGGAACAACAAGTATCAGTTCGTTCACGCTGATGATTTGGCCTGGACATGCATTGCAGCGTCGAATGCAAAAGGATCTGCCACGTACAATATCGGCGCTGCCGAATTTGGCACAATGCGTGAACTTCTGCAGGCGGTGATCGACCATGCCGGAACCGGAAGCCGAATCAAGTCCATCCCGATGGGACCGACGACCGTAGCAGCGAATCTGGCAAGTACGCTCGGCCTCTCCCCCTTAGGCCCTTACCATCTGCTAATGTATGGGCAGTCAATGTATTTCGATATTTCGAAAGCTCAAAGAGAGCTTGGCTTTAAACCGAACTACTCAAATTCCCGGATGATAACCGATAGCTATGATTCATATTTGGCAAACAAGGCGTGCTTCTGTACAAGCAACTTGTCGCGCCACAAGTCTCCAATCAAACAGAAAATCTTAGCATTTGTGCCCTGTTTGCTGCGGGTGGTTCCCGGATGAAGGTGCCGTCTCTGATCTGGGTGCTTGCTGCAGGCCTGAATTCCTGTATTGGCAATCTATTGCTAAAGTGGAGCCGGACCTCACTGCCTGCTAATGCCGGGCTGGCCGATAATTTTCTCTCAATCGGCTTTATGGGTGGACTGGCATTTTATGGCCTCAACGTCATCTTATTTGCAAAGGGTCTGGACTCCATGGAGATATCAGTTGCTTACCCGATCTTGGCCGGCTCGGGGTTTGCGATGCTGATGATCGCATCGCATTATCTTTTTGGAGAACCATTCCACCCGCACAAGTGGATTGGCGTCGCCCTTGTGTTGGCCGGTATTGTTTCTCTAATTCGAGGTGGGTGAGATGCCATTCGATCGAGTGATCGTAGGAACGCTTATACCTTCGTGGCCATTGCTCGACGGAGAAGAAAGACCAGTTGCGGTAACTGAAGTCGCAGCAAGCGTTACCCTAGCCATTGCAGGCGCACCCTTTCATATTCGTTTGCCTGTGCGAAGCGTTTCCATATTCCTAAGCCTTTGCATTTTTTTGATTTCAGCTGGCGCGGGCGGTCCATTGGTAATTGCGCTCCGCGCGGACAGGTTTTATGCTCTTCTGCAGAGATTGCCCGGTCCCATCAGGTCCGTTGTCCGCCTTTACCGATCAATAACGCTGCTTGCATTCTACGAGCAGACGCCTGTCGCAGCAAAGCTGTCGTCCATGCGGACTGCACGGAACTAAAGGCTTCAATATGAAAGGCAGTTTTCGCCCGAGCAACCCACTGCATCTGCAAGCGGATGCGGTGATTATCGGCTCCGGTGCGGGCGGTGCCAGCGTGGCAGATGTGCTGACAGCGGCCGGCTTGTCTGTAGTCATGCTTGAAGAAGGTAAGCACGTTCCGTCATCATCGGCTTCGCCTACCGCAAGCGACGCATTTTCGTCTACATGGCGCAGCGGAGGAATAGCAGCGGCGATTGGCCGGCCCCCGATTAGTTATGCGGAGGGTCGCTGCGTGGGGGGAGGAACAGAAATCAACAGCGCTATTGCCCAGCGAGTTGATAGCGATCTTATCGATCAATGGCGCAAGCGCAACAAGATCGAGAATTTTACGCCTGATCAACTGGAGCCATATTACGAGCGCGCAGAAACGGCGATAAATGCGAGCCTGATCCCCGGTCCGCTCGGACGTGCCACCGACATCCTGAGGCAGGGGGGCGAAGCGCTCGGCTGGAAAGTGTCGGAACTGAAACGGGGACAACGTGGCTGCAAGGGCGCCAACCGGTGTTCTTATGTTTGTCCGAACGGCGCAAAGCAGTCCATGGCAGTGACCCTTCTGCCAAAGGCGATAATTCGCGGAATGCGCCTGCTGGCGCAAACGCGGGTGGACAAGATACGATTTGAAAAAGGCCGCGCCGCGGAAGTCGTTGCCTTGTCACGCCATGGCAGCGGACAACCGATGCCAGTGCGTGTAAAAGCCGACATGGTGTTCGTTTGCGCAGGTGCAATTCAAACAGCAGCACTTTTGCGCCGCTCCGGCCAGCATGAACACATCGGCAATACCCTGCGTCTTCATCCGACAATCAGGGCAACGGCGCTGTTTGACGACCCGGTAGACGCGCATCAGTCGCAGCTTCCATTGGCGGCGATTACCGAATTTATGCCGGATCAACGTATCGGTGGATCAGTGTTCACGCCCGCAATTTTTGGCCTCTCGCTCGCGGAAGACTGGACCAATCGCGGGGATCTGATGCGCGACTGGCCGTTTTGCGGCTCATACTACGGCATGATACGGCCGCGCGGAGTGGGGTCGGTAAGACCCCTTCCTGGTATTAACGAGCCGCTTGTCAGTTTCGAACTTGCCCTTCAGGACTGGATTGCTTTGGGCCAGGTTCTCACCCGGCTTGGACAAGTCATGTTTGCGGCCGGGGCACGAAAGGTGTTCCCCGGCATATCCGGCCATGAAGGGTGGACGAGCGTTGATCAAGTGCATGAATTCTGGAACAAGCCATTGCCAAAACGGGCAACAAATCTGATGACCATACATCTGTTTTCGAGCTGCCCGCCTGGGGAGCATCGGAGTGCTTGCGCGGTCGACAGTTACGGACGGGTGCGTGGCGTGGAAAACCTCTTTGTCGCCGATGGTAGCCTCATTCCAGAAGCGCCAGGCGTCAATCCCCAAATGACCATCATGGCCCTAGCCTTCCGGGTTGCGGAAGCAGCACTCTGTCATTCTGCACAACAACGCGTCCGGTCAGCCACACGAGAGAGAAATTGAGAGAGTAGATCGGGTAACTGCGTATCGCAAAACGGGACAGTCGTTCCGCTAAATCGCGGACAGCAGTTTCACCAGCGTTTCAGCAGGTAGTCGAAGGCCTTGGCGAGATCATCGTCCCCGACAGCTTGGCGCGCTCACCCTTCATCCACGCTTCCAGATCCAGGACCAGTGGCTTGCTGCGATCCTGACGAACCGCCTTTCGGCCTCCGCGCTTTGACCATTAATTTCGCGCTCGATGTCGAACAGGGCATCGATCCGTTGCATCGTTTCCAAAGCGATCGGCAATAAGACGACCGGCTTCTTGCTCTGCGCTCTTCGGCGCGCATTCGCCTCGACGTCGGCCATCGTTAAATGGGCCGCCTCGCATGGAGCCAGCAGGCTGCTTCCGTTATCCGGCCAGGCCTTCGATCCGGAAGGTAGAGCTTGGTATACCCGCCATAGGGGTCCGCCTGCAGAATGCCGCTATAGCCGGCGAGATGCGCCTGCGGGTGCTCGCCCGCGCGACCCCGCGAGTAATAGAACATCGCCGACGGTGCGGCCGTGCCACCGAATGGTCGATCGTCGCGGATATAAACCCAACTCCAGGCTGTATCGGTCTTTCTTGCAGCAAGGCCGGAACCGTCGTGTCGGCGCCCGTGCAATCGCTCGGCGGCAAACGTATGGGCTGCGGTCCGTCTGATAATCGGATCGAGCACCGCACAGTTATTAGACGGCCGCTGCGCCCGCGAAAGACAAAGACATCGCCCGTTAGGCGGATCGCGGCCGAGGCCTTCCTGCCCCGCAGCGCCAATCCCATGCCCTTGCGCATGTCGCAGTGACCGTTCGCGATCCACACCCGCACCCCGGAACTGATCGGGATCATTTGAGCGCTCGCATGACCGCGGCCGCCAGCTCGGATGGCGCAGCGGCGCCAATCTTCACCTTCACCCCATTCGGGAAGTCTACGCACACCGCCGGCTCAGCCGCATCACTATTGTTCGGAAAGCCAACAAGCTTGGCCGGGACAAACGCGGGGTCGGTTCCCTGCCCCAAAACTTGCCGCCGCCACGTATAGATCAGGCCAGTCGAGACCACCGCGCCTGGCGCGAAAGCCTCCGCCAGAATAATACGCCAGCTGCGGCGACGGCCGCTTCGAGATATCGCTGCTGCACCGCGTGCCAGGAAGCATCTTCAATCTGGCGAACATTCGTCGACACCGCGACGAGCGGCTGCCTTGTAGTGCTGCTCATTTCATCGATCTTTCATCTTTCCGGAGTTGGAACGGGCCCAGTTCCACACATGGTCGATGATCTGGCTCTCTTGCAGTGGATGCCCGATGCGGATCGACCTTGCGCGCTGTCTGCCATCGCGCCGAACTAAACGACTTCCAGTAGGCTACGCTAGGCGGACAGGGCACCCTGAACAGTTAGCTGACGTCAGCCATCGCCAACGGCTTCCGAGTGTTGTGTTGACCGAAGGTGAGCCGGCTGCCGAAGAAAGGCAGGCACCAGCATCGGAAGTACGCCCGCTAGGGCGATCGCCACTTCGAGATACTGCTGCAGCCAAGTGACTCGAACAGCTATACAACTCGCCTATGCCCCTGAAACGGCAATTGGCCGCTGATGTTGCGCGCCAGCGGCAGCACTGTGCCTTATAGGACCGCTTAGTTTCACTTCAGCGTCCCTTCATTCTTGTCGGATGATGAAGGCCGTCATACATCAGATTCGGGCTGCTCTTGAAACGGGCTTGCGAGTT
>NZ_JAMYOG010000042.1:0-13272 GCF_040319725.1 Mesorhizobium sp. M0894 | reverse complement strand
GGACCAGGCCAGCCTGCGGACGCAGCAACTCATCACGGAAGCAGCAGCGGTCGAGGTCCAACTGCGGCGGCACCTGACTTCGTGCATTCCCAAGCCGGCGCAGACGAAGGAGTCGAAGGCTATGGACAAGAGCCTAGGAGAGGGGCACACCGGAAAGCTGCAGGTGACATTGTCATGGCAAACCCTGGACGACCTTGACCTTATTGCCTCCTGCCCAGGAGGAATTCTTGGCGGCAACAAAGGCGCCACGGGTCCTGGGATCTGTGGCGATGGCGTAAGAGACCGCGATTCAAACAGGAATCTGAAGAAAAACATAAGTTCTGAACCCGTCGAGAACATCGTGTGGCAAGACGACATTCCACAGGGCACTTACGACTTCACTGTAAATCCATGGTCTACAAAGATTAAAAACAGGGATATTAGTATCCATTTTGATCTTAGGTTTCGCCTTGATGGAAAAGAGACAATTTGTCATGATACTGTGACGCGAGGAGCCGCAAAAGGAGATGGAGTCATTGGGACAGCGAAACACCTAACTTGGAATTACAGCGATACTCTGCCTAATTGCAATTTTGAAACAAACGAAATTACCATGTGTGTTACAGATTGCAAGCAATAGACACTGATATGACGTTGCCCCGCTTGACGCGGATTTATGGAGATCGTCTGAAGAGGCAGTGCAAAGGATGCAGGAAACACGGATGCTGGCGAATGTTGTCAACTTGAGCAAAGGGGCCGCTCTGGTTCCCAGCTCGACCAGATGCGCTTCGGGTTGGAGACGGGACAGAGGCTGCGGCCCGCATCGGTCGGGTGGCGCAGGCTGGGCCGAAGAGGGCGAAGGACCATGTGCTTGAGAAAACAACCGGGTGGCGGCCTCGATACGCCAGACAAAAAATCTGCTGTTGAAAGCCACGGGGTTAGACACGCCATGACAGCGCCTGCCCCGGCAAAGCCCGATGAGGCGACCGCATGCTGACCAACCTCGCCGATTTCAGCGACGGCTTTACGCTGGTTCCGGACAGCGGCATCCAATTCGTCGAGTTCGGGTTCGACGTCGACGCGACTCCGCGCCTGTCGAGGTCGTTCATCGAACGGCTGTCGCCGGGCGAAACGGGTTCGGATGGAAAGACGTTGGTCCGCCTGCTTCCGAACTGGAACGACGACGATCCCGAATCGGACGAGCAGCCCTACCCCCCCAAAGGAGACGACATAGAGTACCCTATCTCGAGTGCGAAGGCGCTGGAGACCTTTTTGGACTGTTGGGTCCCGATGCCGTTCTTCAAGATTGAACCTGGAAAGGACGCGCTGGGCAACGAAATATACGCGCAGGGCCCGACCGACTGGGTCCGTGTAAGGGTGACCGAAACCAGGAAGGCCTACGGAGACCGGAAGGGAACGCATAGGGCGATCTTCGCGTTCGACAGTTCGCTCGCCCCCCGGAAGCCGAACCGCGCCTATCTGGCGCCCAGTCCGGAAGACGCGATGAGGACGGAGTCTTTTCGGTTCGTCAGCCAGATTCCGGACATCATCTCATTCCTGTCCCACAAGGTCGAACTTCCCGGGCAAGGCCCTGTGGACGCGCAGAAGTGGCTGGACGACTGGGTGAAGGACATTTTCTATGCGATCAAGAAGCTCCAGAGGAGAGGGCGGGAGCTTCGGCCAGAGGACTTCGAGGGTAAACAGTTCGAGCATCTCGCCCGGTACATGACCTTCGTCCAGTTTCTCGCCAGCGCGATCAAGCCGATTCGCGTCACCCTCATCGATACGGTGAGCGAAAACAGAAACGTTCAGCCGGTCGACGTGGACCTCGTGCTGGACATCGGAAACTCGCGGTCATGCGGACTTCTGATCCAGTCGTTTCCGGACGACGTGAACGTTGACCTCAACAACTCCGTTGTCCTGGAGCTACGGGACCTTTCGAAGCCCGAGCTCGTTTATCGCGATCCGTTCGAGAGCCAGTGCGAGCTGATAGCCGGGGAATTCGGCCCGGAGGACATCGCAAGGCGGTCTGGCCGGCCCCGGGCGTTCTTCTGGCCAAGCCTGCTGCGCATTGGCCCCGAAGCCTCGCGCCTGCGCGGCGAGTCGGAAGGCACCGAGGCCGCGACCGGGCTTTCTTCGCCAAAGCGGTATCTGTGGAGTTCCGATCCTGTTCTGCAGGAGTGGAAGTTCCGTTCGAATTCGCCAGAGCCGCCGATCGAGCGCTCAATGTACCGTTTCGTAAACGACAGGGGCGACGTTATCGAACAGATCGAGCAAGACAGGCGCGATTTCAAGTTGAGGGTCAGGGAGAGCGAGATGCAGACGGCGAGCCGCTTCTGCTTCTCGAGGTCGTCCTTCTTCACGTTCATGCTCGTCGAGATCATCGCGCAGGCGATTTCCATGATGAACAATCCCGGCGCGCGTCGCGAAAGAAGACTCAAGGACTCTCCCCGCCGCCTCCGCAGGATCATCATCACGATCCCGTCCGCTACTCCGGTCCAGGAGCAGCGCATCCTCCGGTCGCGCGCGGAAGCCGCAGTCAAGCTGCTATGGTCCCTGTCAGAATGGGGCAGCGGCGGCATCAACAGCGAGCGTCCGAAAATTCACTGCTCGTGGGACGAGGCGAGTTCGGTTCATCTCGTCTATCTGTATGGCGAGGCGGTGCACAAGCTGGGCGGCTCCATCAGGACGTTGTTCGACGTGCTTGGCAAGGACAGGGACAGGCCATCGACACTTCCACCGCCAAAATCCAAGGGGAAGCCGGAGCGCTCTCTGCGCATCGCCAGCGTCGACGTGGGCGGCGGCACAAGCGACCTCATGGTTACGACCTATTACCAGACCGACAACGTTGCGATCTTTCCCGACCAGAACTTCAGAGAGGGCTTCCGCATCGCGGGTGACGACCTCCTCAAGGCAGTGATCGAACGAGTCGTGATCCCGAAGCTCGAGCAAGGGCTCGCCCAGGCAGGCCTGCCAAATGCGCGGAACTATCTAAAAGCCCGCTTCGCGGGAGACAATCCGAACATGTCCGAGCAGGAAAAACACCTGCGCCGACAATTCGTGCTTCAGGTCCTTCAGCCAATCGCAATCGGGCTCCTTTCTGAATGCGAAGCAATGCCGCCGACAAGCCGCAAGACGGAAATCCGCAAGGCCGGCAGCTTCTTCGAGATGGGGGGCTGGACGATGGAGTCCGGAGGCGACATTCCCGTGGCCGCGCGCATACTCGGCTATCTCAAGGAAAACATGGGTGCGCTCGGAGCCGGCGACTTCAATATCGCTGACTGCGATATCGCGATAGACCCTCTGGCGGTCGAGGAGTGCGTCCTGTCGATATTCGACGGCGCGTTCGACAACATCGCGGAAGCGATCAACCATCTGGACGTGGACGTGGTGCTGCTGACCGGGCGGCCGATGCGCCTGCCGCAGATGATAAACCTGTTCGTGAACAAGATGTCCGTCCGCGCCGACTGCGTCATTCCGATCAAGGACTATCGCGTCGGCACGTGGTATCCCTTCCGGGGCCTCAGCAACACGCACATCAACGATCCGAAGACAACCGCGGTCGTGGGAGCGATGCTGTGCGCGCTCTCCGAACGGCAGCTCACCGACTTCACGCTCTATTCCAAGTACCTCAGGATGAAGTCGACCGCCCGCTACATCGGGCGGCTCCAGGGGAACGCGACGCTACCGGACGAAAGGCTGCTTTTCTCGGAGGTCGACCTCGATGCCGCAACTGCCTCTGCAGACGAGGCAGAGTTCGATTATCACAGCCCGACTCGCCTCGGTTTCAGGCAACTTCCGCTGGAGCGCTGGGTGGCAACGCCACTCTACAAGCTGACGACCGCTCAGATGCATTCGTCGAGAAGCATAAACAATCCAGTCCGCGTCACTATCGGGCGCAACGTGCAGGTTCCGGAAGGGGACGAGACGGGCGAGATCGCCCTTCTGTCAAGCGAGGCGACGCGCGAGGAATTCGTGATCCAGGACGCGGAAGACGCCGACGGCATTCCGGTCAAGCGTTTGATGGAGCTGAAGCTGGACACGCTAGCGGTCGAGACAGGTGACGGTTACTGGCTCGACACGGGAATAATCTCTATCCAGTGAAACGGCGGTTTAAGCATGCGTAAGGAATTGAAGAAAGCCTGTGACACCGCGCTGAAATCGGCGCAGGATGGGCTTGCGTGGATCGGAACCGCTGCGAACTCGGATCGGGTTGGCAGCACGCGCGGAGGAGCCGAGCAGCAGCTCAGAAAGACGATCGTCTCCACCCGAAAGGCGATGGCGGCGATCGACCGCCCGATGTGCGTCGGGGTGTTCGGCCCGAGCCAGGCCGGCAAGTCCTATCTCGTGTCGGTCCTGGCCCGCCATGGAAGCGCGCCCTTGATGGCCCGCTTTGGCGATCTCGGTCGGGAGGTCGACTTCATCCGGGAGATCAATCCGGGTGGGGATCGGGAGTCCACCGGGCTTGTCACCCGTTTCTCGGTTCGCGAAGAGCCGAGCCCTCCGGGCGCGCCGGTCGTCCTGCGAATGCTCAGCGAAGCCGACGCCGCCAAAATTCTCGGCAACAGTTTCTTCCTTGATGGCGACGCGAAAAAGCGTGCGCCGCTCTCGCCAGATGCCGTCGTATCCGCATTGGAAGAAGCCCGCGGCCGGGCCGCTTCGAAAGCGCCAGCCGGAGGCATGACCGAAGAGGACGTATGGGACATCCAGGAATATTTCGAAAAGCAGTTCGCTGGAATGCCGAACATCGAGACGCTCGGCGCGTACTGGGAAGAGGCGGCAACACTTGCGCCGCGGCTTTCCGTTGCCGGGCGGGCCGACCTCTTTTCCGTGCTATGGGGCGGGGTTCAGGCGTTCAGCGACATCTACCTCGAACTCGCCGAAGCGCTCGAGAAGCTCGGGTTCCCCAACGAGGCCTACTGCCCGATCGAGGCGATCGTTCCGAGGGACCGCAGCATCATCGACGTCGAAACACTGCTCGGTCTCGGAAAACCTGGCCAGGAAGAACTGCTCATCCAGCCGATGAAGGGTTCCGCAATTTCGCTTCCGAAGCCGGTCATTACCGCCTTGGCCGCTGAACTCCGCATCGCGATTTCTGAACAGCCATGGCCGTTTTTCGAACACACGGACCTCCTCGACTTCCCCGGCGCGCGGAGCCGCCAGAAGGTGGAGATCGAGTCTTTCCTCGAGCTTAACCCGCACGGGCTTAAAGACCTTTTCGTCAGAGGCAAGGTGGCCTTCCTGTTTGACCGATACGTGGCCGAGCAGGAACTCTCCAGCATGCTGCTCTGCATCAAAGACTCGAACCAGGACGTCGCCACGCTCCCTGACATGATCGACGACTGGATCCAGACTTCGCATGGCGCGACTCCGGCAGAGCGGGCCAACGCCGAGACTGCGCTGTTCCTGGTGCTGACTATGTTCGACAAGCACTTCAACGAAAGAGCAGGGGATGAAGGGCAGAGTCTGGCGGATCGTTTCGGCGCGCGGTTGGGATCTTCGCTGACGCGTTTTTTCGGCAAGGCCCACAAGTGGCCGTCCGAGTGGACACCAAAGAGGCCGTTCAACAACACGTTCTGGCTCCGGAACCCGAATTTCAAGGCCGAGTTCCTGATCAAGTACAAGGGCAGTGACGAGGTCGCAATTTTGCCGGACAAGGTGGCGAAAGTGGCCGCCCTGCGCGAAGCCTATCTCGAAGTCGATGAAGTCAATCAGCACTTCCGTGAACCGGCCAGGGCTTTCGACGAGGCTCTGAAACTAAACGACGGTGGCGTAAGCTATCTGGCGGAGAACCTTGCGGCAATCTGCCGTCCCGAGATTAAATATGGGCAAATCCGCGGCCGCGTTGGCATCATTGTCAATGAAATCCGGCGCGTTCTGGCGCCATATTTCGTCGACAGCGACATCAATACGCGCCTTGCCGAGCGCCGGGAGGTAACAGACCGGATTCTTGGGGGCCTGACCGAAGCATGGGAGCGGGACCAGTTCGGCCTCGCGATGAAGTTGCTGCAGATTTCGCAAAGCGGAATTTCCGAACATCTTCACATCGATTACGGCAACCGTCTCAAGCGCCAGAACGCGCCGGAGGAAGGCACCCAATCGGACCCCACCTCGAGAAGGCGTACAGGGCCCCGACAACCTCCTCATCTGCCTGGGAGAACGAAGGTGGCCACTGCCGCGGTGTCCTCGCAGTCTGTTTCGCAGAAAGCGCCCGCGCGCGAAGCCTATCTCGCCCGCTCCGCGATGAGGCATTGGGTGGACGGGCTTTCTGCTCTTGCGAGAAACGACAGCGCATTGCTCGCCATTGGCCTTGGCCAGGAATTGGCAAGCGAGCTGATCGCGGAGCTGACTGCCGCAGCGCGCCGCTCTGGGGTCGAAGAGAGCATAGCCGAGGACCTTGCCAAGCTCTCGGGAGCTCTCGAGAATCCTGCCATCCTGCTCGAGAAGGCAGGGTTCCTGGCGACGAGCCGCATAAACCGTTTCGTCAGCACGCTCGGTTTCGAGGCGGTGCCCGAGGACAAGCGGCCATCGGCTCCTGACGGCCAAGACGGTGAGGTCAAGGTGTTTGCCCGCCGCCCGAACGTTTCCAACTGCGACGGGATTGGCAAGGAGCGTCGGAACTTTTCCTACCTTGCCCTCTCGGAATGGATGTACGCCTTCAACCAACTGGTCACCGACAATGTCCTTTCAGGCGAAGGGGTCACAGTCAACGTCGGGGAGAACGAACGCTTGAGGGCTATCCTGGAGGCGCTCGATGCGTCGGCGACGCAGCCTGCCGGGTTGGCTGGGGCGGTTCGATGACGGAGGTTAAGATCGACGTCACAGAGGACGAAGAGCGCCTCTTCTGGCATGCCCTGATAAAATTTCCGCAGCAATTGGGCAGCTCTCCGCAGTTGCGCCTGACGATAACACGCAAGACCTCCGACACTCCGTATCTTGGCGATGCCGGATGGCAGGCGAGCCCGGCGACCATAGAAGCCGTGGTCGTCAGCCGTTCCGCGAACTCGGCCACGGTGGCTGTTTCGCCCGAGGTCTGCGACAACATTAGGGTGGACACCAAAGTTAGGATCGAAGTCGACGGCCATGACGTATGGGGCAACGCCTTCTGGCCGCCGATCACCCCTCGCCCGGGTAATTGGGGCGCAGGGCTGACCCCCCCTCCGAAATTCACGCCTATCAAGAAGCCCTCCGACGATGTCATAGAAAAGATCGTCGACCCGCCCCAGGAGGAGGAAGAGAAGCCGAAGGACCGAACTCCGCCTGTGCAACTGCCAAAGAAGAGGCGGCGGTACCTATACCTTCTGATCCCGTTGGTGCTGCTGTCGGCGGTCGGAGGATACTGGATAATACCTAAGCCCGAGCCTTTGATCGTGAAGTTCGAGAGGCTGAAGCGGACGGACAGTAGCGGTGCTGAACTGTTCGCCCTGAGCGGCGAGGCATACCAAAAAGGCAACGCAGCGATCGGCTTGCAGGCGATCAATCTTGCGATGGAAAGGGGCAATAAGGACGCAAAGCTCGAAGTCGCGCGCTGGTACGATCCGGGTTCCTTCAATCCCGCCAAAGCAGATCGGCCAGACGCAAACAAGGCTGCGAGGACCTATTTCGAGCTGACGATAGAGGGTCAAACGGGGGCCAAGGAACTGCTTCGTTCCCTCTGCGCGAAAAGCGCGAGTTCTCCTCAAGGTCCCGGTTTTGACGGGTTCTTGGTGAACACTTATTGCGAAGGGACTTTAGAATAATGACAAATGACAAGGCCTGGCAACCCGCCGCCTGTGGAATCTTCGGAGGAATGGAAGCATGCGGAAGAGCAACCTAGAGAAGTATCTTGCTTTATGTGCCCTGCCCCTCCGTATTTCTGTGGCGGCCGCGGCAATGCTCCTTTGCACCGCCGTGTCGGCGGGCGCGCAGGATGCTGCCGCGCCCGTCGAGCTTTTTAACTATCCGGGCACTGTGCTGAACGGGATCACCAGCGCCCAGGTTCCCATGAAACTGGAAGCATGTCGGCAACTCTGCGAAGGCCGTTCCGGGTGCCAAGGTTTTGACCACTCTGAAAAGAACGAATGCCGCCTGTTTACGAGCGTAGTTGGTTGCCGTTCGGGGAGTGGCTCGACCTCGGAGACGCGCAGCCTTGTACCGAATTGCCCCGGTCCGACAAATCCTCCACTCGCAGTCAGGCTGGCGAAGCTCAGGGAAACGGACACGGATGGTCATGAACTCTTCGCCCTGAGCCAGGAGGCGTTCAAACGTGGAGATCGGAGCGTCGGCATGGAGGCTATCAATCTTGCCACGCAGAGAGGCAACCAGGATGCGAAACTCGAAATGGCGCGCTGGTACGATCCAAGGACGTTTGCGCCGGATCGCGTCGACGGAATCGATGCCAACAAAGCCGCGCGTTCCTATTTCGAACTTGCGCTCGAGGGCAATCCGAAAGCCAACAGCCTCCTGAACTCACTCTGTCTCGAATCCAGCGATTCCGGCTCGAACCACGCCAACGCATACGAAAACTTCCTTCGCACCACCTACTGCGAAGGGTCGATCAATCCCTGACCAGGCCGCGTTTTCATCGGGGGTTTGGGCTTAGGGGAAGGCGAGTATGCAGCAGAGGTGTCATCGGTTTAGCGCGTTCGCGGCAAGGATCGCGTCGGCCGCGCTGCTGCTGTCCCTTTTGCTAGCGATGCCCGAAATTGTGCCCAGAGTATCTGCACAGGAGCCCGGGGAATTTCTCGACTATCCAGAGACTGCATTGAAAGGGACCACCAGCGCGGGGTTCGAGAGACCTCTGGATGACTGCCGGAAAATCTGTCTAGAACGTTCGGGCTGCGTTGGATTTGATCACTCCTCTGCAACTAACATCTGCCGCCTGTTCGAAGGAATTGGCTCCGCTCAGTCAGATCCGCTTTCGACTGCCGGCACGCGCCAACGGATTCCGGGATACCCCGATCCCGTCAACTCCGAGTCCTGGTACTACGCGTCTTTCAGTGGCATTGATCTCTGGGGCCAAGATATCGTGCCGAAAGGCTTGGCTGCATCCAATGCCGAAAGATGCTCGGTAATGTGTGACGGCCATGCCTCCTGCCGTGCATTCACCTACAACCAAGAAGCGAACCGCTGCTTTCTGAAGTCGGGCTACGATTTCGTGCAGTCTTACTCGGGCGGAACTTCGGGCCTCTATTTCAAGGCAAAGCCTTCGCAGCCCGCCTTGACCCTGAGCACCGAATGGGAACTCTTCATGAACAGCGATTTTCTAGGCAATGACCTAAATGACTGGCCGGCGCGTTCGTACCAGGAATGCATGCAGCAGTGCGGGTCGGACAGCCAATGCGGCGGATTTACATATGTCACGAGGCCCAATCGCTGCTACCTGAAAAGCGGTACATACCTCTCTCCCGTCAGGAGCTCCAAAACGAGGACATCCGCGCGAAAGTCTGAACGGACGGTTTATCCTGACTTTGTCCGCCCCGTCTCTCCGAGGGACTGAAGATGCCGCCGCGGATCGCACCTGTTCTTGCTGTCGCCTGTGCCATCTTGGGTGGCATCATAGCAGAAGCTCTCTCGAGTCCATTGCGGGCGGAACCGATGTCGGAAGCTAAAATTCAAGAGACCAATTTGCACCGGATAATCGAAGACGCCAGATTGCGTCAGATGATCGGTCAGATGGTGCTGGTTGGCTTCGTCGGCAGCGACCCGGATGCCGAGGGCTACAGGAGGGTCGTCAGACAAGCCGAAGACGGAACAATAACGGGAGTCATCTATCTGGGGCGCAATATAGGTAGTCTTAAGGGAGTGCGGCAACTGAACGAAGGCTTGCAGCGAGTCGCCGCAGCCCCACTGCTCATTGCGGTCGACCAGGAGGGTGGCCGCATCCAGAGGCTCACGAGCGCCGTCGGATTCAAGGAGACCCCCAGCGAGGCAGCGGTCGCAAAGACCATGACTCCAGACGCAGCCAACCTTGTTTACCTAGACCTCGCGTCAGGTCTCTCCAATTTGGGTTTCAACCTCAACCTAGCCCCGGTGGTCGACGTCAATCTCAATGCTGCTAATCCCATTATTGGAAAGCTCGGACGAAGTTTTTCCGCGGATCCGCATAAGGTCGAGGCCTACTCGAGGGCTTTCGTGCAAGCGCATCGGGCGAAGGGGGTTCTGACCGCGCTGAAGCACTTTCCGGGACACGGTTCCAGCAACAAGGACACTCACAAGGGCATGGCAGACGTCACCGGGACATGGAGCACGGAGGAGCTTCTTCCTTACGAAGCCCTGATCGGATCGGGCGACGTCGACATGATCATGTCCGCGCATGTCATAAACGACAGGCTGTCCGGTTCGAGCAACGTTCCGTCTTCTCTTTCCCGCGCGACGTTGACGGGGCTCCTGAGAAAAGCCTTGCACTTCTCAGGAGTGATCATCAGTGACGACATGCAGATGCAGGGCATCACCGACCGCCTCAGCTTTGAAGACTCAGTGCGGCAAGCCGTTCTAGCAGGGAATGACATCCTGATATTCGCCAACGACAAACATCCTGACCCTTCGATCCCCGAAAAGATAGCTGATCTCTTGTCTGAGGAAGCTCGCGAAGATCCGGAAATGCTTGAACGAATACGAGAATCTTACGGCAACGTCATGCGCTTGAAAAGGAAGCTTGCGCCGGCTGTTGCCAAGGAAACAATCACTGTGAGAGAACGTTAGCGCGTGGGACGATGCTGGCGCGAGCCTCTGGGGCAAGGAAAATGAAGCATGTCGGCTGATGGCTCTAGGTACAGAGTCGTAGAACTTCTAACGGCATTGCTTAGCACAGTAGCGGCTGCCGTTGTTCAATCGGTTGCAGTCTGGCCAGCGAACGCCCAATCGACCGAGGTACTCTTCGACTATCCACAGACTTTCCTGAACGGGATCGGCACCGCACAGGTCAGTGTCCCGATGGAATCCTGCAGGAATCTCTGCTCCACCCGTTCCGGCTGCGCCGGCTTCAGCTACTCGTCGGCCGCATCACTTTGCAGCCTGTTCTCGAGTGTCGACGGCGCGAGCGAAAACAGGCTATACACTGCCGGCACCCGCAGCCTCATTATCGGCTACCATCCACCAACCAATCCGCCTGCTGCTGCGGCTCAACCGCCAAAGGTTAACGGCCTTAACGTGCCGGTTCCGAAGCTACACGAGAATGCGAAAAGCACGCGGAAAAAAGGCGTTCGCAAATCCAAGCCGGCCGCCGCCCACCGCGTTGTGCCGCAGCAGCAAGAACCGGTAAAGAAGCAAGGGGGGCGGTTTAAAATGTGCAAGACTGTGAGAGGCGTTTTCCAAGTGCCGGCGGGCGAGTTTTGCTCGCCAGGGATGTGAATTCGGGTGCTCGCTGGTTGCGGGAACGTCAGCGCAGGCGCGAGCCGCGGCTTGGGTAGGGAGAATACGTGTCGGCTGACGGCTCAAAGGCGCCAGCGAAGCCGAGCTAGATACCGCCGGCACAGTCTGATCACCGGCTACTCTCCGTCGGCCGGTCCGCCTGTCGCGGCTCAATTGCCGGGATGAATGCCTGATGCGCTCCGAACCTCTCTAGAAGAAGTCAAGGAAGGGCACAAAGTGAAAAGGATCGAGTTGCTTCTTACCATTCTAGTCTCGATTGTTGTCATTCCTTGGCTCGGGCATCCTGACGTTGGTAATTTAGAGTGGGTTGCTCCGTTAGCTCTGCTCGTGGTTTTCGTTGGCATACGCGCCTACGACACAGGTACCGACGAATGGCAAACGCGTTTTCGGGTAACCCGGCTCGTCCATAAGTGGCGGATCGCGCTTCTGTTCTGGCTAGCAATTGCCTGTTTGGTGGGAAGCCTCTGGCTGAGTCCCGGATAAAGGCAATATCAAATGCCTCGAACAACAATCGGCCGATTTGGTGGGGATGCGCAAGATTGAAAGGAAGGTAGCGTTGGAGCCTGTAGCCAAGAAAACAAATACGAGGTCATTGGCGCTGGCGCAGACGAGGAGCGTGCATGTCGGTTGGCAGCTCTAGCTACAGGATCCCCGGGCTCCTTTTGGCACTGGTTGGCGCAGTTACGGCTGCTGTCGTTTCGTTGGTCGGAATTCGGTCAGCGAAGGCGCAATCGACCGAGGAACTCTTCAACTATCCACAGACTTTCCTCAATGGAGAAGTCAGTGCGAAGGTCGGCATCCCGATGGAGTCCTGCAGGAAGCTCTGCTCCACCCGTTCAGGCTGCGCCGGTTTCGATTACTCGTTTGCAGACGGACTTTGCAGGCTGTTCAAGAACGTCGCCGGCGCCAGCGAGAGCCAGCCACACATCGCCGGCACTCGCAGTCTGGTCATGGGCTACCATCCGCCCTCGAATCCGCCTGTCGCGGCTCAACCGCCGGAGCCACCGATCGAGGAAGCCACGGCTTCGCCACCGCCTGCGAGTTTCACGAGATTTCGCAATAGGGATCTCACCGGCGAGGCGACCGAAACAATCGGGGCTCTGGATGCTGACCAATGTGAAGGTATGTGTCGAAGCGCTGACGCTTGGTGTCGAGCCTACACGTTCGATGCTTGGAACAGGAAGTGCTTCCTAAAGGAGGGAACTGGGCAGCTTCTGGTGAACGCCCGCGCCACCAGCGGTGTCCTTTCCAGCCTTGCCACTCCGACTTCGTCGCAGGCCGACATGTACTTCGAATACTTCAACAACAAGGCTTTCCCGGGGGATGGTTTTCATGTCCTGTCAGCACGGAGCCGGGACAAATGCGGGAGCGAATGTTGGGCCTTGAATCAATGTGTGGCGTTCTCGTTCACAGCATCGCAGCGGCGCTGCATTCTTTTCGATCAACCAGGCGAATACTCGAGTAGTCAGGGAACTAGCAGCGGCGCAAAACGCCAAGATTGAGTTCTCCTCCAGGTGAACTCAATCACGTGCAAAGGTAGAAGGAATTGGCTTCTTGTTCGCAGAAGCCCAAGAAGCTTTGTCGCTCCTGGTGTCAAGCTTGGCAATAGTACTTGGTTGAGCTTGTACAGAGAAGAGCGTCCTCCCTCCCCTTCTGGTGCTGTCGCTGATCGCCGCGTACCGACAGAGGAAATGCAGCATTCGACTTGCACCACTTCCTAGCCTTGCCGCCTTGCCGCTGGCGCGAGGCAACTCGACCAAACCTCCTCGGATCGTCCCATATTCAAATTCGCCAAGGACGATTGTTCCGGACGGCCTACTACCACCGATGGCACCGCTTCGATACAAGACTTTGGGGTAAGCGCCAAGCTGACCCCATCTGGCGCGGCTTGAGGTGATGAGCGAGACATACTGACACTGAAGCAAGGAGCCGAGGAGGTTG
>NZ_JAMYOG010000041.1:0-13514 GCF_040319725.1 Mesorhizobium sp. M0894 | reverse complement strand
CTCGTTGAAACGATCGAGGCAACCGAATGCAACAACTACTTCGCAAACGCCGGCTACGCTTCCGTCAAAACGTGAAAGACTCTAGTCTTAGTCTAGCGTCCCCTTTGAGGCAATGGCACAGTCACTCGGAACTAACTTATGAAGGTGGCGGCTTCCGGGGTCTTCGACAAGAGCCCGTGAACGGCTCGAATTGAGGCGCAAACGTGTCATCTCGCCTGTTCGCTCGAAGGCCGCTTTTGAGATTAGGGCTATGGTCTGCTCAACGACCGACATGAGGCGCATTTCAGTTCGCGGCCCCACCGGGATCGTGGGAGCCGCTTTTGGTCATACCTCGGTCGCCTCGGCTAGCTCTAAGGCATCTTCTACATCTACACCGAGATACCGCACTGTATTCTCGATCTTGGTGTGGCCGAGCAGGATCTGAACTGCACGCGGACTGACCGAACGCGGCTATTGCGGCCACACTTTGCACACCAGAAACGGACGCAGCCGGCTCGAAGTCGAGCGCCTATGGGACGGACGAGTGCTAGTCGACCACATGCGTCAGCGGCGCTGCGGCAAATGCGGCAAGGAAGTTGGTAAGCCAGAGCTCCCTTGAGGCCAATTCGGTGCCTCTCCCCACAGGGCGCCATTTCCGTTAGGATGCTCCGAGATGGCGGGAGGTATGACCTGGATCGCGTTCACCGTAGAATGGCTACCATCCTTGCTGCCGACGCAGTTGGCTACAGCCGGCTGATTGGCAGAGACGAGGAAGGGACACTTGCCACCCTGCGGACGCATCGTCAGATCATTGACCGACTGATAGAGGAACATCAGGGACGGGTGTTCGGGAGCGCTGGGGACAGCGTCATCGCCGAGTTCGCAAGCCCCGTCGAGGCGCTTCGATGCGCCACTGAAATCCAGTTCCAAGTCGGCAGACAAAATGCTGAGCTGCCCGAGTCGAGCCGCCTGCGCTTTCGCATCGGCATCAATCTCGGCGATGTTGTCGTAGAGGGCGACAATCTCATGGGCGACGGTGTGAACGTCGCCGCCCGTCTGGAGGCGCTGTCACCTCCAGGTGGAATATGCATTTCGGAAGCGGTGTACACGCAGGCCCGCGATCGGCTCTCGCTCGAATTCGTCGATCTTGGCGAACAAAGGATGAAGAACATCGCCCGGCCTGTGCACGCGTACCGCGTGCCTCTCGCTTCAGAGGAGCAGGTCACGTCGCCTTTTCGGGGTCCCAACCCCTTCGAGTTCGAAAACGCCGACCTCTTCTTTGGCCGAGCTCGGGCGACTGCTGCCTGCATCGAACGCCTGGAGCAGCAGGCCGCCAACGGCAAGGCATTCCTGCTCATCTATGGTATGAGCGGTTCCGGCAAGTCTTCTCTCCTTCGAGCAGGGCTGCTGCCTTCCATCACTCGAACCGGTGCAGCGGCTGGCATCAAGGTTTGGCGCCGCTGCCTAATCCGCCCTTCCGACGCCCCTGATGCGGTCGCCTCGCTGGCCGCTGGGCTGCTTCGCGAAGGCGCCCTGCCGGAGCTGGCTTGCGAACCGGCAGCGCTGGCTCAACTCTGTTGGAGTTCGCCTGATCGAGCTCTGGCGCTCGTCCGCCAGGCTCACGCCAAAGCGGCGGCCGTCGCAGGTTCAGCCTCCTCACAAGTGCGATTGGTAGTGGCGATCGATCAGATGGAGGAGCTGTTCACGACGGAGCCGGCATCGCGCGAAGTGCTAGTACGGCTCCTCGCGGCACTCGCCAGCAGCGGACTGGTCTGGGTGATCGCGACGATCCGATCGGATTTCTTTCATCGTTGCGGCGAGGTCCCCGGTTTCTGGGCACTCAAGGATGGCCTCGGCAGCTATGAACTCCTGCCGCCGACCGGCGCTGAGATCGCCCAGATCATCCGCGAGCCGGCACGCACCGCCAGGCTGCGCTACGAGGAGACAGCCGAACGGGGCCGGCTGGATGATGTCCTGCAGGAGGCAGCAGCTGCTGATCCTAGATCTTTGCCCCTTCTCGAATTTGTGCTCGACGCTGTACGATGCGGGGCGAGAGCGCCGGATCCTCACCTTTGCTGCGTATCAGGCACTTGGCGGCTTGGAAGGGGCGATCGCGCGCCGCGCTGACGAAGTCGTAGACGCTCTCCCGCCGGACATCCAGGAGGAGCTACCAGTCGTATTGCGTGCCCTCACCACGGTGCGCCCAAGCGATGAGGCAGTTGCGGCGCGTCCGGCCTTGCGCGCGGAAGTCACGGGCACGCCTCAACGACCCAGGATGAACTTGACAGGCTCATCGGCCACTTCGATGCAAACCCTCGTCAAATTGCTTGCCGGAACGCCCGAGACGGTCGCACAGCTTGCTGATGGCATCAGGCTCGCTGGTAATCTCGCTGAGATATTCCACCGTGCCGGAGCGTCCGCTCTCCGCCACCGCGACCGAAATCCGTTGCTTGTGAATATCCAAACCGACAAATCTGATATGTTCCATGTGGCCCGTCTCCTATGCATGAGGCTCTGCGCCGGCCAGCCGGCTTCACCCCAGGCCCAGCAATCATAGGGACTAGCAGGTCTGCCCGCCACAGTCGTTGCCACAGCTATGGCAACGCCAACAAACTCGACCGCCTCCATCTGATCCCCAAAATGGTCGGAAACATGGGTCGCAGTCGTCGTTGCCACATCCCCCATACGATTGGGCTCGGGCCTGGTGTGGGAAAAAGGAAATAATTGCCGCTGCGGACAAACCTCTCCCCATCAACACAAAACTAGAGCGTCGACTAACGTCGAACTGTTCATTGCGCGGGAGCCGAATGCGAAACAGAAATGCGATCATATGTCCGGCCCACAGGAAAGTCAGCATAAATGATGCCGCCGCCAAGTAGATTGCCGCGCTTGTCTGTCCTAACGATATCGCAATTAATACAAACGCCCAAAGGGCTGCGGCAGCTAAAAACGCCTGCCTGATGCAAATGTGGCAATTGCCAAGACGGCCAAAAAGAAAGCTTCGCATCTTGTCCTCCCAGGTTCACCAGAGCTGCGGTATGAAATCATGACCGCATTCCCCGTCCACCTTCCGTTCCGCACGAATTAAAAACATGCGTGGTTACTACTGTCACACGATGTGCCGTCCTGGCAGCACCATGAGCTGTCCCCCCATTGGCAACAGAAAGTGCCTTGGCCGCATTGGCCATCGTAGCAATTCATCGCCAGTTGCGTACCCCTACCCTTTTTGGGCGTCTCCAACTCCTTTATCCTCGGCAAAGTGGTCATAATCGCCAGGCTCGCGAAGGCAGTCGAGAAATTTGCGATGAAAGACCTCCGAAGAGGGGAATACTCGCCAGCGTTCACTGAAGGGGACTGCAACTTCGTTTGCCGCAGGGAGTAGCGAATGGCATATACAACTAGGTGCAGCAGCCAAAGACCTGACAAGAGCAACGCAAGCGCGACGGAACAGTGCAAGATCGGGCCAGCACTTGTAACGAACCCCGATCCATAGGTAATCCCAACGGCTAACCAACCAATGCAGGATGCGAGGAATGACTGACGCATGCAATTTGGACATCTTCCTATATCGTAGAGAAACTTGACGGACCAGTGTCCAGCCTGCAATTGTTGTTCGCTCATTGCATCTACTCCCAGCAGCTGATGTTTATTTAGATGTGCCAAATTCACTCACGGATTGCTCATGGCATGTTTCTGATGCGTTTAAGGGTCGTCGCACAAGCCAGAGCATATTGCTGCGCACGCCTGTCCAGTGAGATCGCAGCCCTTATGTTCATACGCGCAGGCCGCAAAACTTCTCTTGTTTCGGCAACCGGGGGGATACCACCGGCTGTCAGACACAGTTAAAGTCAAACGCCGGCCCCAAGCACTGCGTGGATTTTGCCAAGGAATTGATCCAAGCGTCGCAACGCTGGTCGCATGCTGAGTTCCGCTCTGTTGGGCTAACGTCGCGGATGGCAAGAATGCCGGACTCAACACACAGTTCAAAGCTATAGCCCAATTGAAAAGCCGCCATTTCATGTCGGTCCTCTTGCTCTCCGTCGCCCAAGCGCTCCTGCCACAATCTCATCATAATGTCGTACCACTGCCCTGTTCCGCCCCCCTGCTTTGACTGCCGGGGCGGTGTTACCAGGAAACCTGCTACCCACGATCGAACCCATCCTACCTCCTCCTTGGATTTGGTTCATCTTGGCGATGAGTCCGAAATCTCGTGACGCAAGATATTAGCCGCTCAGCAACGACCACGCCTGACCCGTTTGGGTTATGAGCAAGTCCCTTAATCATCGGACTCGCAACCGTCATCAAAGAGCGTATTGTGGGACATGGAAACGTGTGCCAAGTGGTGTCGTCAACGTCTGCGCACCAAGTAAAACTATTGCCACTTTTGTTCTGGCGAGAAGTTTAAATATGAAGACTTGTCGAGCTCTGTTACGCGGGAACAGCGATTGGCGCATCCTTCGATTTTCGAACGATTAGCACGGCGTTTGCGGAAGCTGCTCTTGGGCAGCAGCACTAAAGATCGCCACCGCATTCAGCAGTGCCCCGCACAGCCTAAGAGCCTTAACCCGAAACGCCCCTCCCCAGGTAAGCCTCATCGACGATAGCGGATTTATCGGGAATGTTCTGGACAAAAATCCGTGGGTCGACCCCGAAGAGCGACATCATGAACAGTGCAAAGCCCTCTTTTGCTTCCCGATGGAAGGGGGATCGTGTTCCTTCGCGCCCTGAGGGCGGCCGGGGATGTCACCCCAATCATCATCCTGACAGCGCTCGACCAGGTGTCAGACGACGGGCTGACCGCGGGGGCCGACGACTACATGGTCAAGCCGTTCGATCTCGACGAGCTGTCGGCGCGCATCGGCTCGGTCGCGCGCCGATATTCGGGCAATCCAAACCCCATCATCCGTCTTCGTTCGCTCCCACATAGACATTGCCCGCCGGAGCGTGCGTCGGGACGGCAAGGCCGTTCAGCTGACTGTCCGCGAATGGGCACTGCTGGAGGCCTTCCTGACGCGGCCTGGCCAACTGCTCTCCAAAGCCCAGCTCGAGGAAAAGCTCTACGACTTCGACGCCGAGGTGGAGAGCAACGCGATCGAGGTCCACATCAGCGTAAGCGATGTTCCGACCGCACCTTTCGGGGATCGGCGTGAAGGACGATGTTCGGAGCCTTTGAGGGCTTCGACATATGACGATTTCAGAGCTTACGCTTAAATCGAACGATTTGGAGCCGGTGCGCCGGTTCGAGGTGTTCACGGGCTCCGGCCGGCGACGCGAGTGGCCTCCAGAGGAGAAGGCGCGGATCGTTGCGGAGAGCTACGAGGCTGGTGAGACGGTTTGTGCTGTAGCTCGCCGATATGCGCTTTCCCCACAGCAACTGTTTGCCTGGCGCCGAGCTGCGCGTCAGCCCTCGGCAGATGCGACGGCATCAGAATCTCTGTTCGTTCCTGCGGTGGTTGCGGCGTCCTTGCCGGAACCGGTGGCGCAGCGCCCAGGACGATCACGGAAGCAGAAGACGGTCCGCGACGCCGGCGTGATCGAGCTTGAGATCGACGGTGTCGCCATGCGCGTTGGTCGTGGCGCCGATACCAAGACGGTGGCTGCTGTAATCCGCGCGCTGAAGGCAACGACGTGATCGGGCCAACGGGTGCGGTCAAGGTCATGGTGGCGACGAAGCCAGTCGACTTCCGCAAGGGGGTGGAAGGATTGGCGGCGCTGGTGCGAGAGACGATGGGAGCCGATCCGTTTAGCGGGGCCGTTTACGTCTTCCGGGCGAAGCGGACGGACCGGATCAAGCTGATCTTCTGGGATGGCACCGGAGTCTGCCTCTATGGCAAGCGTCTGGAGGACGGCGAGTTCCGCTGGCCGAAAGTGCATGACGGCATGATGCGGCTGACGGCCGCGCAACTATCGGCGCTGCTCGAAGGTCTCGACTGGCGGCGGGTCCACGAGGCGCGCCGGACCCGCGTTCCGGTTCAGGCGGGCTGACCCGCGACGAAGTGAATCAGTCTGGATTCCGCTGTCGCGGGCTGTCGGCGAATATGATCTGATCCGGTCATGACGATGACTGCTGACCAGCTTCCCGACGATCCGGACGCGCTGAAGGCGATAGTCCTGGCGCGCGACGTCGAGAAGCCCGCCTTCACCAGATCATCAAGGAATTGCAGCGTCACCGCTTCGGCCGTCGTGCCGAGACGCTGCCGGAAGACCAGCTGCTCCTGGGGCTTGAGGAAGCCGAGCAGATCGAGGCCGCCGGTGAGGAAGAGCAGGCACAGACCGCTCCTGGCGAACGTCAGGCGCGTGTCGCAAAGCGCCGAGCGAACCGGGGCGCGCTGCCACCCCATCTGCCGCGCGTGGAGATGGTCGTCGACATCGAGGATCAAGCCTGCCCGTGCTGCCGCAATGGTCTGCATCGCATCGGCGAGGACGTGAGCGAGCGGCTCGATATCGTGCCGGCGCAGCTGCGTGTGATCGTCGTGCGGCGGCCCCAATATGCCTGCCGTGCCTGCGAGGACGTGGTGATCCAAGCTCCCGCATCCGCCCGGCTGATCGAGGGCGGCCTTCCGACTGAGGCAACGGTCGCCCAGGTCCTGGTCTCAAAATATGCCGATCATCTGCCGCTCTATCGTCAGGCGCAGATCTACGCCCGGCAGGGTATCGCTCTCGATCGCTCCACGCTCGCCGACTGGGTCGGCCGCGCCGCCTGGCATCTGCGTCCGGTGCATGAGCGGCTGCTTGGCAGTCTGAAGGCGTCGCCGAAGCTCTTTGCTGACGAGACCACGGCGAGGTGCTCGATCGCGGCCGCGGCAAGACCAAGACTGGGCAGCTCTGGGCCTATGCCCGCGATGACCGACCATGGGAGGGGAGCGACCCGCCGGGCGTCGCCTATGTCTATGCACCCGACCGGAAGGCCGAGCGTCCGATCGCTCATCTCGCAGGCTTCACTGGAATCCTGCAGGTCGACGGCTATGGCGGCTATCGTGTGCTGGCCGACAAGAGCGTTGTGACGCTCGCCTTCTGCTGGGCGCACGTTCGCCGGCGGTTCTATGAATTGGCCGTGTCCGGACCGGCGCCGATCGCCGGCGAGGCGCTGAGACGGATCGCCGAGCTATACAGAATAGAGGACGATATCCGCGGCCGATCGGCCGATGAACGCCGTGCGATGCGTCAGGAAAATAGCCACGCTATTATCGCCGATCTCGACCCTGGCTGCGTGAAAAGCTCGGCCTGATCAGTCAGAAGACGAAGCTCGCCGAGGCGATCCGCTATACGCTCTCGCGCTGGGAAGGCCTCTCGCGCTTCCTTGACGACGGCCGCATCGAGATCGACAGCAACACCGTCGAGCGCTCAATCCGCCCGATCGCGCTCAACCGCAAGAACGCGCTCTTCGCTGGCTCGGACGGCGGCGCCGAGCATTGGGCCGTCATTGCGTCGCTGATCGAAACGAAACTCAACAGTGTCGAGCCGCTCGGCTATCTCGCCAACGTCCTCACCAGGATCCTCGACGGCCATCCCAACAACCGGATCGACGACCTGCTGCCTTGGGCCTACATCCGGGCGGCCGAGCTAAAGGCCGTGGCCTGAGAACACCGCTTACGGTTGTGTGCTCGTTTTAGGTGTTTTGGCGATACTTTGTGCGCATCGTCGTTCCTGCTATCGGCTACGATAATATACGCCTCAATTCTCTTGCTACGATTCCACCTTTGGGCGTCGAGTTCCGGTGCGCCGCGCAGTCTTCGGCGCTCCGCGACGGGATAGTTTCGCAGCACTCGAATCGTCGTCGCGCGCTTTTCAATCGGACTGACGGAGCATCGTCACGGGCTGTCGAGCAAGGTCGGCCGTCTCATCGTCGACGCGGCCGCAGGCAGGATAATGTGCGGTCCGTTGTTCCTGGTTTGCATCAGGTCCTAATCCGGCCCACGGATCTCGTTGTTCAGATGGCGTCCGTCAGCGTGCGGGCGCCATGCGTTTGATCCGCCGTCGCACACTCATCGATGCGCTCCCAGAAGCTTGCGGTCCTTGACATGCGCGCGCTGCGCGGCGTCGCCCTGGCTGACATGCAGGAGCGTTTGGCGATCTCCCGGTTCCAGATCTTGACCTTGTCCTTGCCCTCGAGCGGGTCATCAGTCTCGACGTCGCTTCGTAGAGCACGCGACGCATGTTCGCGTCGCCGGCCTTCGAGATGCGGCCCTGAACTCGAGGTGCCCGACTGCCAGCGAGCGCGGCGAAGTCAGCCCGAAGCAGGCCGCGAGGTCGCGCGAACGGCGGAAGCGCGATGGATCGTGGGTCTCCGTCATGAACGAAAGCGCCGCCACCGGGCCGACTGCGCGGATGGCCATGAAGCGCAGGCAAGGTTCGCTGCGCGCGCCCATTTTCACGGACGAGATCGTGCAGCCGGCAATACTCTCGCCATAGCACTGCGCGTGCCGACAGTATGGTGCCCATTAACTCGGCTGACAACGGATCGTCCGCCACTGCTTGGATCACCGCCTGCTCGAACGCACCGCGTCTGGCAATCAGTCTTCGGCCGTGTTCCGGGGGTCCTCGTCGATAGCGCCAAACAGCTGCGGCCGATCTGCAGCCGCCTTGATGATGGAAGCGTATCCCTAGCACGACTGCGGGTACGGCAAAACATGCCAGGCTTGACCTTACGTGCTAGTGGCTGGCCTGGCCATATCGACTGCGAAGACATGCCCGAAACAACCTGGCTGATCAAATGAAGGGGAGCCGACGTGTGGCAGCGGCGCCGCCGCAAGGATATTGGAACAAAGTTGGTGCCGGCAAGAGGGTGCCTGCACCGCCCAAAGCGCCACCGCGGCACCCCGGTGAATTGGGCCCGGGCAAGTGTCGCAAAGGTTCTGACGACTGCAGCCCCCGACGGCTTTCTAATCGACAGGCTGGCTACAAGCCAAGATCCCCGAAAGCAGTATTGTGATATGTCGCTGCACTATTGGGTAAGCCACGCAGCTTTCGCAAATGGCAATTGGAGGTTTGGAAAACCTCAAAGATTACCAATATTTTTCGAGAATTGTGCCAAATCGAGGCCCAGCAGGACTTGCGCCAGTGCGGGGAAGATCTGGCCTGTGATTCTGCTGAGAAACTACCTTCGGCGCCCGCACCTCTCTCGTCTCGGTGGCGGCGTGGCGTCGCGTGGCGGTCGATCGGCACGATCTAACCCGTCTTTAAGAGTACGTGCCTGGTTCTATTGCAGTTTGTTACCGCGGAGTTTGCCAATTGTCGGGCTGTTCAGGGGCGAGAATGGTATCAGGAGCCCGTTTTCGCTCACCCCCTTGAATTCGGCACTCCCGCATGCGGCAGGAACCAGTTCGAAAGCATCGACATCCTAACCCGCGTCATCCAATCGATGGATGAAGCCCACCGTGGGCCGCGCTAGTTTGAACGGTTGCCGCATCGGCACTTTTGTGGGCCGGGGGATGTCTGGGGCACTATTCCGCAGGTGGTGAAGACCCGTGTAACAGGAGCAGAATATGCGAGCATGGCGGTGAGCATGGCTCACGACCTATAAACCAAGTTGGCGGGGATTTTAATACAAAGGGGACGAGCAATAACCGAGGGGAGGAACTATCGTGCGTACGATTATCATTCCTATACTAGTCGGACTGACTTGCGCATCTGGTTGCACCACAGCCCAAATTAATTCAACCACGAACGCATTTGTGCCGTTGATGAACCAGACGCTTTCCCAACCTCGGCGGGCACCTGTTTACCGTCGACCTGCCCCTTATCGTCCGCCGCCACCGCAGCGACCAGCGCCGGTCTTCCAAAACAGCCCAGATTGCCCATCAGGCGAGCATATGTCTAATGGACAGTGCATAGCAGAGAGCGCTCAATAGGACTTGGGGGTAGCCAGCTCAACTTTTGTAGCTTTCCGGGCAAGCCGAGAACGTTGAGGCGGTCTTCATGCCCGGAACCACTCGGTGACGCAATGGACCTTCCCGTCGACCTTCATCGGCTTGTGGATCATAAGCCGCTTCCGCAGGTGCTCCGGTGGACTTCGAAGAGCGTGGTCCTCACGGTGGGGCTGCAGCGGCTGCAATCGAATTCGTATTTTGCGGATCGCCGCCGCCATATACCATCATCAGGCGGAACGGCAGTAGCGGACGTTGCCGCAGCTGCACTCAGCCTTCACAAGCATGTTGTGTCGGGTGCCGATCGAATCGTGCGCCATGAGAATAGAGTGCGCCATGAGAATAGAGATGGAACAAATTCCTCTCCGGTTGATATTGATCACAAAGACGGCATGATACAGTTGATACTGCGCGCCGCAGCCAGAGATTTGTGTAGCTCCAGTCGGGATGTCACTGAAATTTCAAATCTGCCAATATAGCTCGAAGCCCTCGTGCGATAGCGGAATGGACATGGGTGCAGCTTTCGATCTGGATAGAGTGGCCAACGCGATGGCTGAAGCCGCGGTCGAGCCGTCGCGGTGGGATGCGGCGATGGACGTTGCTGCTGAGGCCACGGGAAGCTTTGGAGCGATGCTCTTCGATATGAGGAGCCATTTGCCCAGCATCCCGCGCAGTCGCAAAATGAGCCCATCTTTCGAAGCATACGTCCGGGATGGCTGGATTGACCGCGACGACCGCTATGACTTAGTGCCGCTGATGGTGCGCCGAGGGGTTGTCAGCGAACTTGACGTTCTGACGCCTGAGGACATGGCCAAGCGGCCGTATTATCAGGAATTTCTAACCCCCTTCGGTTTACGATGGTTTGCGGGCGTAAAGGTTGCAGCTGGCGATGACTTGTGGTGCCTATCAATTCAGCGGTCGATCCAGCAAGGGCCATTTTCGCCTTCCGAGATGCAGCGCCTTGCCGAGCTCTCAAAACTATTAGGTCCCGCGGCAGCCTTGGCTCGGATGCTCGGCCACGCACGGGCCGAAGGTGCAATGGATGCTTTTAGCGCAAGCGCCACGCCCGCAGTAATGCTTGATCGGAACGCGGCAGTGATTCTGGTCAATGAACCTGCCGGCAAAATGTTTGGTCAAGATCTTCTGCTCATTGGCCGCCATCTGGCTTCGTTCGACAGAAACGCCACGGATGCCCTCGACCGCGCCTTACACGCTCTATTGCGTAATCCGCACCCGGCAGCAATGATGCCGCCAATCTCATTGCCTCGACGGTATGGCAGACCCGTGCTGGCCTATCCGTTGCGCCTTCGAAAAATTACCTCGAACGCCTTTGGGTCCTGTCAGGCTGTCATAGTCTTCATTGATCCCGATATTTATATTCGACCGCCCGAGTTTGCGGTGCGGACCTGTTTTGGGCTGACCTCAGCCGAGGCAAGGCTGGCCTGCCGGATCTCATCGGGCGACGGATTGAAGACCGTAGCGGAACATTTGGGAATCTCCTTCGAAACCGCGAGGAACCAGCTCAAAGCCATATTCATGAAAACTGAGACTCATCGGCAGGCGGAGTTGGTCGCCTTACTTGCCAGATTGAACAGCATCTCGACATTATGAGCACCCACACGGGCGCCATTTGGGATTGATCGAAGGCGACAGTTGCGTTCGCACAAAATGGCTTATCGCCAGGCAGGTGACCCAAACGGGTCGAGAGCTCCGCGCGCGCCGCCTTTTACTGATGACTAAGCCATATGTCGATGCGATAGCGGTCCGAGCCTTGCATCGGCAACATGCCGTCTGGTCGTGTTCCGATTCCCAAAGGACGAAGGGTCGAACCCAATTCCTCCAACGCCGCTCCGATTCTCCGATCACCGGCATTCGTCGCGGAATAACCGATGGCCTTGGGCACTAGCGTGCATTGCGGCGTGGTGTCCCTGTCGAACTGTTCAATCCTGCCGGGAATGAGCCGCAACGACTCGAAAACATAATCGTTGATCGACCTGCGCAACGACTCCGCGTCGACCGGGGCTCCGCTGCAAACATTGATATAGACCCAGCCGATCGGGCGCGGGTCTCCGGGAATTGTACGATAAGTGATCTTGCGGCCGCTGACGTCCGGCGGCTCCGGGTGCGCAACAGCTCGCTTCGGCTGGACGGCGGGAGTGGCAGCGGGAGCCACAGGAGGATTTGAGGGAGGACGATATCCGGCGATCAGGTTTCGCGCAGCTGCCGTCGACACCAAGCTTTGGTGGGCTGAGCCCACGATTGAGAAAAGCCGACAGATGCTGCCTTCGGACGAGTGGTCAAAGCCGACACAGCCCGAGCGCGAGGAGCAAAGGGAACGGCATGCTTGCAAGGGCGCGACGACCTTCGCGCTTACGGTCCCGTCCAGGGCAGTCACTGGATAGTCGAAGAGTTCTGCCGTGGCCTGGGCGCTCGCCAGTTGAATTCCAGCCAAGATAACGAGAGCTGTCGAAGACGCGCCGACCGCTACAAGCAGGCGCCCGAGGAATCCGCAGCGAAAAAGGCTCGCAAACATGTTTCCCCCCGCTGTATCTCTGGTGATCTCGACCTGAGTAGGCGAGAACTCTGTGTCTTGATGTCAATAACGATAAGATCACGGCGCATAAAAGCGGCCGCCCGTTCGGGCTATGGCGCTCTGGCGCCCTAGAACGGCCAGAACCTCATGGCTGACCGCAGTTTTTCAGGTTACCCCTCTTTTCTTTTGCCCCGGCGGTCCCCACGGCGTCCGACAAGTTGGCGCGGCGCGCACAGTAGTCCTCCAGCGTTTACTTTTCCAGCCCCAAATGGGGGATGCCGCAAGGCAAAATCGGAGCCAAAATAGACCCAGCTGCGACTAAGCAAGGAAATCTGAGTGCGATCCCGTTCCGGTTAAAGCAAGTGTGAAGAAATCTACTTGAGGGCTCGTTGACATAGCGTTTCCTTTCCGTCGAATATCCTGGCCGGGATGCCGCATGGTTAACGGTCAATACGTGTGGCAGGGGAACAGACTATGGCTGGGGGGGGCAACGCCCACTTCATTCGTTCAACACAGGCACGCACCGGCGACGTATTGGCTGTTGCGGAGACTCCCCTGTGGCGTGACTGCGAAACGACTTTTGCCCGCATTGACGAACTGTGCGGGGAAAATGCGTCGAGGCTGTTGCCCGAGCCGATCGTCAAGGAACGGAAGGGCTGTGCCCGTCTGGTCGTTGTTGCGTGGTATGGCAGCTTCGACCAGGAGCCGAAGCGGTTCGACGAAGGAATGCGGTCCCGGGTCGAGTCGAACTTGGCCGAGCGGATTGCGGCCCTTCGTCCGGCGCAAGCCGACCAGGAAATCGGCGAGACCGTCCGAGCTATGTTCAAGGTGGCGGACGAAAACTCCATCTTCGCCGTCGGCCAGGACCCTGCCCTCACGAATTGGGGGATGTTGCCGGAGGAAGCCAGCTCCTCTTGCGCGGGGTTCGCGCGGCACAGCGAGAAGACGATAGACCGATACCTTCCGAGCGGCATATCGCCCGGGGTACCAGGTCAGGTGTGGGCTGTAGTCGGAGGGTTCAAGATGGCCGGCCAAACTCCACCGCGACGCGTTGCACCCGAGGCCGCCAGTTTGTCCCTGGGGATGGAGGTCGCGGCTTCGTCAAGGCCCAGGCGTTCCTGGCTTTGGCCGCTTGG
>NZ_JAMYOG010000040.1:0-14815 GCF_040319725.1 Mesorhizobium sp. M0894 | reverse complement strand
TCGCTCCTTCGCTCAACTGCCTCTCCAAAGAATCCTTTCTCAGCCTAAACTCAACCCCAAAATCGCCATATGCGATTCCCCTGCCGATTACCCGGTCGCGGGCGAACTGAAATCGGGTTATACGAAAATGCGAAAGGCTCATCACAGGGGCTTTCTGATCGTTTAGTATAACGCACTGATCTATCAGCTAAGATGTCTCAGTACCGAATCAATGGAGGTGCCGCAAGTGGCGGGCAAAGCAAAAGCCATCTCTCATACCCTGGTGGCGGCCACCCGTATGAGCGATGTTGCCTACGAACGAATTCTGGAACGCTTGTTCGACAGGCGCGTTCCGGTCGGGGCATTCGTTTCGCAGAGCGAACTGTCCGCGATCGTTGACGTGCCCGTCGCTCCGCTTCGTGACGCTCTGCGCAAGCTCGAGGCGGAAGGAATTCTCACCATCCATCCACGCTCCGGAATCCAGTTCATAAAACCTGGCATGGAGCTCACGCGCGCCACCTACCAATTCCGCGCCATCATAGAGCGATCGGCAATTCGCGTCTTTGCCGAGCAGGGCGATGAAGCCGTCATGAATGCCTTGGAAATGCGGCACTCCCGGCTGGTCCGGCGCATCGAACGGGAGGGTGTGGGAAAGGAGCAACTGGAGGAGATGGATGCGCTGGAGGGAGAGCTGCATGGCGCAATCATCGGCGCGCTGCGCAATCCCTTGATCGATAGCACCTATCGGCGCATGCACAATTATCTACGTCTGTTGCGGCTGGACAGCAAACTCACCTCGCCAATCATGATCCGGACACTGAAGGAACACCTCGACATCCTTGAGGCTTGCAGCACCAGGAATGCCGACGCTGCCGAAGCAAAGCTGCAGTCCCATTTCCAGGCGGCCATGCAGCGGAACCTTGGTCTGGTCTGACACGTCGTTGCTTGCCTCTCCGGCGCGGTTGCACGGCTTGGGAAATGATGTTACCCAACACTCCAACTGATCGATCAGTCTGCTGATCTGATATCTTGGAGGTTCGCATGCGGTTGAACAAAAGGTCAGTTTCTCGTGGGTTCGGCGGCCCTCGCGATGGCAGGGCGCATTGGTGGTGCCCGTGCCGCGAGTGCCATCAGTTACTGGCACCACTTCACCAGTCAGTCGGAAATGGCCAGCTTACTCAAGATCATCGGATTGTTTCAGGCGGCCAATGCAGATGTGGCGGTGACCCAGGAAAACATCCCGAACTCGGAATATATGGCCAAGGTTTCATCGGCCGTGCTGGCCGGCGGGCGTCCCGATACCGCCATGGTGATTGCCGAGCGCTTCGCCGATCTTACCGCGATGGAGGGATTGATCGATCTTACCGAGCGCGTGAATGGGTGGGAGGGCAAGGCGAACTTTCCCGACAATCGCTGGACCGGGCTTTCCAGCAATGGCGCCATTTATGCGGTTCCCGCCTTCGCCTTCGTTGACTGGATGTACTACCGCGCAGACTATTTCGAGGAAGCTGGACTGACGGGGCCACCCCGAAATTTCGACGAATTCCTTCAGGCATCCCGCAAACTGACCAATCCTTCGAAGGGCAGGTATGCCTTCGGCATGCGCGCCGGCGCCGGCGGTTTCAAATATGTCATCGATGTCATGGAGGCGTTCGGCTCGCCGATCGTCAAGGATGGGCAGCCGGCCATCGACAGGGCCGCGGCGATCGAGGCGATAACGTTCTATTCCGATCTCTTCCTGAAGGAAAAGGTCGTGCCGCCGAGCGCGCCCCACGACAGCTACCGTCAGATCATGGAAGCCTTCCGCACCGGGCAGACTGCGATGGTGTGGCATCATACCGGTTCGCTGAACGAAATCTCGAGTGCGATGAAGCAGGGTGAACAATTCTCGACCGCGCCGATGCCGGCCGGTCCGAAGGCGCATGTCGCTCGCGTCGCGTACGCCGGCAACGGCGTCATGAAGGAAGACAATATCGAGGCTGCCTGGCGGTGGGTGAGTTTCTGGGGCCAAACGGACGCTGCCCTGGCCCTGCTCGAGGGGACCGGCTATTTTCCGGCCTCCGCCGCTGCGCTGCAGGATCAGCGGATCACCGGCAATCCGATCTATAATGCGGCGACGGAAACGCTCAAGTTCGGACGCCTGCCGAACAATTTCGTCGGCGCCGCGGGCTGGTCCGAAAATGTCGTCAATCCCGCTTTCCAGTCGGTGCTGACGGGTCAGTCGACGCCGGAACAGGCAGTAGACCGCATGATCCAGGGCCTGGAGGCGGCGCTCCGCTGATCCCCGGACGTGCAGCCGTGCTCAGAACGCAACGGGACGGTGCTTTCGCATCGCAGATTCATGATAATAAGCTCGAGCAGATATCTGCCTATGCGGGCTCTCGGCGAACTATCCGAGACCCGATACTGGATGTATTTGCTGCTCCTTCCCAGCCTCGCCCTTATCCTTCTCGTGATCGCCTATCCGACGCTTTACGGCATGGCAATCAGCTTTCGCGAGATGCGTCTGACGCGTCCCGGGTTGGATGGCTGGGTCGGCTTCAAACATTATCTAGCGATGTGGTCAGACCCGGTATTCTGGATCGCATTGAAGAACACCGTCGTGTGGGTTGCTGCCGCGGTCGTGCTGGAACTATCGCTTGGTCTGCTCGCCGCGACAGCTCTCAACAGGGATTTGCCGGGCACGAAAATCTTCGCCGTGCTCATCCTGCTTCCCTACTTCCTGCCCAATGTCGTAGCGGGCCATATGTGGGCCTTGCTGCTCGATCCGCGGCTCGGAGTCATCAACGATCTTCTTGTCCGGCTAGGCGTCCTGCAGGCCTACAAGGCATGGTTTGCTGATCCCAATACTGCGCTTGCGGCGACCATTCTCGTCGAGGCCTGGCATGGGTTTCCATTCTTCGCGCTGCTGCTGCTCGCGGGCCTGAAGGGTATTCCCGAGGATCTCTACAGGGCAGCGGCGGTCGACGGCGCAGGCCTGGCGGCGCAGCTCAGGCTGATCACCTTGCCCATGCTCAAGACCGTCATCGCGGCGGCAGTGATCCTGCGCGTCATCGGTCTGGTCAATTCGCCCGATCTGCTCCTCATTCTCACCGGTGGCGGACCGGGAGATGCCACGCAAGTGCTGTCGTTGTACGCCTTTCAGACTGCCTACAAGGAGTTCAATTTCGGCTACGCATCCGCCCTGTCGGTGGTGATGTTCGTGACCCTGATGATCTTCGCGGCCGGGTATATCCGCATCTCCAGGATTACCAAAGGACAGGGCGATGATTGAAAGCAAGCGTCACCGGCGGATGATCGCGAACATCGCCACCTACATCGTGCTCGCAAGCCTGACGGTGTTCTGCATCGGTCCGATGATCTGGATGTTCCTGACATCCCTCAAATATGAGGCCGACATTGTCACCCAGACGATGCAGTACCTCCCGAGCCGCGTTACCTTCGACAATTATGTCGCCATCTGGACGCAGTCGGGTTTCCCACGGCTTATAGGCAACAGCCTCGTCGTTACCTTGCTGACGGTGACGATCTGCGTCGTCACGGGCACGCTTGCCGCCTATGCATTTTCTCGCTTCGCGTTTCGAGGCCGAGATCAGCTCATGCTCGGCTATCTTGTCGTTCGCATGTTTCCCGCAGTCATGATGATCATTCCCCTTTATGTTGTTATGCGCGGTGTGGGGCTCGTCGACAGCCGTTTCGGCCTAGCGCTTGCCTATACGAGTTTCCTGCTGCCGCTGTTCGTGTGGATGCTCAAGGGGTTCTTCGATTCGGCACCTAAGGAACTCGAGAGCGCGGCTCGCATCGACGGCTCGACAAGGCTTGGCGCCATGGTCCGTATTGTCATGCCCCTTGCGCGGAACGGCCTGGTCGCAAGTTCGGTGTTCATTGCCATCGCGGCCTGGAATGAGTTCCTGTTCGCCCTGATGCTCACGACGGGGCAGGGGTCTCGCACCTGGCCCGTGGGCCTGCAACTGATGGTCGGAGAGTTCCAGCTTCCTTGGGGCGTTCTGGCGGCAGGCGGCATTCTCAGCATCATCCCTGTCATCGTTCTCTTCGCGATTGTCCAGCGAACCATGGTCCAGGGGCTGACTGCAGGCGCCATCAAAGGTTAGGAGTTTCGCATGGCGACACTTTCCATCAGGGACGTGCGCAAGTCCTATGGCTCCGTACAGGTTCTTCACGGGGTCGACATCGAGCTCGAGGACGGAGGCTTTCTGGTTCTGCTCGGGCCGTCCGGATGCGGCAAGTCGACCTTGCTCAACATGATTGCCGGCCTCGACGACACGTCCAGCGGTGACATCCTGATCGGTGGACGCTCGGTCCTCGACCTTGCGCCCAAGGACCGCAATATCGCGATGGTGTTCCAATCCTACGCGCTTTATCCCACCATGTCGGTCGCGAGGAATATCGGCTTCGGATTGGAAATGCGTGGCGTCGGCGCCGACCAGCGCACGCGTGCCGTGGAAGATGCCGCGCGCATGTTGCAAATCTCCCATCTGCTCGATCGACGCCCCGCCAACCTTTCGGGCGGACAGCGGCAGCGCGTTGCGATGGGCCGCGCGATCGTGCGCGACCCGGAGCTGTTCCTCTTCGACGAGCCATTGTCCAATCTCGATGCCAAGCTTCGCGTGGAAATGCGCACGGAGATCAAGCGCCTGCACGAGCGTCTCGGCACGAGCATCGTCTATGTCACGCATGATCAGATCGAGGCGATGACGCTGGGCACCAAGGTGGCCGTCATGAAAAGCGGCTACATCCAGCAATTGGGCGATCCGCGCACCATCTATGAACGGCCCGCCAATATGTTCGTGGCAAGTTTCATCGGATCTCCGGCAATGAACTTCCTTGCCGGACGACTGGTCCCGGATTCGGAAGGTGTCCGGTTTCAAGCGAGCGGTGTATCGATCGTGTTGCCGACGCGGAACCGGCAGGTGGACTCTGAGCGACCGGTGATGTTGGGCATACGGCCTGAAGAGCTGAGAACCGTTGCGGAGAATCGAGCTTCGATCATTGGGGAGATCGACGTGGTAGAGCCCACCGGGCCTGAAACCATGGTGACTGTGCAGGTCGGCGAGAACGCGATCATCGCGCGCCTGCCGCCGAGGTTTGCCGGCCGGCGCAAAGAGCCAATATTTCTTGCCGTCGATCCGGCGAGCGTCAACCTGTTCGATCCGGATAGCGAGCAGCGCATCGACATTTAGGACGTGGATACCAGCGGCTGGACGCAGTGGCGCAGGGATCCGCGATGTCGCCTCGAACTCATCCGGAGCGAATGCGGACCGCTTGCGGTCAAGCTGCGCTGGGTGAGCGGTATCTCGGCAGGGTAGTCAGCGGGCCTTGGCGATCAGTTCTGTCAGGCAATCAGCAGCCTCCGTCCCTGGCACGCCAAGATCTCTGACACTGTCCATGTGGTTGCGGTTCGGGAGCACATGCGACGTTACCAACGATCCCTGCCGCACCAAGCTTGCTTTGAATCGATCGGCTTGCTGATGGAAGGGTGGCGTCTCATTGGCTCCGACCAGAACCGCCGCCCTGGTTTGAGGATCATGCCGACAGGCGAGCGGCGTAAACATGGCGACTTCCTCGTCGGTTATTCCAATCTCGTGGGCGAGAAAGGAATCCTGGAGCGGTTTCAAATCGTAGAGCCCGCTCAGCAGAAGAGCTGCCCTTACATTCGAGGGGGTATGCTCGTCGTTGAACAGAAACGTTGCAAGATGTGCTCCAGCCGAATGACCACTGACAGTCAGGGCCGCCGGGTTTCCGCCATGATCGGCGATGTTGGCCAGGATCCACTGCTTGGCGCGGCGCACCTGGTCGACGATCGTCGCCATTCGGACCTTGGGCATCAGAGCATAATCAAGGATGACGGCAATGGCCCCGGCCTGGGTAATCGTCGTCGCGACATATGAATAGTCGCGCTTGGAGAACATTCTCCAGTAGCCGCCATGGACAAAGATGTGCACCGGCAGCGCCGTTCTTTTCCCCGGGGGAAAGAACAGATCCATGGTTTCGGTCGGATCCGGTCCGCAGGCCACGTCCGCGGTCATCGCAATGGTGGCGCGGGCGGCCTCGCTGCGGCCAACGAAGTCCTGCACGATTTCGTCAAAATCCGCGACGTGGTCGCGGATGCGAAAGGGATCGTCTTGCATGCTTTCTCCGCTCACATGCTGATGGCGAGGTATTTCGCCTCCATGAACTCGGCAATGCCGTGATGCTGCCCTCCCTCGCGGCCGAGCCCACTCTGCTTAACGCCGCCGAAGGGGGCCGCCGGATCGGACATCAGCCCCCGGTTGACAGCGATCATCCCGGCCTCGATCCGGGAGGCCACCCGCATGCCGCGCGCCAGATCGCGCGTGTAGATGTAGGCAGCAAGCCCATATTCGGTGTCATTGGCGCGTGTGATGACCTCAGCCTCGGTGTCGAAGCTCGAGATCGGCGCCACGGGCCCGAATATCTCCTCATGCGCCATCTTTGCGTCGCCTGGCACGTCGCGAAGCACTGTAGGAGGGTAGAAGAAACCAGTTCCGGACAGGACTGAGCCGCCGCACATGACCCGCGCGCCGCGTGCGACCGCGTCGATGACAAGGCGATCTATCTTCTCGACCGCCTTTTTCGTGATCATGGGTCCGCATTCCGTGTCCGGGTCGGTGCCAGGGCCGACCTTGAGCGACGACATCCGCTTCTTGAGGCCGTCCGAGAAGGCTTCGTAAATGCCAGATTGCACGTAGAGGCGGTTGGCGGCCGTACAGGCCTCACCGGCGTTACGCATCTTGGCTACCATTGCGCCATCGAGCGCCGCTTCGAGATCAGCGTCGTCGAACACAATGAACGGTGCGTTGCCGCCGAGTTCCATCGAACACGAAACCACATGCCTGGCAGCCTCTGCCAGCAGAGCGCGACCCACACCCGTCGAACCGGTGAAGGAGAGCTTGCGCACTCGCGGGTCGGCCAGCATGGCCGCTGTCAAAGGGCCGGGACTGGAGGTCGTCAGGACGTTGACCACCCCCGGTGGCACGCCTGCGTCCTGATAGAGCGCGGCCAGCGCGTAGGCGGTAAGCGGGGTCTCGCTGGCTGGCTTCAAGATCACCGTGCATCCAGCGGCAAGTGCTGGCGCGATCTTGCGGGTCGCCATCGCGGCAGGAAAATTCCAAGGCGTGATCAGGACGCAGATACCGATCGGTTCGTAGTCGACTACGATGCGATTGGTGCCGGAAGGCGCAATACCGAATTCGCCAGTAATGCGAACGGCCTCCTCGGCATTCCAACGGAAAAATTCCGCGGCATAAGCGATCTCGCCGCGGGCATCCCGCAGAGCCTTGCCGTTTTCCAATGCGATGAGAGTCGCGAGCGCCTCTGATCGTTCCGTCATCAGTTCAAAGCAGCGTCTGAGGATCTCGGAACGCTTTCGCGGCGACGTTGTCCGCCAGCCATGGGCTGCCTTGGCAGCGGCGTCAACGGCAGCGGCCGCGTCGTTCACGGTCGCATCGGGCACAGCGGCGATGACAGCCTCGGTCGAAGGATCGACGACCGGAATCACCCTGCCATCCGCGGACTGGCGCCATTCGCCGCCAATATACAGCCCGTGCGAGATTGTGTGGAAGTCGCTGATTCCCTGATCATCCGACAGAACCTGTGAAAACGTGTTCATCTCGATATTCCCGATTGTTACATGATGCTGGCGAGGTCGCCATCAAAGGCGGCCTGGACCAGGCGTCGCATGGACCCCAAGTCGAATGGACGCGGATTGTTCTTGATGAGGCGCTCGATACCAATCGCTTGTTCGGCCGTCCAATCGAGCTTATCGGCGGGCAGCCCCAGTTCGGCCAACGAGGGGGTGATCCCGATTGCCCCAAACAGCCGACTGACCTCGCCAATGGTCGCGTCGGCCAACTCTTCGGGCGTACAGCCCTTTGCATCGAGGCAGAGCGCGTCGGCGATCTCGGCCATCTCGGTCGCTGCGGCTGTTTTGTTGTACTTCATGACGTATGGCAGCATGGTGGCGACACCCAGTCCGTGAGGGGTGTGGGTTATCGCGCCAACCGGGTATTGCACGGCGTGCGCTGCCGCTGTGCCGGCCGTTCCGAACGCACAGCCGGCGGCCAGTGCACCCATCATCACGTCGGCCCGGGCGTCCTCGTCAGAGGGCTGGCGGTATGCCGTTTCAAGGCTTCGGCCAAGCAGCTTGATCGCCAGCAGGGCGAAATGATCGGTCAAAGCGGTTTTGCCGATAAAGACATGTTTCTGCGGAAGGCCGGGATCGGTCCCCCGCCTGACGGCGGTGAAGGCCTCGATTGCATGCGTCAGCGCATCGGCGCCTGCGATCGCCGTCAATGCCGGCGGGCATGTCATCGTCAGTTCAGGATCGCAGATGGCCGCGGCCGCGATCAGATATGGGCTGGAGATGCCGACCTTCAGGGTGCGATCCGGATCGGAGATTACGGCGACCGGGGTCACTTCAGAGCCCGTGCCGGCTGTCGTCGGCACCGCGATCAGCGGCAGCGTCGGGCCGGGCACCTTGAACTCGCCGTAGTAATCCTGGAGCTGACCGCCCTGAGTGATGAGCAACGCGGCGCATTTGGCCATATCGAGACAACTGCCGCCGCCAATGCCGATCACCATGTCGGGCGCGAACCTCCGTGCTTCCTCGACGCAGACGGCAACGGTGTCCCGGGGAACGTCGGGTAGCACGCGGTCATGCACCAGTACGTCTATCGAGCTGGCTCGCAGCGCCGCGACGATCTCTCCAAACGGGCCCGTTGCGGCAAAACGTTCATCGGTGCAGACGAGCACGCGACGCCCGAGCCTGGCCGCGACAACCGGAATGACGTGGCGTTGGCCCTTCCCGAAGAGGATTTCGCGCGGCAGCCTTATGGCAGCGAAAAGGCTCATTATCTGCATCCTGTGATGATGTCTGGATTGGAATGCGAAAGGCCGTTCAACTCGGCCCAAAGGCTGGGTTTGACGTCAAACCCCACTTGCAGCACGCTTGCGTTCCGACGCGTTGAACCATCGCCCGGAGCGCTGACGGTCCGTTCAGGCTCGGACGGTGAGGAAGCCCGGCCCGCGGAGTCGGCCCGCTGCTCCAGCAGGGCCACCGCAAGTACGATTGCTTTGTCTTGAACCAGCCTCAAATTATATCCTCTATAAAATCGTATAGGATATAGGATTGCATTGGCCGAAGCATCGTGTTAGCAACTCAATGTGTCAAGGGGCAAAAAATGCAGGCCATGAACTTACCCAGTCTAGATGAACCGAACCTCGCCGGCGGGCGTATCCAGCGCTCCAGCAGCCTGGTTGAGGACGTCTACGAAGCGATTTTTGCGCAACTCATGTCGCTGAAGATTGCGCCGGGCTCGCGCATCACGGTCGACAGTCTGGTCAAGGAATTCAACGTCTCCCACACGCCGATCCGCGAGGCGCTCGGCCGGCTCGAAGGCGAAGGCCTGGTGCTGAAGACGCATCTGATCGGTTACCGCGCTGCGCCGCAGATCACGAAACGACGGTTTGACGAGCTCTACGAGCTTCGCCTGCTGCTCGAGCCTCATGGCGCGGCCAAGGCAGCCGCGCTCATGGACGAGGTAAAGCTCGCACAGCTTCAGGAATCGGCGGGCGTCATGGCGCGCCGTGAAGGCAAGGACGAGCGTCTGAGGTATTCCAACTTCGCCCGCCAGGATGCCATTTTCCATGACAAGGTCATGGAATTCGCCAACAACGAACTCGTGCGCGAGACGCTGGCGCACCAGCATACCCACTTCCACATATTTCGCCTGATGTTCCATTCGCGCGTCACCGAGGAGGCGCTCGACGAGCATGAGGCCATTCTGGCCGCTTTCGCTGCGGCCGATCCTGCCGCTGCCGAGCAGGCGATGCGTCGCCATATCGAGCATTCCCGCGACCGTTTGTTGCTGGCGTTCGACTGAGACTGTCCCGATGTCTTTGATCACAGGCCAGTGCCAAGGATACTTCCCCGATTCACCCTTCTAGAAAGTCAAACCCACCGGGCGAGTACAGGTCTCGCCCGGCCGTTGTCACAGGAAAGGTACGACCATGCCAGGCAAAAAGATCCTAATGCTGACCGGTGAATTCACCGAGGAATACGAAATCTTCGTCTACCAGCAGGCGATGGAAGCGGTGGGCCACACGGTTCACGTTGTGTGCCCAGACAAAAGCGCCGGAGACCTGATCAAAACATCGCTGCACGATTTCGAGGGCGATCAGACCTACACCGAAAAGCTCGGCCACTATGCGCTGATCAACAAGACCTTTTCCGACGCTGAGAAGCAGCTGGAGCAATACCACGCTGTGTACTGCGCCGGCGGTCGTGGGCCCGAATACATCCGCACCGACAAGCGCGTGCAGGCGATGGTGCGCCACTTCCACGAAACCAAAAAGCCGATTTTCACGATCTGCCACGGCGTGCAGATCCTGATTGCGGTAGACGGCGTCGTGCGTGGCAAGAAGGTCGGCGCACTGGCGGCATGCGAGCCCGAAGTGACGCTTGCGGGCGGCACCTATATCGACCTGTCTCCAACGGAGGCATATGTCGACGGCACGATGGTTTCAGCCAAGGGCTGGACGGCGCTTGCAGCGTTTATCCGCGAGTGCCTGAACGTGCTTGGGACAGAAATCCGCCACGCGTAGACCTTCTTCCGACGCGTCTCAAAGGGGTGCGTCGGTTCCCTTTCTGGAAGGGCATTGTCACCGCAATTCGGCTTCGGATCATAAACGCCCGCATCGCGCTGTTTGCCCCCCAGGTTCAAAGCTCTTTCGTTATGCATTGATGCTCGTTTCATCAAATCCCGTAAGCGAACGCATCAGTGTTTCCCTTGCTGAAGCCAGATGCGCTCGGCAGGCTACCTCAATCCGAGTGGCGTTGCGGCTCTCAAGCGCATCGATATAGGCAATGTGTTCGTGGATTGCGGCAAGGTTGCGCTGCTTTTCGTCCTGCTTGTTCCACTGATAGTGGTAGTGAAAAATGAACATGATGATGTCGTAGAAATCATCGATGAAGCGGTTCGGTGATGCCTCGTTTATAAGCCGGTGGAACCGGTTATCCAGGCCGGAGAAGTCGTGAAAGCGGCTCTCAATTCGCTCCAGCAGGTCGGCATGCGCCATCTTGAGCGCGGCGAGTTTCGACCATAGCGGAGAGCTGTTCGGCTGCAGTGAAAACAGTTGTGCCGAACGCAGTTCAAACATCACCCGGATCTCGAAGAGCTCAAGTGCAAAGTCTTCAGTGAAACCCTTGAAAAGCCAGCCTGTATTCGGCCTTTTCTCGATCAGTCCAAACCGGCTGAAGCGGATCAGGAATTCGCGAATTCCATTGGTCGCAACACCGAATTGCCGTGCAAGCTCAAGCTCATTGATGCTGGTTCCGGGCCTGGTGTCACCCCGCAGCATCCACTCCATGAACTGCTGTTCGACATGCTTGGCGCGAGGCGTAGTTTCGGCGTCCGGATAGTAGTCGTTGTCGCCGACCGCGCGGCCCGTCGCTCTGAGGCCGTGGCGTTCGGTGACAAGTTCGCGGTTAACAAGTTCTCGCAGGACCTTTCGGACGGTTGTGCGGCTGACGCACATTCGCCGTCTAAGCTCATTTTCGGAAGGAAGTTCGCCGGCCAATTGTCCGTCGCGCAGCATATTTGCAGCTCGATTGAAGGCCTTCTTGTAGACGGTGTCCGTTCTCATCGGATTTCCTTGGAACAATACCTTGTCCTTTTTAGCATGAACTTTATCCATAAAAAACAACTTGACCCGACTACACCAGTTGTTTTTTATCGATAAGAAGAGGACCTGAACACGAACTGAGTTTTTGACGACGCGGCTCGCACAAGCTGCGGCGGGGAGGGGAAATTTGCCTGAAACGGGAAACACCGGCACGACTGTCGGCGAGGCCGCGTTGCCGGCATCCAGGAAGTCAGAAGCCGTCCCCGGCCTTGCGCTTGGCCTGATGCTGCTGAGCGCTGGTCCGGTCGTCATCCTGGTGCTGCTGGTCGCCGTCCTCAGCTTTCTGTCACCCTATTTCCTGACAGGACGCAATCTCAGCAACATCCTCGCCCAGACGGCCGTCATCTCGGTTGTGGCGATGGGCCAGCATCTGGTGATCCTGACACGCGGCATCGATCTCTCCGTCGGCTCGAACCTTGCGCTGGCTTCCGTCGTTGGCGCGCTGAGCTTTCATGCTGGCGCCCCCGCCATCGTTGTGATCGCGGTGATGGTTGGCTGCGGTGCCGCGGTCGGCGCGATCAACGGGCTCTTCTATGTCTTCGGCCGACTGCCGCATCCTTTCATCATCACGCTGGCAACATTGAGCATCGCCAAGGGGTTGGCGCTGCAACTGGCCGATGGCCGCGCCATCCCTGGCATGCCGGATTCGATCGATGCGCTTGGCCGCGACGCGGTCTGGGGTCTGCCTGGATCGGTTTTCGTTGTTGCCGGCGTTGCCGCGGTGCTTTTCGTCATGGCTAAAACCATGGTCTGGGGGCGCTGGATTTATGCGGTTGGCGGCCGGCCCGACGCTGCGTTGCGCATGGGTATTCCCGTGTCCTGGGTCCTGGTTTCCGTCTATGTCATCTCAGGGCTGTGCGCCGGCATCGGTTCAGTCATCCTTGCCGGCCGCACCGACGCCGGTTCGCCGCTCTTCGGCAATCTGCTGGAACTGGATACGATCGCGGCGGTGATCATTGGCGGCGCCAGCTTTCTTGGTGGTCGCGGCCACCTCGGCCATGCCTTGATCGGCGCCATCATGATCGGCGTTATCCGCAACGCGCTCAACCTGCTCAACGTCAACGTCTTTTTCCAGCTCATCGTCATCGGCGTGGTCATCGTCATAGCGGTCGAGTCCGACGTGCTGCGCAATTACCTCGAAGGGCGTGTGCGTGTCATGCAAGCCGGGAGGCAGTCATGAGCGCTGCTGCGGCCAACGTCGATCATGCGGTCACCGCGGACAATCCCGTGCTGGCGGTACGCGGTGCGACCAAGCGTTTCGGTTCGGTTCTGGCTCTGGACGATGTCAGCATCGAGGTGCGGCGAGGCGAGATCGTCGGCCTGCTCGGCGACAATGGCGCGGGTAAATCGACGCTAACCAAATGCATCAGCGGGGTGCACCAACTCGATGCCGGCGCGATCTTTTTGGATGGTGCGCCAACGCAGATACGCTCCCCTGCGGATGCGCGCTTCGCCGGCATCGAGACCGTCTATCAGGACCTGGCGCTGTTCGACAATCTGACACCGGGACAGAACTTCTTTGCCGGCCGCGAGCTGGCTGGCCCGCAATGGCTTCCGCGCGGCCTGCGATTTCTGCAGCAGCGCCGAATGGACGCCGAGACCCGCGCTCTGTTGGTGAATCTCAAGGTCACGTTGCCGCGGCTGGATGCCGTCGTCGCCATGATGTCGGGTGGACAAAGACAAGCCATTGCCGTGGCCCGCTCGACCGTATTCGCCCGCAAGGTTGTCATTCTGGATGAGCCGACCGCCGCACTCGGCCTGCGTGAATCACGGCAGGTGCTCAATCTGGTTGCTGCGCTCCGCGACCAGGGCAATGCCGTCATCCTGATCACTCACAACATGGAACACGTCGTCGAACTCGCCGATCGCGCGGTGGTGCTTCGCCAGGGCCGCAGGGTCGGCGAACTGGTGCCGACCAAGGACAACAAACAGGAGCTGGTTTCCATGATCGTTGGAGCCTGACCCGTTCGAGATTTGGGGACCGTTCCGGTCCGCAAATGCCTGAAGCGTCTCCCGCAGGGAGGCGTCTCAATCCAAGGGAGGAAAACAATGCCAATGAACCGAAAACTGTTCGCAGGGCTGGCGATCGCCGTTGCGTTTTCTATGCCGGCTTCGGCCGCAGACAAGATCAAGATCGGCCTGATCACGAAATTCCCGGTGCCGTTCTACTCGACCATGGAGGACGCCGCCAAAAAATACGCGGCCGCTCATCCGGAGATCGAACTGGTCACCGGCCAGGGCCAGGCGGCCACCGACATTGAAGGCCAGATCGCTCTGATCGAATCCATGATCACGCAAGGCGTCAAAGGGCTTGCAATCACTCCGGTCGACCCGACGGTCGCGCCGGCGCTCGACAAGGCGGTGGCCGCCGGCATCAAGGTGGTTCTCGTCGACAACAGCATCCCCAACTGGAAAGGCCAGACGGCGTTGGTATCGACCAATAACCTCAATGGCGGCAAGATCGCCGGAGAATACCTGAAGACGGTGCTCAAGAGCGGTGACAAGATCGGTATTCTGCAAGGCGTTCCCGGGGTGCCGGCTCTGGATGACCGGGTCACGGGCATGATGGAGGGACTGGGTGAGGTAAAGGTCGAGGTCGTCGGCAAAGGTGCAACCAACTGCACGCTGGAACTTGGCACGTCAGTGACCGAAGACATTCTGACGGCCAATCCTGATCTCAAGGCAATCTACGCGGCCTGCGGCCCGCCGATCCCTGGAGCCGTCAAGTCGATCAGCAATGCAGGCATTGCCAACGACAACCTCATAGTGGTCGGCTTTGACGCCTGCTGCGGTGAGATCGAAGCGATCAAGTCAGGGGCGGAGGACGCCAGCGTAGCTCAATTTCCTGCAAAAATGGGCGAGCTTGGCATCGACACCGTCGTCAGGGCCATCCGTGGGGAACCCGTCGAGGCCAATGTGGATACCGGCGCCGGACTGGTGACGCTGCAGAACGTCAAGGACTTCGAGTGATCCACCAGCGGTGGGGGGGGGGGGGGCCGCCCGCCCCCGGCGGCGGGGGGGCGGCCGCCGGGGACGGGGGGGGGGGGGGTGGGGGGGGGCGCCGCCGCCCCGCGTGGTGAGGTGGCGCCGCGCCCCCCGCGCGGGGGGGGGGGCG
>NZ_JAMYOG010000039.1:0-15433 GCF_040319725.1 Mesorhizobium sp. M0894 | reverse complement strand
AAACGACCGCCGCGCGAATGGTTCGAGGCCAAGACCCAGTTCGCCGTCGTCTTCGGCGAAAGGTTCGTCAGCCAATGACGAAACCCGGCCTCGCGCACAGAATTCCTGACAGTTCCCGGGAACGCAGTGGAAGCCGTCGAAGCGCCCGGCATAGGGGATGAAGGTGGCCCGCTCCTCCTCGAACACCTCCCAGACCGTGCGATCGCCCTGCTCGGGATGCCGATGCGCCTTGGCATAGGCGACGCATTTGTCGGCCAGCCAGCCGTTCAGATCCTCCAACGTCTTGACGCGTAGCCTCGGCGTGAAGAAGCGCTCGCGCACCAGTCCGAACTGGTTCTCGACCTGGCCCTTCTCCCAACCCGACGCCGGCGTGCATGCCTCCGGCTCGACAAGGTAATGCCCGCACATCTGCGCAAAGCGGCGGTTGTAGCGGCGATCCCTGCCGATGAAGATCGCGTCCACAGCCGTCTTCATATTATCGTAGATGCCGCGCGTGCACGCTCCGCGGAAGAAGGCGAACGCCCGATCATGGGCGTCAAACACCATCTCCTGCGTCTCGCGGGGATAGGCCCGAACGAAGAACATGCGGCTGTGACAGAGCCGCATATGGGCAACCTTCACGGTCACCGTCACGCCGTCCAGCAGGACAATCTCGTGGCTCCAGTCGAATTGGTAGGCCTCACCCGGTGCGAAGCTCAGCGGAATGTAGGCCTCGGCCGCGGCGCTGCCGCGTTGCTCATCCCAGTCCTGCGCATGCCGCCACACCGAACTGTAGCTGCCGTCATAGCCGAGGCCGCGAAGCTCCTCGAAGATCCGGATCAGCGTCAGCCGCTCACGCTGCGGCTTGGCCGCGTTTGCCGACAGCAGCAGATCCAGCTTCTCACGCCAAGCTCCCATCTGGGGATAAGGCTGATGCTTGCGCTCGTAGCGGAACTCCGTCTCGTCCGATCGCAGGACCTTGCGCACCACCTTCCGGGAGATCTTCAACTCACGGCAGATCGCCTTGATCGACTTCCCCTGCACCAGCGACAGCCGGCGTATCTTTGCAATCGTCTCCACAACCAACATCCAAAACACAAATGCCTCCGATCAAACCGGACGCATCTTGATGACCCCACGTTAAGGGGTCCCGTTTGCGGTCAGACTCAATCTCGCTGCATGCGCAGCGTGATGTCGCGCAATTTTCGAGAGGGAATCAGCGCGATGGAACAGAGATTTGGGTCGACGAGACTGGCGCCGGCGGGGCTGCTCGTCGAGCAATGCCGAAATCAACACGGATTGTGTATTTCTTGACGTGCGCGCTACGGCGCTCTCGGCCACATGCCCGTGCTGCGGGACGAGTTCACGCCGGACCCAGAGCCGATATATGCGGCAAGCCGCCGATCTGCCCATCGCCGGCCGGCGGGTTGTCTTGCGGGTGACGGTTCGCAGTTTCTGGTGCGACGCCGTTCTTTGCCGCCGGCGCATTTTGCCGAGCGGTTTGGCGCCGATGTTTTATCCCCGTTATCGCGGAGAACCGGACGCCTTGAGACCATCGTTCATCACTTGGGACTGGCGCAGGGCGGCAGGCCTGCCGCAGCCTTTGCCAATCGCCTGATGATGCCGGTGAGCAACGATACCCTGTTGCGTGTCGTGCGCCGGCGGACTGAACAGCCGCGCGATAAGCTCGCTATCATCGGCATCGACGACTTCGCGTTCCGGCGAGGCCAACGATACGGGACGATTGTGTGCGATCTTGAGCGCCGCAGGCCGGTTACATTGCTGCCTGATCGCGAACAGGCGACATCGCAGGCTTTGGCTGGCGAACCATCCTTCAATTGTGACTGTCGCTCGCGATCGGGGTGGCGGATATGGCGAGGCGATCGCCAAGGCCTTGCCTCATGCCGCTCAGGTGGCCGACCGCTGGCATCTGATGGAAAACGCCAGCCGCGCTTTCCTTGATGCAGTCAGCAAATCCATGCGGCATAACCACAGAAGAACTCATCTCGCTGTGTGTTCGCCACGCGTCGCGGCCGGAACTGATACCCGAGGAAGTCAAACACGACATTCGGGTATTCCCCTCTGCGCCTTTGGTCTTTGCAATAGACGATCTTGGTCTTTGTCGGATGCATTTGAAGCCCGCATGCTGCCAGTCGAGCACCAAGCTCCGCCTTGAGGGCTTCTGCCTGCTCATTCCGGCAATGCACAAGACCATCGTCCGCATATCGACACCATGGAAGGTCAGGATGCGTCCGGGTCATCCACAGATCAAATGCATAGTGCATGAAGAGATTCGACAAGATCGGGCTGACAACGCCCCCTTGCGGGGTACCGCGTGTGCGCTCGACGACTTCCCCGTTCTTCTCCATCGGCGCTGCCAGCCATCTTTCAATGTAGAGCAGAGCCCACTTGCATGTGACGTGCTTCCTGACCGCCTTCAGCAGGAGATCGATTGTCAAACAGCCCTTTGACGTCGAATTCCAGAACCCAGTCATGCTTCCAGCATCGCTGACGCGTGACGCCAACTGCATCCAGAGCCGATTTTCCCGGCCTATAGCCGTAGGAGTCTGGAGGAAAGAGGATGTCCAAATCCGGCTCAATCATCTGCTTGACCACCATCTGTGCGATCCGATCGCTGACGGTGGGCACACCCAAAACCCTTTCGCCCCCACTCTTCTTCGAAATGGAGACAGCGCGAACCGGCGGCGGGAAGTACGTCCCTGAGGACATCCGATTCCAGACCTTGTAGAGGTTTCCTGCAAGGTCCTTCTCGAACATCTCCAGGGTCTGCCCGTCCACCCCGGCTGCGCCCTGGTTGGCTTTGACCGCTTTGTAAGCTTCGTACACTTGTCGTTTCGCAATTCGAAACGGCTTGTCTGTCGTATCTTCCGAAGTCATCCTGTTTCCAGTTGTTCCAAACAATACGACCACCTGATCCGACCCCTTTGGCCCCATTACAGGGCCTTCAACGCTCATACGGGCCGGTCCGCCCCAGTCTCCTGCATCGGTACTCTCGCCTTGCGGTTTGGCCCGCTTGAGCTTCTCCCTTTGCATCAGGAGCCTGGTTCCTGCAGTTTCGCGCGAATGCCCCCCTCAACGCCGGTCGCCCTGTCATCAGGCACCCGGCGGACTTGTCCCAGGATGACGAGACGGTCCTGGTTTCGGCGACACTTAGGTTCATAACGACGCATCTTTGAAGGGTTCACTTTCGTTCGTCTTTCGGACACCCACCTGCTCGGATCTCGTCCGAACTTTTCATCCAACGCTCACCACCACGGCTCTTTACCGCAGCAGCTTGGACTGGTTTGAGACCTGCTCCTGAAAGCCGATCCCGGAGGGCCGTCCCCCATTATTCACGCAGCTTTACGCTAGGGTCTTAGTTCATGTTGAACTCCTTCCGCTGCTCTCTCTCATCGATGAACACGAGCTTCGCCGGATCGAGATCGAGCTGGCCGTCGAACCACTCTCGGCGCTGCTTCAGGACGTCGGGGCGATCCTGCTCCAGTGCGTGCGCGGACTTTTTTGAATATCCAGCCGTGGCCGCGAAGCCAGGCGCTCAAGGCGCTGCGGCCGATCCGCACCGACTGCTCGGCGACGTGCCGCTCCACCATCTCGTTCAGCGTGATGTCCTTGCGCTCCTCGATCAGCCCGACGATGAAGGTTTCATGCGTATCGAGGCTGGAGGTGCGGCCCGGCGGCCCTGCGGGCGTGGCGCCAGTTCGCCGATCTTCGCCCGCGCAATCCAGCGGATCGCGCTGGACACTCCCACGCCCAACCGCGCCGCCGCTTGCCGGGCCGACATGCCCTCGTCCGAAGCCTTCAAGACCCGCGACCGAATATCCCCGCTCGGCGGCACCAGTGACCGGCCAAAGAGAGTTCATTGGCCGCTCGTATGGGTTGAGAAGTCCGCTGCTGTGGATGACAACTGTACTTATTCCGAGACCTCCGCGCTCCGAAAGACCCTGAAGAGGATTGGTGGCCATGATTACTTTGCCGATGCGATCAGTGCCGGCCGTCACGAAGCAGAGGCCGATGGCGGCCTGATCCGTCTCGGTCCGCGGCTGCCAACGCTCGGCGAAGCGCGGCTCGCCTGCCGTTGTGACTGTCCAGGCACGGCAACGTATAGCGGTCTAAAGTGATCGGCATCCGCAGCTTTGTCGGGTCCGCGACGCAGGCTTGTTTGCCCACTTTCTTGTTTTACCTCAGGCTAAACAGCTGAAAACAGTCACAAAAGAGTCTTCTCCGCCTCGTTCGGCCAAATTGGCACGAGTTTTGATGCCCTCATTGCAAGGCGGCAGCAGGTACCGACCGGCGCGCCGCCGGATGCGCATCTCCCCTTACACGGAGGAAATTATCATGAACACTCTCGATAAGCAGAAAGCACTGGAGCAAGCCGCACGAAAGCGCATCAAGGATTCCCACGGCCTCGACGGGGATGCCGGTCGCTTGGCTCACTTCTATGGCGGATGGGCCAGTTCCTACGATTTGGATGTGGGTCGCGATGGATACTGTGGGCCGATGATCGTGGCGGAACTGGCGGGTGCCGTGCAGACGGCCTATTTGGCCATTCAGCGAGCAGCCATCGCAGTCCTGGACGCTGGCTGCGGGACAGGCCTCGCCGGCTTGGAACTGGAACGCCTCGGGTTCCGGTTGATCGACGGGTTCGATCTCTCCGAGGAGATGGCCGAAAAGGCGCGGCAAACCTGCGTCTACCGCCACGTTCGAGGCGGCGTCGACCTTAACGGGCCGCTCTCCGACCACTCCAGTGCGAGCTATGACATCACCGTCTGCTGCGGCGTCTTTACGCTCGGACATGTCCGACCGGATGCACTGCGCGAACTGGCTCGCGTCACGCGCCCAAACGGATTCATCATCGCAAGCACCCGCAAGAGCTATGCGGAGACCGCATCCTTTGAAGACGAGGTGCGGCGTCTGGAGGATGCGGGCATCCTTGTGCCGGCACAGCGTCTAAACGACGCCAGATACGTCGCCGAGGAGGACGCGCACTACTGGGTTTTCCAGGTGCTCGAGAAGGCCAGCGCACCAACGGAGGAGCGGCCATGATCACGCTGCCACAAATCTCGCTGGCGAAGCTGGCAGCCGATGCAAGGCGTGTTTGTACAGGGGAGTGCATTGCGGCATGACGGCACGATCGAGCGCGGAGTTCCAGGCAAGACGTGAGAGCGCACTGCCGCGTGGCGTTGCATGTGCGTTTCCGGTATGCGCGGAACGCGCCGAAGGCGCAGAGATTTGGGACACGGAGGGCCGTCGATACATCGATTTCATCGGCGGCATGGGCGCGCTTGCGGTCGGACATTCGCATCCGCAGGTCGTTGATGCGGTCAGAACGCAACTCCAGTGCTTCGCCCATACCTTCTTCGGCAGCATTCCTTATGACGGCTACGTGCGGCTCGCGGAACGCCTCAACGCGATAGCTCCGTTTCCCACGCCGGCGAAAACCCTGCTTGTCACCACTGGCGCGGAAGCGGTGGAGAACGCGGTAAAGATCGCTCGTTTCCACTTAGGTCGAAGGGGTGTCGTCGTCTTCAGCGGCGGTTTTCACGGACGCACGTTACTGACCCTCGCGATGACCTCACAGCTCGATCCATACAAACGCGGTTTCGGCCCCTTCCCTACCGATGTCTACCACGCGCCCTTTCCTTCGGCCTATCGAGGCCCCAGTGCAGACGAGGCCCTTGAAGCGCTTCGAGACCTGTTCGAGACGCAGATCGAACCCGACCAAGTTGCAGCCATGGTGATCGAGCCGGTCCAGGGTGAAGCTGGTTTCCTGCCGGCGCCGCCCGAGTTCATGCACGGTCTGCGCGCTTTGTGCGACGCTCACGGCATCGTTCTGATCGCCGATGAAGTCCAGTCCGGCTTCGCCCGCACCGGCCGGGTTTTCGCGATTGAGCATTCAGGGGTGGAGCCGGATCTTGTAGCGCTGGGAAAGAGTTTCGGCGGCGGGCTCCCAATCGCCGCTGTCATCGGCAAGGCGGCGATCATGGACGCTGTACCGCCGGGCGGGCTCGGAGGCACCTATGCAGGGAATCCCCTTGCATGCGCAGCGGCACTTGCCGCCCTGAACGTGCTTGAGGAGGAAAACCTGACTGCCCGTAGCATGGAAATCGGCGAGCGCCTCACCACCGGGTTCCGCTCCCTCAATCTAAGGACCAATTGCCCAATTATCGGCGAGGTGCGCGGTTTGGGCGCTATGATCGCCATTGAACTCGTTGACGATGCAATATCCCAGCGCCCGGCGACAGCGCTGACGGCGAGGCTTGTGGAAGACGCCGCGACGCACGGTCTTCTGCTCGCCTCGGCCGGACGCGCGCATAACGTCATCCGCGTCCTTGCGCCGCTTACAGTATCGAACGAGATCATCGACGAAGCGTTGGCGATTTTCGAGGAGTCGCTTGGGCGGGTGACCACGCTTGCGCACGCTTGATCCATATGATCCCGACAAGATGTTATCTGTCGCGCCTGGAGCTAACCGCTGTCGACGCGCCAAGCGTGGCGAAGGAAATCCGCTGGGCACTGTCCAATGTCGGCTTCATGCAAAGGCGCGCCGGCGCGAGTTCTAACTTCAAGCGTTCAGCCCTTCGGCCGAGATCTTCCGCAACCACTCGCGCAGCCGCTCGGCCCCCGGAGATAGGGTCCGGTTGTCGTTCCACGTCAGAGATAGTATCTAGTATCCTCCCGTGGCGTACAGTTCGGTCGGTGATTCCTGATGAGCTTGTCCTCTAGGACCATGTTCGCGCCGGCCGGTGCCAGCCCACGGCAAGGCCCTGATCAGCCGGAGGGTGCAAAGGCACGAAGAACTTGCTGAACCTATGGCCGCGAAGCGGCGTGTGCGTAATCCCCGCGGGGCAGCACCTCATCCCAGCCGGCCCAGTCGGTTCAACCCGTTGACCTTTAGGAGCGCAGTTGGGGCAAGCACTTGGTGGCTTCGCTGTGCTCCTGGGCGAAGCCGGGGACCGCAGACCGGGTAGATGACGTCGCCCGACAACAGTTCCGCTGTCTCGTCAGGCCATGAGCTGCATCATAGAGGATGCGCAGTTCGACTTGGGCGCACCCAATAGTGGCGCGAACTGTCGGAAATTCACATGGTCAACTTTGATATCAGCACGCAGTGCCAATAGCGCGGCATGCTTCGGCATTAACCACATCAATGCGAGCGTATCGCTGGAGGCATCGCGACGTTCCCGGAACGATCGCGTTTAATGGTCCTGACGACATCGGAAGCCTTGGAAAGGCTGCTTGCCAGCACGCTGTAGATGTCTTTGCCAGCGGTAGTAAGCATCACGCCGGTTCCTCGCCTCACAAACAGCGGAACACCAAGGTCGTACTCAATGGCTTTGATCTGCCGACTGATTTCTCCCGATGTCACGCCCAGCTCGGAAGCCGCAAGCTTGAATGAGAGATGGCGTGCCGAGGCCTCGAATGCAGTGAGGGCAGTCAGTGACGGGAGATCATAATATTGACGAGCCATTGAAAAACTCAATCACACCGGCAGTCGCGAACCAACAACAGGGTATCCGCTCGGCCGCTGGCCCACAAAACGATCGCCCTCAGTTCACACGCGTCAAAGTTGAGAGACTGCTCAATCACCACTGGCCTCCGTGACGGATTGCGGCCGTCTGCGGTGACCCAGCAAATTGCGTGCCGATTGACGCACCGTTTTAGCTGCACCATTCACCCATACCGACGGCCCGACTTTGGCGAACGTTTCGTCTGATTTCCGACATTCTTGTCCAGCATTGGACAGGAGGTTTGTGGATAGACGTGCGCGGGATCGTCACATCGACGACGTGGGATCCGGCCGTATGAGGAGTATGAAGAAACCCCCGTCACTCGGGTCATACCCGCCACCCTTTCCCCGTCGAGGTAGTCAGCGCGGGAGCTCAGCCACGACTCGATTCGCCATTGGGGGAGAAGCTCGGATATAAACCTCCCGACCGGGATCGGTTTTGCGGTTCGCCAGGACCGGCACGGGCGTGCCGTCATCATGCAGACGCTTCGCAGCAAGCACATGCGCCTCGATCAGCGCGTGACGGCCTTCAAAACCGCGGCACAGACGCCCCCCTGGTCCGCGAGCGTGGAGAGGCTCAGCGTAGGAGAGACTTGGCATCCTGGTTAAGGTCAGGCCTCCGCGGAGAGATAGGTGCCTGATTTTGGCGGGGAAGATTTGATTTGCCGGTTTCTGTTGGTTCTATTGCTTCATGAACCACTTGTAATCGTACCGTTCCGTATCTTTTACAATTTTTCACAGATGACCAGCACCTACGCGTGTATACCGTGTGAAATGGTTCGCGCTTAGGAAAATTCAATGCCGTCGGGCCTGCCCGAGGCGCGCGGGTTCGATGCGGTCGTGCCAGGAAGATGTTCGGCCACGCTCATTCTGCTCTAGGTTGTCGGCATCGCCGACGTCAACAACACCGATCCAGACCATTCTCACACAATTCCAACAGCCGAAGCGAGGGGTTTCCATGACTAAGCAGCTCCTGTTCTCTTCCGAACCCCGGGACAGCCGGATAAGATGGCAGACAACATCTCTGACGCCATCCTCGATGCGATCCTCTGTAACAACCCTAGAATGCGCGTCACTTCTGAAGCACTGGCGAAGACCGGATGGTCGTTCTGGCCGGCGAGTCACCGGTGAAGAGCAGATCCATTACAGCCAAGTTGCGCGATACACATCGAAATGGATCCGGTGACCGACCCATCGACCTTGACGATCAGCCTTGCGCAGTCGTTCTGGCACTCACCGAGCAGCCGCCCTGAGTAGCCAGGGCGTTGACCTGATCCGGGACTGCAACGACAAGGGACCGAGGGTTCAGCGGTCACATACTCGGATCACAACCTCGCCAAAATCGCGTCAAAGTCAATGGGCACCACCAGCGACGTTGATGGTCGCAAACAAAAAGAAACGGACGAGCGAGTGAAATAAAGTTAATCGGCAGTCTATTTTTTCGCGTTACCCTCGATGAAGGCGGTATGCTAAATGGATGTGGAGCAGGTTGAAGCTAGTGATGCGTTTGTCGCATGTCCGCACTACGGAATAAACCTAACGAGAGCCGACCTCATCAATGGTAAGGTATAGGAGCATCCCTTGGAAGAACGCGAACATCAGGATGGTTATAGATCCCTTCAGCGGGCTGACTTTGATTCCGTAGGATCAACAGCCACGAGCGTTGCAGACGGCTTCACAATGGTGGCGGTTGGGGACCTTATCGTGGCACGGGCCCTGACCAGATTAGAAGATCCTGGGTTTAGCGCTGTGGTCAAGATCTTGAATGACGCAGACGTTACATTCGGCAACCTTGAAACAAACATCTTTGACATTCGCTCATTCGAAGGGTCGCCACAGGCTCAGCATGGCGGCGCCTATCATATTAGCCTCCCAGAACTCGGGGCCGACCTGAAAAAGATGGGTTTTGATATGCTGAGCTACGCCAATAATCACACATTTGATTGGGGCCTAGAAGGTATGCGCGAGACTTGTCGGATACTGGACGAGAACGAAATCATCTACGCAGGGGTAGGTGAGAATTTGGCGCAAGCGGGGGCGGCGCGATTTTTTGAGACGCCACGTGGTCGTACTTCACTACTGTCATTTGCTTCAACGTTCTTACCTCCGTCTCGTGCTGGTGATCCGGCTGGTGAAGCACCCGGCAGACCGGGTGTCAACGCTCTGCGTCTGTCCCGAAAAATTCTGCTTCCACGAGTGATGCTTGAGAGCGTAAGGCGAATTCGTGATGCACTTCCAGGCTTCAAATTTCTAGGTGGCGAGTCAGACGAAGTTGTTCTTGCTGAAGTAACTTACAAGTTAGGTGCTGAGGCTAATTATAGCTACGTACCCAATGAACGAGACGTAGCTGACATTTTGAGAAATGTTCGGCGAGGTAAACAATTTTCTGACTTCTGCCTTGTCACAAATCATGGACATGAACCGGGAAATTGGAGCCAGTATCCGGCTGACTATGAACGAGGCTTCGCGCATAAGGTCATTGATGCTGGGGCAGATGCATACGTAGTGCATGGGCCACACCAGCTACGGGGCATAGAGATCTATAAGGGTCGCCCGATTCTCTACAGCCTAGGTAACTTCATGATGGATGACCTGCACACACCCGTCGGAGCGGAAATGTTTGAAGCTCGCGGAAAGGACCCTCGGATTCACACCGACGCGGAAGTATCTGTCCAGGAGATGGCAGAAGGATATGACGACGATGTCGCATTCACGGATCCTGTTTTCTACGAAAGCGTGATTGCCGTAAGCAAATTTGAGCAGAATCAGCTCGCGGAATTGCACCTCGTTCCGGTCGAACTCGGCTTTTCTCACAGGTTTGCCAACCGAGGTATTCCACGGCTTGCCGCCGAAGGACAAGCGAGAGCCATTCTGGAGCGCCTGCAGAGGCTATCAGAGTCATTTGGGACCAAAATCGTCATCAAGAACAATATTGGAGTTATCAAGACAGGGTCAGGTTTGCCATAACGCCGCTGACGCGTCGTAACATTCGCGCGATCATCGTGGCAGAACACTGCGACACGAAATCCAGCGCGGTGGTTGGCGCCAGTGAGGTTTGACCTCGATCCCAGCCCCCGCCGTCGATAATGATCGGCGGCAGCCGTTTTAAGTGGCTTCAGATTTATTGCAGGACGATGACTATCTCAAGGTCTCGGTCGCGCTTACTAGAGCGTCGCCGCTGTCCGCAGTACGCCTGTACGCCTAAGGACGGCCACGATTGCAGCGCGGCAGCGCCTCGGGTCATTGCCCGACGCGATGCGCGACGGCTCAGGTAGCAGATGCTTCGCGGCGATCGTCGCGTCGGGCAGCCCCCTATCGATCGTACGCACAGAACCCGGGGCATCCTTTGGCATCTCCGAGGTCGATCTCGCTAATCCGGTAGGGACTTGCGAGGATCGCTTCGATAGCCAAGGCCGTGACCGGCCCGATCGCCGCATAGTCTGCAGCCGCTTCGTCACCTCACCCGCTGCCGCTTCCGCACGGAGTTTCTGGCCAAGAGGACGGGCCCCAATTTGCGCCAGAGCTATGTACGGGTCGGCAAGCTGGCGCTGATCAGCCACCAGCGCTATGCCCACGCCAAGCATTTCAAGCGGGCAAACAAGGCGCTGCGCAGGCTCAAGACCTATCTCGGCCGGACCATTCGCGACATCTCCCGCCAGGTCGCCGGCGGTGCGGAACTGGACGCGCTTTTTAAATGGCCGCTCTATCCGGCCGCCACCGTTCTCGAGCAGCGTCAGCGCCAGCGCGGCCGCAGGATCTACAGCCTGCACGCGCATGAGGTGGAATGCATCGGCAAGCGCAAGGCGCATATGCGAGTTCGGGGTGAAGGGTGTCGGTGGCCACCACGCTGAAGCGCTCCAAGGGTGGCCAGTTCGCCCTGCATGCAAACGCACTGCCCGGCAACCGCTACGACGGCCACACGCTGGCAAGCGTCATCCGGACATGGAAAAGACCCGGCGACCAGATCGGCCGCATCGTCGCATCGCGGCCACAACGCACCCAAAGCCACAAATTCAGGGTCTTCACCAGCGGCCAGAAACGCCGCGTCACCCCGGCCATCAAGCGCCAGATGCGTCTTTCTGCTGGCTCGCCGCCGATGTGGGTAACCGGAAGCCTTCCCGGATGGAAACAATGATCCGCGAAGGCTTGCGGATGATCTTGATCCGTGGATAGCAGACGCCAGCGCACGAGAAGGTTTCGGCGGGCATGCGGGGCACTTTACCTCGACAATGTGACGCGAAGCGGAGTGGCCTGTGGCCTCCGCATCGGATCCACGATGAACGGCTGAGCATGCCACGGAGTACCAACTACGCAGCTGCTGACGGGACCCGGGTTCGCGCTCTCGCATGAGATCGGACCTCTTCTCCGAACGCACGGAAAATTCGCGCGGACGCTTCGTCGGAATTGACCCAATACTCGGGATGCCATTGCACTCCGAGCGCGAAAGCCAGGGAGTCGTGCACCGAAACTGCCTCTACCGTGCCGTCTTCCGCCACCGCCTCGACTAAAAGCCTTGTGCTCAAGCGCTCCACCGCCTGGCGGTGCAGCGAATTCACCTTAAAGTTTCCGGTCGCGAGCAGGCTTGCAAGGCACCCTCCGGGCTCGATGGTCACTGTATGTCGGATAGCAAACCACTCGTCCCAGCTGCCACGTTGTGGCGCCCGATGGTCAAGCAAGCCGGGACGTTCCTGGATTTCGGTCGCTAGCGATCCGCCGAGCGCTACGTTCATTTCTTGCATTCCTCGGCAGATTGCAAGCAACGGAACTCCGCAATTGATTGCCTTGCGGATCAAAGGCAAGGTAGTTGAGTCGCGTGCAACGTCGTAGGGGCCGTTCGCATCTGATGCGTCGCCAGCATAAAGCGCGGGGTGGACGTTCGATGCAGAGCCCGTGATCATCACACCGTCGACAGCGGCGAGAAGTTCGTCAAAGTGGAGCCTGTCGCCAAGAGAAGGAATGAGCACCGGAAAAAGGCCTGCCGAGACGGCCGCCTCAAGATATCGCTGCTGAACCGCGTGCCAGCAAGCATCATCGAACTGGCGGACATCCGTCGACACCGCGACGAGCGGCTGATTTGTGTTCCTGGACATTTCACCGATCCTATTCACCGACCTTTACATCCTTCCTGAACTTGGAAACTGACCGGTCCCACGCATGGCCGCGATAGAGCAATGGCCGCGATAGAGCACTTGCGCGGCATGCCCCGTCACGGCTGAGTCTACGAGCTCTCGATCCCAAGTCGTTTCGCAATCAGTTCCGTTTCGCCTATCGCAATCCAGCTTTGACGGAGGGAAAGTGCCACTGAGAACGCTCAGCTGACGCCAGCCATAAGGAGAGATACATTGTTGAAGGCATCGTAGACGGGCAGTCCTGTCGCCCTCCGAATTTTAGGCGAGACGCGCACTAATATCGTACATTCGCATAGTACTGCTCCGATGTCTTTGTGACAATTAATTCGGGAAACAATATCATCGATGTCAACCAATACATTTTTGACGTCTATTGTGCCGTCCTCAGCCCACATGTAATGGTAGGTTGCAGTCCCTTCCAGTCCTTCAAAAATCAACCGTGACGGATCTCCAATATCGAGCATAGCCAAGATGTCGGTATCTAGGCATCGTGAGTCAGCGGTGATTACTGCAATTTTTTTCGGCGCAGGAACATTGGACAGAAGTGTTGGGAGTAAAAGCAGGCTAGAAGTCGATACGGGTACCGGCACAGCCTCTGCGATCGCCCGCTGGTATCTCACCGTAAAGCCGCAGTCACATGTGATGGCGTCCGCTCCTTTTCGTACAAGCTCTTGAGCTGCTTTAAGATATTCAATTTCACACGAGGGGTCGCCGGCAACAACATTGCTCGCCCAAGCTCCTGGAATTTGGGTAGATAATGGGGTTGATTTGTAGCGGAGCGGATCTGCGATCCCTAGCCCAAAGTCTGTATGTTGACCAGTGTAGCTACCGCCATTAGAGAGGCACAGTACCCCTATAGTCGTCATGCTGAATCTCCTTTAACTCTGGTAACTAAGTTTATGATCCGCGCTGGCGATGCCATGCGCGAACTGACCTGTTTTCAGACGCTAGCTTCGCCGAGAATTGCAGGTTTAGTGGAAAAGCTTACGCTCCATTCGAGTCAACCTTTTCCCCCCCTCCTGTGTGACGACGATGGTTTCGCTGAAGGCCATGCCCCCTGCCCAAGTATACATATGAAAAACCTGGTTTTGCTGCAATTCCCAGTCGCTGCTTGGCCGGAATACGCGTGTGAAATCAGTTGTACGGGGCGGGTGCTTAAGACCTAGAGTGTATCCGGTAATATTGGTGTAATTGTCGCGCACCCCGGCAGACAACATCCCCTCGCGAACGATCCGGTCCACCTCCTTTGCGTCCGCTCCAGGTTTCATGGCCGGGAATTGCTCATCCTGAATTCGGACCATGGCTTCTGCCGTTCGCATCTGTTCATCCGTTGGGGCACCAATTGATTTCGGGCGCATCATTCGCGCGGTATAGCCGCGAAAAGATGGAACCGGTTCCACATGCAGGATGTCCCCTTGGGCTAGCGTGCGGCCGGTTAGTGGGGCGTGTAAGATTCCCGAGCGAGGTCCAGACGCCATCACGGCGACTTGGGCATTGTCCGCACCACTGCGCCACGCTTGACTTGTAAGGGCGACGAAGATCTCGCGCTCATTCACACCCGGCCGAGCTACCTCGAAGCCTGCTGCCGCTGCGCGATCGCAAATCTCCGCAGCTACTTCGAGGCAAGCAATTTCGAGTGGGGATTTGACCTGGCGCATGTCCCACATGATCGATGAGAAGTCGACGAAATTAGCCTCCGGGAGCAGGCTTTCGAGCTCGAGAGCACGGTTCACAGTGAGGAAGTAGCTGTCGCGTTCGACGCCGATGGTCGATGCGCTATATCTGCGGGCTCTAATCGTCTCGGCCACTAGCTTGACAGGATTTTCGTCGTCCACGAATGCCACGTAACTGGCAAGCCAACTCGATTCGCTGAAGGCTGAAGCGTCAAGCGCACGAATCACAGCAACTGGTTCTCCTTCAAGCGGGACAAGTACGGCTTGATACATGGCCGCTGTGGGCACGTAACCGCAGAAATAATCCATGTGCTCGTGCTGGTTTACGATGAGGAGATCGACGCTCCGCTCCGCCATGGCGGTGCGCAATGTTAACAGGCGCGTCTGATACTCTTCGAGAGGGAAGGGCGGAGGCTGAGTCATGAATGAATCTCCATAGGTGCGAAGTGTACGTTATCGACGATAATTAGCTTATCGCCATGCCCCACCGCGGGATATATCCGAGCAATGCAATGCCCGTACCCTGATGAGCATCTGGGGCATCGGTCGCTCGATGCGCCGGGCTCAATCGAAAACGTAGTCCGGTGTCACCCGACCAGACTGGCCCTCGGCCACCATGCGGTCGCCAAGCGAGACGTCTAGCCGAGCAAGGCCTATGACCGCACCACATGGCAACCAACGGCACGCCGCGATATATTGCTTTGCGGCTCATATCGCGCGCTAAATCACTGGGGCCATTCACTTTACTTGTGTCACCGACAGAGGAAGGGTCGAGGTTTGAACCGGAACCCGCGATCAACAAGCTTTCAACGGAATCCAACAGTTGTTCGAAGCCGAGCCGGCTGCCGAAGCAAGGGGGCAGCTCCGAAAAAACGCCTCCTGTGGCGACCGCCACTCCGAGATAACGCTGGGGCGCCAAGTGCCACAAATAGCCACACATCTCGCATACGTCGCACGAGACCGCAATTAGCAGCTCATACTTCTTCAAGTCCACAAGATCCGTCTCTTGCACACCAGCTATAGCTCTGTGCTTTATATGCACTTCAGCGTCCCTTCATTCTTGTCGGATGATGAAGGCCGTCATACATCAGATTCGGGCTGCTCTTGAAACGGGCTTGCGAGTT
>NZ_JAMYOG010000038.1:0-16976 GCF_040319725.1 Mesorhizobium sp. M0894 | reverse complement strand
AGCGCGCTCCGGAAGACCGGCGACAGCGCTAAACTGGGGAAGATTCAAACGGCACTTCTGGGGAGTATTGAGCCGGCATCGACACCTGCCAAGCTTGAGGCCGCGTCATTCCGGTCCGCCTTGTTCGGCATCGTATTCACCGCTGCTTTGGCCTGTCGGGTGTCAATGCAGATGGCCGGCAATTCCTCGGCGCGAAGACCATCATAAATCAGGCCAACTGCGAGCAAGCTTCCAGGTCAACCCGTTCCAGCGGCAAATCGACATTCCGAAGGGCTTGATGAAGCGCCTGCGGCTGGCTCTGCGCCCATCCTTCCTTCACGATCCGGCCGTTGTCTTCAACAACGCAGATTGCGGTCTCTTCCAAAGAGAGGTGAGTAGGCGGTAAGCGCCGCGCCGCCTTGCAGCGACCGGTTTCTCACCGCACCGGGTCACCGGAGGCGGTCACCCGCCTCCGGTTCCCATGGAACGTAGCGTCCGGATTTCCGGCACTACGCTCTTCGGAATTTGGTTCGCAGCACGGCGAGTGCTTGCAGCGCCCGGTACGGGAGCCGCGGCTTCGGCTAGCCCGTTCTTCCGCGAGCCCTGCAGCGTCATGGGCATCGGGCTGTTCGCCTTCATCGCATTGAGGCTCTGGTGCGCCTGGCGGGCATCGATACACGCCACGTTCTTAATGCGTCGTCGATCGCATTCGGCGTGCCCTCAACCTTCTCGGAACTCAGCTTGCGTCCATATCCATTTAATGCAGATCTGCGTGTTTTCCATCGACAGGTCCAGGCCGGCATAAGCCCGCACGGCCGTGGATCGATGAGACGCTGGGCCGGCGGTCCAACCGCACCGGTAAGTGCATGGGAGATATCGCTCCATACGCCCTTGGCCGCCCAGCGCTGGAAGCGGTTGTAGAGTGTCTTTCTCAGGCCATACGCTGCTGGCGCATCGACCCAACGACCGCCGCTCTTGATGACATCGATGATGCCGCTGATGACGCGACGGCCGTCCACCCGCGGTTTGCCACGCGTGTCGGTGGGCAGGTGCGGCTTCAGCTTAGCAAATTGCGCGTCGTCAGCCAGAAATAGTCGCGATTCATCAATGACCCATCTGGAGACCGTGAATCACGGCAGCCGCATCAATGGAAGCCCTTTGTGGGTCGGGGCCCTAAGGCAGTGCGGGCAACCAGAACCACTATCGATAAATGCGCCATTTGCCTATTTTCTCGGAAACAAGTTGAAAAACGGAATTGCTCTCCAGTAACTGATTCCCCCATAGGCCGTCTCTTGACGTAACAACAAGAGTTTTACAAAGGTACTTTTCCCTCATGAGTCTGAGTCTTTCCTCAGAAACGCGTCCATCAAAGACTTCTTTGAAGAAATTGTACACATATGCTGCTTGCTCTGGTGTGAGTTGCGCTGCATAGGCGCGCAAAAGCTTTAGCTCTGTTGCGCAATTCCGCCTTCTAGACAGTACTGCCCACGAAATATTACCAGGCATACTCGTCAAACCGGCAAGGTCAAGCGGGTTATTGGCGACGGCTTCATTCGATGGTGTTACCCGACGCACCGCCTCCCACATTTCAGGAGACGCTCTGAAAGCTGTGCCCTCCTCGGTTTCATATCCTTGAACGCGAAATTGGAATGTGTACGAGTATGCGCGTTGAATGCCGGCCAAAACCGAGGGAGCCATCAACATGATCGCAGTTATGGTCGTCAGGCGACCAATTCTTGTGCTTTTGCCGACGTGCAAGGAGAGTAGAGAGGCTGTCATGACGATCATAAGCATTATTGATGGAGTTATTACATGCCATCCTAAGTCATTATAATCAAGTATACTATGAAGAAACTGGGCGCAAAGCATTGGTGAAAGAATGGCTATGGCAATCGTTCGGTCGATAAATTTGTAACGAACCGAATCGTCGAATGGTCGCGCTAAACACCAAATAAGAAACGACGTATATAGAATACCGAACTCGAGAAAAAATAAGAAGGTCCAGAAGCCAGTAACGTCAATAAACCAATAGTGAGACGTAAATACAGGAAAAACCCAAAAATCGACGGCTTTCCTGTATTGTAATAGAACAGACTGTTCATAAAGCAATACCCCTGCGCAGAGTGAAAATATCGTAACGATAGCCGAGATTGAAATGGCAATTTCCAGGAGGCGTTTTTTTTGCAGAATGTGTGAAATAGACAGCGCTCCTAAAACAGGTAGTATAAAAAGGAGCGAAAAGCCACCTGCCCACGTGGAGCTGCCGTAGGCAGACGACAGCATGGCGCCCATTAATATAGGCAAGTTAAGGCTCCTAGTATTATAATATATAATTCGCACGTATGCCATGATGGCAATCAAGGCAACGGTTCCGGAAAATAAATGCTGGGGCGCCCATGCCGCCTTAAAAAACCACGTCGTCAGATGTTCCTGCGTCATCCAATTATCGAGCAAATTTCCAGAGGCAAACTGCGCAATTGGCCTAAGGGACGTGGAAAGCAAAAGCGGCAGTACCCACCAAGCGGCATTTGCATTTCTGCTTCGTGCCACGGTCAGCCATGCTATAACGAACGTCGAGGACAAGGCCGTCACGCCGGTAAGGGCAATGTCGGCCTCCCAGCCGCTTGCGCCGGTAATGACTGATGTACACGCGGCTATGAAGTGCCAGACGTAGTAGTAAATAAGTGTATTTGCACTTCCGACGTCGGAATAGAATGGATTCTTGGGAGGCAAACCATTTTGAGCAATTTCATTTACGATAGCTATTTTGACATGGTCCCAGATTGGGGCGCCAACGCCAGCGCTTTCGCCATAATGCTGCGGAATGATCGCGAAAGCAGGCAAAAGGCAGACGAGAAATGCAACAGCTAACCAGGAAAAGCCGGGACTGACTGGTGAGCGCAGCAGGGGGGAGATCGCGCCTCTCGACAGCCAGTGTGCGACAGCGGAGAACACAAGGATGATCATTAACAGATTGATTGGCGTCAAAGGTAATAGATGAAAAACGGACGCGCCCGGAGCGCCGAATAGGCCAAGCCCGATCGCCGGCGCGATAAGCAAGCGCATCTGAATGTTGCTGTCAAAGTACCTCGAAACAGGAAACCCTATGGTATATCCAACGCCGCTCGCCACGAGAGCGCTGAAGATGACGGGTGAAGCGTTTACTAACAAAGTGCTCTCCGAATTCTTGCGGGACTTAACTAGATTTCCTGACCGTTCTTAAGGCACCAGTCGGCAGAAAGGCGCATACCCTCGCGCAACGCGATTTTAGGCGCGTAGCCGAGCAATTGTCTGGCCTTGGTGATGTCGCAAGCAATCGTCTTGTTCATTTCGGAAAGAATATGGATTTTCTGTTGATAGATGCCGGCATACTGAAGAGTCGCATCAACCTTAGTAGCGATTTCGGCCACAAAGCTCGGCAGGCGGACCTTGTTAGGCTTAGTTTTCATGCCGAAATCTTCGTGCAGGACCTTGCCGACCGTTTCAATAATTTCGTTCAGGGTGTAAGATGTCTCGTCCGCAAGCCAGAAGATCTCGTTGGCAGCGTTTTTGTGGCCTGCGGCGAGAATGATGCCCTGCGCCAGATTGTCGGTATAGCCCATCGAGCGGCGGTTCCGCCCAGATCCAACGATGGGGAACTTGCCATTCTTCACCATCTTGAAAAAGAGCGTTTGCCTTGACGGTTGGTTGGGTCCGTAGAACCAAGGCGCGCGGACGATAACAATTTCCATTGAGCTGCCAGCGGCAATTTCCGCTCGCACCATCTTTTCCATCAGCATCTTGGAGCGGCCATAGCCCATGTATGGGTTATAAGGGCTTTCCTCCGTGAATCGGTGGTTCGCATACGGGTTGCAGCCCATTGGCGAATTCGATGACATCACAATCGCGCGCTGCACACCTACCTTTTGCGCTGCCGTAAGCAGATTGATCGTGCCTTGCGTGTTGATCGCCTCAAACTGGGCGACCGTTTTGGGATGAATGACCCCCGCCATGTGGATTAATACGGCGCCCTCGGCGCCGGCAACGAATGTGCGGACAGTTTCCATGTCTCGGATATCACCTGTCACGATTTCCACAGCGTGCTGACGCAACTGCGACACGTCTTCTCCCGCAAGAACGAGCGCCCTTACCCGAAACCCTCCATCTGCAAGAAGTCGCGCTTCGGGCAAACCTGTCGTCAACGCCGCCGCGACGCGTCCGCCCAGCCATCCGGCGGCTCCTGTCAGAAGCACCAGGGGCGCATGCAAGGTCACCGAGATTGTCGATTGCATATGGGCAACGCCTCTGTGTTACAAAGCCAGGGCAAACGCTGCCGCCATGCAGGCGCCGATCAGATAGCTAGTCTTGTCCTTGATTGCAAAAACAACCGGATCGTCGTGCAAGTCCATGCGATGGCTCAGGACCCAGATCCTTTGCAGCCATATGAACATGCCGGCCGGCGCGACAAAGAGCCATACGGGATCGTTATATGCTTCCGTGACTCTGGCGTCCAGCGTAACGAAAATCAGCATGATGACAATCGAGGCCGTGGCGGAAGCAAGGCCATAGCCCAAGGTGAGCGGCCAATCGTCAGGCAAATATCCCCGCCCTTTGATAACGTCCTTCCCTTGCGAGTGCGCACGCATCACCTCGGCATGACGCTTTGCCAGCGACAGCGAAAAGAAGAGCATGGATGAGAAAGAAAAAAGCCAGGGCGAGAAGTCGAAATCGTTCAGCACCTGCCCCATGACGATCCTCAATGCGAACAGAGTTCCAATTACCGTCACATCAAACAGGGCGTAACGCTTGAAGCAGAATGAATATGCTAATGTCAGCGCCAGATAGCTTGAAACAGCCAGTGCGAATCGAGGGTGCAAAAGCAAGGCTATTCCAAGCCCTGCAGCGAGCAGGAATATGCTGGCCAATAAACCGCTCATGATGCTTATCTTGCCGGCGGCAATCGCCCTGAAGCGCTTAGTTGCATGCGCCCGATCCGCCTCCAAATCAGCCAGGTCGTTGATGACGTAGGTTGAAGAAGCTACGAGACCGACAGCAAGGAAGGCGATCGCCGTCTTCAAGACGACGTGGAAGTCGCTCAGTGTATGGCCAAGAAACAGCGGAACGAAGATCAGCACATTTTTCGACCACTGGTGTATTCTAAGCTCAGACAGCCAGTCCTTCACCGGCTCGCTTTTTTCTGGGATGATTATCTTAACCTCGGCGCCAGCGTGACGGAGTTGGCTTGCGTACCTTACCCCGTTGCCAACAAGAACGGCTCCGGTAGCCGCTTCCCAGATAGGAAAATCCGCAGCATTGTCGCCTGCATAGATGAACCCATTGGGGAAGCTTTCCTGAAGCCATGTCAGCTTGTTGCGGCTCTTCAGGTTCAACGAGCCATCGCTGCCCTTCGCTCCGTCGAATCCGCCAAGATGAGAGATGACGTTGTCAGCTATGCTCTGGTCAGCTGCCGTGACGAGATAAATTTCACGCCCGACAGCATGCGCGCCACGTATCAGATCCAACACCTCTTCACGATATGGAAGCGTCCGCGCTTCAATCGGACGAATGTTTGCCAGCGTCTGTTTCAGGGCCGCGCGGTTAAACCATCTTGGAACGGAACGAAGCAGGCGCTGCGGCGAATGAAATAAGGCTTGAAAGAAGTTCTCATGGAAGCTGTCCGACTTTATCAGAGTGCCGTCCAAGTCACAAACTAAAGGTATTCGGCGTTCAAAGCCGCGTAAATAAAGCATCATCATCTTACTCCTCGAAGCGCTGATCAGTCACTGCTGCGACCTCACCAAAGAGGCAAACAGCACTGTCGGTCTCGACAGGGGACGCCCAAAAAATTGCTATTCTGCTTGGCGTGAGGATCGCCGAATGTCGCCGCAAGCGGTTTGCTTCCTTGAAAGCGTCCACGCGCCGATGTGCCCTAATGCATCGAAAACGGCGGCACGTGATGGAAATCCGATTCCAGCGCGTAACGGCATTCCACCGCCGAGCGCCGATCCGCCTAAAAGATGCCCAAGTGGCTTTAATTTCCGGTCGGAGCGGCCCCCAAGGCCTATCCATACCGGTTTGAATCGTGGCCAGTGAGGCGCAAAAGCGAAGCGCTCGACGTTTTTCGAGAAGGCGCACCTTGAACCCGCTTTGGGCGATTTGCTGCGCCAGGGTCGGGCCACTACTGTCCATTACACTCGCATTAGCAACATTGGCCATTATCGTCCCGCCTTCACTTGATGAATCCAACCGGTCGCGTGACTCCCCGCGGTTAGGTGACGTACGGCGTCCTGCGTTTTTCGGGCTCAAGCGGGCAGATCCCGGGTTGGGGTGCTGCCACACCAATCTCGTTGTCCCAGCTCGACACGGGCGGGGAACGCATCTACGCGAGTGATAAATCCCCTGACCCGTCCCAACTTGGGGGACGTGAACTCACGCCGACCTGACATATTGCTTTTTCCTTCGTTTATCGATCGCGAGTTGGCTCCACCTGAATGTTGGTCGGAATGTCCGGTCGCATGGCGATAAAGGAGCATCAAAAGTCGTGCCAACTCTGCAGACAGAGGTGCCGGGAAGAGGTTTCTTGCATATGATTCAACGGTCTGCAGATTGAGACAGAATTCCTGCCCCGTGTCGCGCACTCGACAAAATCGACATCAGGTACCGGTCGTTTAATCTTTTCCAACAATACGGCCGAGCAGACGAAGCGAGCGCATGTGGAATCCGAGATCTGGCCGCACAATGAATCTGGGAGCACTTTTGGTGCGTGAACTCCTCCACGTGACCTCCAGCCGCAGATCGGAAAAGCTCGATCCTGGATAAGCTGGCGCTTACTTCGAGGACCTTGAGATTAGCGTAGTTCCCTCCGGACTCACCGTTCAGCTTCATTCCCGACGTGGTGATAACGCCGCGCATTGCAGTACACCCGCCGAAATCGTAATTCCTGCGGCTTTCAGCGCTGGCTGTGGTCGTCACTAGGCCGTCAAGGCAACCCCGATCATCACTTCTTTCATCGAACTCTCTGCTTCTCGATGATGGTGTTCGGGGGCGACCGTTCAGCCGGGATGCTGATGCCCAGGCCTCTCGGATGGCGATCAGGCTTGCGCTCGTGGTTGTGGCGGAAACACCAAGAGCGGCGCTATTCAGGCCGGCTCGTTCGATGCCCGGTTACCGCGTTCGTTGGGTTTCCCGTAGTTGAGATCGTCCCGTGGTAACCTCGCTCAAAGCTTGTTGGAAGCATGAGCGAGCGCTCGAACGCGGCATCATCCATGTCTACATGTGCCTTGCTTCCGGATAGGCGCCGTTGGCGACTTCTTCGGAAGAGGCTCGAAATGCCATTACGGCCTTCTCCTGCAATTCGGGCTCGAAACCGATGCGCGTATTTCTTGGAGTGCCGGTCAGCAAGCCGCGTCGTAAGGCACAACTTCGACTGACAAGCTGCCCGAAACGAGGAGCACTCATGCTGGAATAAACCTTGCCGATCAGTTTGCGACAAGGGCCTTCTCCTCAGTCCGTGACGCTTTGCGGATAACAACGGCATGCCCTTTGCTAGTCACTGCTATGTCGTATATCCGATATCGGACAGCGGGAAGGATTCTGAGGTGTCTAAATCCCGATCGCTAAGTCATGAACCGTTGTAGTTTGGGAGACGCGTATGCCGTGTGCACGGGTCATCATGGGATCGACAGCAGTCGCGCCTGATTGAGCGCTGCCCCATGGCTTGACCCATGGCACGGTGAAGCGGTGCGGATTTCAGCATCGGCGGCGATCGACATGCCGAGCAGCGACTCCATTCAGGTCCAGCCGCAGCCGGCATTCTTCCAGCAGATTGACTACTGCCGCACCTGCTTTCACGAGCTTAGCCACTGGACCGGCGACTCGACGCGGCTTGCGCGCAACCTCTCGGGCTCCTTCGGCTCCGAGAGCTATGTACGCGAGGAACTGGTCGCCGAAATCACTACCGTCTTCGTCTGCAGCAGCCTCGGCATCGAGCCGACCGTGTGCCATGCCGATTACATCGGCTCATGGCTGAAAGTGCTGCGCGAGGACAACCGCGCCATCTTCCGGGCGGCGAGCCATGCCTCGGAAGCCGCCGATTTCCTGCTTGGCCATAGCGCCTATGCCGAAGGCGCGGCGGACCTCGTCGTGTCGCGAGCGGCGATTAAGGGCTAGCATGTCGGCTCCGACGCCGCACTCGCTTTCGAGACTCACGAGAACTGATGCCAATCGCTAGATGGACGATCTCGGAGGGACCAAAAAGGTCGCCTTTTGCCAAGTCGGATAACCAGCATCATGGCTTCCCCAATTTACTGGCCTTGACGCACAGAACCTGAGCCTGCGAAGGGGTCCGATACGCCACCGTAGAGCTGGATACACGGTTTTTCGGCTGTTGGACCGGCGGTACAAGGGAGACCGCACAGCGAAATAAGATCATGCGACGGATTACTTTTTTGCGCGACTTCCAACGAGAACACCCGTGCTAGCATTCCGCCAGATCATCAAAGTTTCACGCAAAAGCGAAGGGCCGCGGAGCGCATGTCTTGACGAAAGTAATTGAGAATGAATGGATTCAGATGTGGGATGGACGCAACTTGGCAGCCAGGATTTGGCTTCCCGGCTTCGGGGGAGCGGCGCCTGCTCTTTTTGAATACCTGCCCTACCGCAAGCGCGACGGAACTGCGGGGCGCGATGAGACGACGCATCGGGTTTTTGCTGAAGCGGGCTACGCCTGCGTGCGTGTCGACATTGCCGGAACGGGCGACAGCTTCGACGACGAATATTCCAAACAGGAGTTGAGTGACGGCGAGACAGTTCTGGCCTGGATCGCAGCGCAGGAATGGTGCGACGGCAACGTTGGAATGGTAGGCATCTCGTGGGGCAGTTTCAACGGTTTGCAACTGGCCTATCGCCGTCCACCCGCTCTGAAGGCGGTGATCAGCATCGCTTCGACCGTCAATCGCTATGCCGATGACATTCACTTCATGGATGGCTGTTTACTAAGTGACAATGTTAACTGGGCCACCCAACTGTGTGCTTATCTCGCCCGTCCGGCGGATCCTCAACTTCGCGAGGACTGGCGTGAGGACTGGATCGCACGACTGGCAAACGTTCCTTTCTCTGCCGTTGACTGGCTACTGCATCCGACCCGGGATGATTTCTGGAAGCATGGCTCGCTATGCGAGGATTGGTCGCGGATAGAGGCGCCGGTGCTGGCAATCACCGGTTGGGCGGACGCATATGTCAATGCGCCGCCGGCGCTGGCGTCGAACCTCCGGGTTCCGTGCAAAGCGATGATCGGGCCTTGGGAACACAGCTATCCCCACCTTTCGCGGCTCGATCCTGCCGATTTCCATTCGGAAGCGATTCGCTGGTTCGACCGCTGGCTGAAAGGAGATCGCAACGGCGCGGAGGATCCGCCCGCTTACCGTGTTTACATGCAGGAGCATTTCAACCCGAGCAAGGAGTACGGCCCGCGGGTGGGGCGTTGGGTGGCGGAGCAGAGCTGGCCCTCAGCTCACGTGAATGACCGGATTCTTTTCTTGGGGTCAGATGTTTTGAAGGACAATGCGACCGTTGGGACTGTCGCTGTCTCAAGCCCTGCGCACATCGGCCAGGCAGGAGGGTACTACTGCCCCGGCATGCGCATCGACAACGAACTGGCCGAATACGTTCGACGACTTCGGCCAGAAGATCAATCCGCCTCACGGAATGACCGTAGGCAGCGATGTTCGGATGCACTACGCCATCCGTCCCAACGATCCAGCATCGGCCCGTTTCGAAAGCCAGTGGAATTTCACCTTCAAACGTCACCAGTGGCAGGTTGCGATCCAAACCGAACACAGCATGAGCTGCGACCCTCAATACTTCTACCTTCACCGCAAGGTGCGCGCCACCGAGGGCCCGGGAGAAATCGAGGTGTTCGCAAGAGAATGGTCCGAAACCATTCCGCGCGGGCTGCTTTGATCTGTCCGAGGAAGGAGATGATGAATTTTCGCGCGGATCAAGGCTCTCTCGGGTATCTGAAACTTGGTCCAAGCGGCCCGGGCGTTTCATCGACGCTTCTGAGTGTGCCGTGGCCGCCGGTGATGCACACTATAGGGCAACCCGACTGCGAGCTCGATATAGCTCGGAAGCAGCACAACGCTGTCATAGGGCCCAAGCCTTCGCAAGAAGGGCAATAGAGAGGACGGACTGAGGTATTGCCCTATTCTACACAAAACATCGGTTTGCGCCAATTGATTTGCTCCAGGCGTGGCGTCAAGGCCTTGTGCAGGCGAGGACGGCCGGCTGAGGAACGCGTGGGAGGAGAAATATGAGAACGGTCTATGTGGTTGGCACGTACGATACCAAGGACAGCGAACTGCGCTATCTCCGAGACCTTATCAAGGATGCAGGTTGTAAGGTCGTCCAGGTCGACGTTTCGGTATCGGAGTTTCACAGCGAAGCCTCAGATGTCGACGTCCTGTCATCAGAGGTGGCGGGCTTCCATCAAAACCTGTCGAAGGCCGAGGAACTCAAGGACCGGGGCAAGGCAGTCGCCGCGATGTCGCAGGCGCTGGTGGAGTTCATTCGATCACGCCCGGACGTCGACGGCATCATCGGCGCCGGTGGATCGGGTGGAACCGCGCTGATCGCACCTGCCATGCGCGCTCTCCCGATCGGCGTCCCGAAGGTGCTCGTTTCGACCGTCGCCTCCGGCAATGTCGCCCCGTATGTGGGGCCAACCGACATCAGCATGATGTATTCGGTGACGGACGTGGCGGGACTCAACCGCATCTCACGTGTGGTTCTCGCCAACGCTGCCCATTCCATTGCCGGGATGGTACTTAACAAGGTCGGCGCCGCGGCTGACGAAAGGCCGGCCATCGGCCTAACAATGTTTGGTGTCACGACGCCCTGTGTCCAGGCGGTAACTCGGGCGTTGGAGGCGAGCTTCGACTGCCTGGTATTTCATGCAACCGGAACAGGCGGGCAGTCCTTTGAGAAGCTCGCCGACTCCGGCCTGCTGGTCGGCGGGATTGATGTGTCTACCACCGAGGTCTGCGACTATCTGGTTGGAGGCGTTTTCCCCTGTACGCCCGATCGCTTCGGGGCCTTCGCTCGGACCGGACTGCCTTATTTGGGCTCCTGCGGCGCGCTCGACATGGTCAATTTCGGTGCCATGAATACGGTCCCGAGTCAGTTTCGCTCTCGCCGGCTGCACGTCCATAATCCGCAGGTCACGCTGATGCGGACGACCCCGGAGGAATGCAACAGGATCGGCGAATGGATCGGAGAGCGATTGAACCTCTGTGAGGGGCCAGTTCGCTTTCTCATCCCGGAACTGGGTGTCTCGGCGATCGATTCGCCCGGTCAGCCCTTCCACGATCCTGAAGCCGATGCTGCCCTGTTCGCAGCTCTTGAACGCACGATCCGTCGCACCGACAAGCGAAAGCTGAGCCGCTTTCCCATCCACATAAACGATCCAAAATTTGCGGAACTCATTGTCACAAACTTTGAAGAGGTCCTTCGTGAGCACTGATCCCTGCATCAAACGTCCCACCCGTTCGGAGCTTATGGACCGCTTCCAAAAGAAGATCCGGGCCGGCGAGCCGATCATCGGCGGCGGCGCCGGCACGGGCCTCTCCGCCAAGAGCGAGGAAGCCGGCGAGATCGATCTCATTGTCATTTACAATTCGGGCCGCTACCGCATGGCAGGTCGTGGTTCGCTTGCGGGACTTCTCGCCTATGGCAATGCCAATCAAATAGTCGTTGATATGGCCAGCGAGGTCCTGCCCGTCGTGACGCGCACCCCAGTTCTTGCCGGCGTCAATGGGACTGACCCGTTCGTCGTCATGCCCAACTTCCTGCGGGAACTGAAGGAGATCGGGTTCTCCGGCGTGCAGAACTTCCCAACCGTCGGTCTGATCGACGGTCACTTCCGTCAGAGCCTCGAAGAGACCGGGATGAGCTACGCGCAGGAGATCGAAATGATTGCTGAGGCTCATAAGCTAGATCTGTTGACCACGCCGTATGTGTTCTGCCCGGAAGATGCGGCGGGGATGGTGAAAGTCGGGGCCGATATCCTTGTCTGCCACATGGGATTAACCACGGGTGGCGCGATCGGTGCGCGTTCGGGCAAGTCGATGGACGATTGCGTCGATTTGATCAACCAGTGCATCAATATGGCCCGAGCGATCCGCGACGACATTATCATCCTCTGCCATGGTGGTCCGATCGCCAATCCGGAAGATGCTCGCTTCATTCTCGACTCCTGCCCGGGATGCCACGGCTTCTACGGAGCAAGCAGCATGGAGCGGTTACCGACCGAGGAGGCGATCAAGTCCCAAACGCTCGCCTTCAAAGCGATCCGCCGCCAGAAAGCCTGACTGCGAAGGAAAAGGCAGGAAAGAAGATGTCCGTGGTCAAAAGTGGAGATCAGCCGCCGAGCTGGTGCGAGCTCACCGGGTTTGAGTTCGTCGAGCTTTCCGATCAACCGCTGCCGCTCCCGATCACTGCTGAAAAGCAGCGTTTGCTAGTGACGCGCGGATCGTGCCGCTTAACCAGCGCAAAGGGAGCGCAGGTTCTCAGCGAAGGCCAGTTCTGGGACATGGATGAGGCCAACGGTCCCTTCACTGCGGATGCCGGAGATGATACGGCGCAGGTCCTCATCTTTTGCGGCAGGTGGGGCACTGAGTTGGGCGGTTGCGGCATTTTCAACCTCACTCCGAGCACCCCAGTCGCGGTAAGGGGCGACCCGGTTAGCTATCCCAAGTCGACCAATTTCGACTCTCACTATCACGACTGTGACGAATACTGGGTGATCATCGAGGGCGCAGGCACCGTCGTTGTCGGACCGCGCAGCTTCGCAGTCGAGGCGGGTGATTGTGTTGCCATCGGCATGGGACACCATCACGATCTTCCTCAGCTTCGGGCCGACGTAAAGGGCGCCTATTTCGAGACAACACTTGAAGGCAAGAAGCGATTTGGACATCTTTGGGAGCATAAGCACGGACCTGCTGACGTTCGCGCGGAGCGCGCGTGATTTTGGCTGAAGCCCTACCTATTTGAAGGAAACATTCATGACCTATAAGGTCCTGCATATCGGAGCCGGTGGCTTTGGAAAGACCTGGTGCGACAAGTTCCTGCCGCCGAACGTCGCCGACGGGACCATCGAGGTAGTCGGCCTGGTGGATATCGATAGCAAGGCTCTGGAACACGGCCGGCGGCGCCTCGGTTTAGGGGCTGAGCAGTGCTTCACCTCGGCACAAGAAGCCTTCCGGGCAGTGCACGCCGACTTCTGTACGATCGTGATCCCGCCCGCTCTGCACGAATCCGTAGTCGATCTGGCCCTTGCTCGGGGCATGCATATCCTGTCGGAGAAACCGATCGCCGATACCATGCAGGCTTCCATTCGCATCGCCGACAAAGTGAAAGCGGCAGGCCGCAAGATGGGAGTCACCATGAGCCATCGGTTCGACCAGGACAAATCAACACTGAAATCGATCGTAGGTGAGAACGCCCTCGGCCGGATCAATACGGTATCGTGTCGATTCGCTAGTGACTACCGCATTTACGATTCCTGGAGCCGTTTTCGTCATGAAATGACGCATCCTATGCTAATCGAGGGCGCGGTGCATCACCTCGAGATCATGGCCGATCTAGCGGGGGCAGCCTGCGAGTCGATTTATGCCCGCACTTGGAAACCTGAATGGGCGGAATACACGGGCGACACAGACGTAATAGTTATGATGGACTTCGCCAATGGCGCGCATGGGGTATATGAAGGGTCGTCAGCACAATCCACCGGGCTCAACGACTGGGGCTATGAGTATTTCCGAGTGGAAGCGGCATCCGGGACGGCTATCCTTGACCATCGGGAGGTCGAGGTGTTCCATCGGGATACCAAGCGGATTTACCAAACAAGCCGGCACGGGAGAGGGCAACAGGTATCGCTGCTCACTGGCAAGAAGTGGCAGAATACACTCTTGGTCGAGCAGTTCTGCCATTGGGTTGACGGCGGCCCGCCAATGGCTACCAATGTCGAGGACAACTTGCAGTCCGTGGCCATGGTGTTCTCCGCTATTGAAAGTGCCCGGCTCGGCCAGCCTATCAAAGTGCAGGAATTCATCCAATCGTTCCGACACGGCGCTTCAATTGCAGCTGGGCCAAGTGTAGCATCCGCCTCATAATGTCTGATCTGATCTTTCACTCGGGTCGACCACCTCCTGCAAGGTGGGGCCCCGCACACGCGAGATCGGAGTTTGTCTAAACCCTTAGCCGTCTCGGCAAGCCCAACACGCACTCGTGGTCCTGCTATAGGCACGGGCCTGCGCGCCCAGGCGGCCTCGCCGGGGCGGCGAGCAATAAACGCCGGCGTTTGCCAGCATGGGCGCCCCCCTCGATCTTTTCCCTGCTCGATTTGCGGCAGGAACGGCTATTACAAGTGATCGAGACAGGCGTTTGCCGACGGCTGGGCGACAATGAGAGAGTGCGTTTCGACGGCCGCCTGATTCTGGCCTACATTACCGGGGTTGGCAGATGTGGTGCAAACTGTTGAAATGACGTAAGATTCGGTTGCACGCCGATCCGCGCCATTTCCCGGAGACCACACCCCTCATGAATTTTTCATGCTAGCAATCTTGGCGGTCTTCAAGAAGGTGGCTGCGAACTGCTTAACCAGCCCCATCGGGGGCGCCCAGTTCCAATTTTCAACTCCCTTGGCAGAACGTGCATGCTCGCGGTTTCTTGTAGAATGGCCTTCGTCTTTGGACCGATCACTGGCTTCGGATAGGCCTTTGCTATGGCGCAACCCGGCTCCCGACAAGCATCCGGCCGCTGACGGACAACTTGACACAACTTAACTGACAACGGGACACCGATCCGACATTCGACTTGGCGTAACGCGCAGGCGCACGCCGGCAAGAGCAACCGCCAGTTCATTGCGGCCTTGTCACTGCCGGATTTTTTTAGAACCAAAGGCCGTCATGCCCGGTATCGTGCCGATCCGATCCGCAGCCTGCCAGGAGCGGGACGGAACGACGCTGACGGGCCATCTATGGGGCTCCCAGCAGGGAGCCTCGCGCCAAATTACCCGCGATCCTCTCGACGAGAGAACCTTCCTATGACGCAACTATCGTGGACCACGACTGTTGTCAGGTGTGCGCGCACTTAGGTTGCCACGAAAAAATGTCAGCCCGGGGGTGAGTTTATTTCGGGTGTGGAGCACAGCCGCTTTCTATAACAAATGTAGCGATACGAAAGTGGCCCCGTTTCGAACGGGAAAAGCTCACCCAAAGGGGAATCGATATGAACAATAATATCGTTAGTAGTTTAAGTCGCCGGGCTTTTCTCAAGACTGGTGCCGTGTTCGGTGGGGGCATCATTGCTTCCGGGATGCCGCTTTCTCAGGCTATCTGGGCAGCCGAAGGCAAGGTGCTCCACGCGGGTTCAAATTCGGACCTCGCCGCACTTGATCCTGCCTGGTGTTCAGGTGGGGAAGTGGACGTGATGAGCTGCATCTATTCGAAGCTCACGCGCTACAAGCCGGGCTCTAAATGGGGCTGGGAGCTGGAGGCGGCAGAAAAGATCGAGCAGGTCGACGCCACCCATATCCGCTTCCGCCTGAAGAAAGGCATCACGTTCACCGGCGGTTATGGCGGGTTGACCGCCAAGGACGTCAAATTCTCCTTCGAACGCGCTATCAAGCACAAATCGGGCTTGGCCGCCGATTGGGGTTCGTTCGACCACGTCGAGTTGGAGGACGACCATACCGGCGTGATCGTATTCAAAGCGCCCTATGTGCCTGTTTGGCTCTTAACGCTCCCTTATTTCGCCGGCTTCATCCTCTCGGAGGCTGCGGTGACGAAGGTAGCGAAGGACGGAGGTAATTTCGGCATGAAGTCGACCGCCTTCTCTGGCCCTTATATGCTCGCCGACTGGAAGGCCAATCAATATACGCTTCTGACACGGAACCCGGAATGGTCAGGCCCGAAGCCCGGGTTTGACGAAATTCGCATTGTGCCAATCAGCGACATAAAGGCAGCAGAACGCGCTTATCAGGCTGGCGACATCGATTTTACTAATATCAGTCTGGACTCGCTTGCGACGTTCAAGAGCAATCCGCCGGCCGACACCAAGGTCGAGGAACATCCCTCGCTGGCTTACGTCTGGATCGGCATGAACATGGATCACCCGAAGCTGAAGGACGTCAATGTCCGCAAGGCGATCCAATGGGCGATCAACGTGCCGCAGATCCTGGATGCTGCCTATTCGGGCCAAGCTGCCGTGGCGACTGGCACCATTGCTCCAGGCCTTATCGGGCACCGCGACAAGGCGCTCGTCCCACCGGAAGGCGATCTGGCGAAGGCCAAGGAGTTCCTTGAGAAGAGCGGTGTCAGCTATCTCGCCTTGACCATCGATTGTCTGAACGAGAGCACTTCTTTGACCATCGCCCAGACGGTGCAGGCACAATTGTCACAGATTGGCATAACGGTCGAGGTCGATGCCCAGGATTCCGGGTCGTTTTGGACGATCGGGAACGAATCCGCAGGTGATCGCTGGAAGGACATGCAGCTCATCGTCAATCGCTTCTCCGGTCAGCCCGATCCGCATTATGAGGTGTCCTGGTTCACACAAGCCGAAGTCGGTGACTGGAACTGGGAACGCTTCCGCAGCGCTCGTTTTGATGAGCTGGTCGCAAAGGCGGTCACGATCAGCGATCCCGAGGAGCGAGCGAAGCTTTATTACGAGATGCAGGATCTTATGGAGGAGTCCGGCGCGTATCGCTTCCTCACAAACGAGGCTACGCCGATCATGTACCGGCCCACGAAGGTTGAGCCTGCAGCCCGTCCGGATGGGCTCCCGCTTTATATCGATTTCAAGCCGGTGACGTGACGATGTAGGCGGACCGGGAAGTATGTGGCTATATCTCCTCAAACGTATCGTTCTCGCGATCGCAATCATTGCGATCGCGGTGATAGTTCTGTTCCTGATGATCAGGGCCGTGCCTGGCGATCCTGCCGCGGTTCTGCTTGGGCCGC
>NZ_JAMYOG010000037.1:0-21780 GCF_040319725.1 Mesorhizobium sp. M0894 | reverse complement strand
CACCGCGTCGGCGAGGATGTTGACGCCGCGCAGCATGCGCTCACGAGCGTCGCGGGAGAATTTTACGTCTTTGGCAGCCATTTTTTACTCCTGGGCATTTCGCCCGAAATTCAGATTGGATGGTGCGGATGAAAGGCGGCGGCGTGTCAGCCGATGACGCCCATGATGTCCGCTTCCTTCATGATCAGAAGGTCTTCGCCATTGAGCTTGACTTCGGTGCCCGACCACTTGCCGAACAGGATGCGGTCGCCGGCCTTGACGTCCAGCGGGACGAGCTTGCCGACCTCGTCACGGGCGCCGGAACCGATGGCGATGATCTCGCCTTCCTGCGGCTTTTCCTTAGCCGTATCGGGGATGATGATCCCGCCGGCGGTCTTCGCTTCGGACTCAACCCGACGAACGACCACGCGGTCATGCAGCGGCCGGAAATTCGACTTTGCCATTTTTGGATTTCCCTGGTGCGGATGTTGAACGGTTCTCCGTTGCCGGAGCGTGGTTAGCACTCACCAGAAGCGAGTGCTAACGCGGCAGTGAGATAGGCCGTAGGCTCCTGCTAGTCAAGACGGAAGAGGGACGGGCGAAGAGCAAACGAGCGTGGAAGCACCGAGCCCTTTACGTGAAAGACGTCTGAGATCGGACATGGATGGGGCGGCTCACCATTTGTAACTGAAGGCTTTATTCATTTGGCACGATTGGTGCAGCGGATGATCCGCAAACGTTGCGCGCGACAAATATGAGAGGTGAACGCCATCAGGACTCTTGCGGTTAACGGGTCCACTCGGTGTTTACGGTGTTGGCCGCCGCGCGGGCGCCAGGACTCCGGCCATCCCGATAGTCACCAATCCAATCTGCGGAGAACAGGAGGCAAGATGAGAGCGACAGTCAGCATGAACTCGAATTTGAAATGTTTGGCCAAAGCAACTGCCATCGCCTTGCTCTGGACGGTCACGGCTACATCGGCGGACGAAGGTATGTGGATGCCGGGCCAGACTGCGGAAGTGTGCGCGGCCATGCGCGCGGATGGGCTCCAGATCGATCCCGCCCAGCTGGGCCGTCTAGACGCTGACCCGCTCAACGCGATCGTATCACTGGGCGGATGCTCCGCCTCGTTCGTCAGTCCACAAGGGCTGGTCGCAACCAATCATCATTGCGTGTTAGAATCCATCCAATACCACAGCAAAGAGGGCCAGGACTATCTCACAGACGGCTTTCTGGCGAAGAGCCCTGGGTGAAGAATTGCCCGCGGCGCCAGGCAGCCGAATCCATGTGATCGAGGACATGCGGGATGTGACCGCCGAAATACTCAAGGGCGTCTCGGACAAGCTGAATGGGTTTGCCCGCTATGAGCGGCTCGCCACGAACCGCAAGGCCCTGATCGCCGCATGTGAAGGACAGCCCAATCGCCGCTGCGACGTAGGGGCCTATTATGGCGCGCCTCCTACTATCTCCAGCAGAAGCTCGAAATCGAGGACGTGCGCCTTGTCTATGCGCCCGCGCTCGGCATCGGTAACTTCGGCGGCGAAACGGACAATTGGATGTGGCCGCGCCACACAGGCGACTTCGGCTTTTATCGCGCCTATGTCGCTCCTGATGGTTCCTCCCGGCCATATGCGCGCGACAATGTGCCTTACCGGCCGAAGAGTTGGCTACCTGTGCAGGCGTCAAGGAAGGCGACCTTGTGATGGTCGCCGGCTTTCCCGGCGCAACCCACCAGTTCCTGACGGCGGATGAAGTCCGGTTCAACTTCGCGCAATTCGAACCGCGGTTGCAGCGTTCGCTCTCGGATTATGCCGCCCAGATCAAAAGGCAACGGCAGGCAATCGCGAGGCGCAGATCCATTGACCGCCCGCTTCACAAATTGGCTCGGCCTAAAACGCATGGGAAAGGCAGAAAAGGCAACAGATCGGCACCAGAATGAATATGGCCGCGCGAACTGACAGACGCGCCAACAATCGGCATCTCGCATGGTCGGTGGCACTGGACGTGGCTCCCACCCTGCTGGCGCGACTCCCCATCAGGTCGTCGGGGTTTCGCTGGCGAAAAAAACTTCCGCGTGTCTCTGCGCGATCCATCCCGCTTGCGCGTGCCTAGTCAACCAAAAAACTGACCATCTGCAGGATCAGGATCAGCAAAAAAAAGCCAAAGGCAGACGCCAAAACAGCTGCCAGCAGGACGATGCGTTGTTTCTGCACCCCACAGTTCCCCCGGGAGAGAGTCTAATGATAATCCTTAAAAAAGGCGCCCTGGAACAGGGCGCCCTACGCTCATTTGTGCAAGTTTAAAGTTTAGCTTGCCTGCTTATGTAATTAAACGTTTCTTTTATGCGACACTTCTCCAAGTGTTACTCGCAAAAATCGAACGTATCGCGCATTTAGACGAACTGTACATTCGATAGCGACTTTGACGCATGCGTTTATTGTCGGTATACATCCTTCACCGTTGCCGCAAGGCATTGGCCCACTCGCGCGGCACCTCTTCACGACAAAGGTTGAAAGCCCGTCCTCGGGCGTTTCATTTCCAAGATCACTTCGATCCACTCATACGGGCTTCCCGAGCGAGACCGTGGGTTCGGACCGTCCGAATGAATTTCTCGTTATAATCGAATTGATTATAAGGGATATTTCTACGTTGAGTATAAAGGATGTCAAGCCCTCGCCAGCGGCAATTTTGTCCGGGCGACCGCCGTTTCGTCGAGGACATGGTGGCGGAAGCGATAAAGCTTCGCCGGCCGACCGCCGGTATCAAATGCACTTTCGCCGGTCTCCTCCACCAGTTCCTGCTGCTCCATCAACCGGCGAAAGTTCTGCTGAAGCGCCCCTGCCGATCTAATCGTCAACGCCGTCCGCGTCAGCGCATTGCCATCGGTCAGAAAGCCGACGACATTGTTGATGACGAATGTAACGATCCGGAATGCGCGCTTCGTCCAGATGGATGGAGTGGGCTGGCAGGTCCGGGCGGCCGCGCCGTTGAGGATGCAGCATCGAGAGCCGCGCTCGCCGAGGATGACATAGGTCGAGATGCGCGCGCCGGAAGTCTTGCTCCATGTCTCCACGAATCCATTGGCAAGGATCCCGGCTTCTTCGCAGTAGTCAGGGTCGAGCGTTATCGAACCGTGGCAGTTGAGGTTTGCTTCGGTGACGTGGATGCGTGCAGCTTGCCGGCGACTATTTTCGCATTGGTCCCGTTGTCCTATTCATCTCACAGAGCCAGTCCTGATGTTGAGCAGCTTCGCTGGGCTAAATCCCGACGACGAGCGCCCCGCCGCTGAGTCCCGCACCTGCCGCCGCCAGGAGTATTTTCTCGCCCGGCCGAAACGGCTCCGCTTGATTGGCGAGCGACAGTGAGAGCGGGATCGTCGCGGCCGAAGCGTTGCCGTATTCGGCAATCGTCTTGACGATCAGGTGATCGGCAACGCCGAGGTTTCGCCCGACCGCATCGAAAATGCGAGCATTGGCCTGATGCGGCACGAACCGGTCGACATCCTGTGGTCGCACTCCGGCAGCGGCTAGCGCGCTTATCGAGCAATCGGTCATCATCTCGACGGCCTTTGCGAACACTTCGCGGCCGTCGGTCATCGTCATTCGGGTTTGCGCGAGGTCGAGGTCACCGTGGAACGGCTTGTTGCTTCCTCCTGCGGGAATCTGGATCAGCCCGTATCGCGAGCCGTCCGAATCCACGGAGGCACCGAGAATCCCCCGATCAGTATCCTCGCAGGGACCGATCACGAGGGCGCCGGCGGCATCGGCAAACAGCACGGCGCTGGCGCGCTCAGAGGGATTGATGCGGCGGCTGAGGATATTGGCGGCGATAACAAGGCTCGCTTTGCCGTGCAGGCGGGTAAATCCGTCCGCAAACATCAGCGCATAGATGAAGCCGGCGCAGGCACCGGTCAGATCGACCGCGCCTGCGCGGCCAAGGCCGAGCTTGTGTGCGACCAGGGGTGCACTGGGCGGCAGAAGATGGTCGGGCGTCGAGGTGGCAACCAACAGCAGACCGATCTCGTGGCGCGCAATGCCGGCGTTCGCCAGCGCCATGTCGCCAGCCTGCGTGGCAAGACCAGACAGCGTATCTTCATCCGTTGCCCAGAATCGCGAGCGAATTCCGGTGCGCCGCTCGATCCAGCCAGGTTCGAGCCCGAGATTGTTCTCGATCTCGGCATTCTCCACTTTGCGCCCAGGCGCATGATGGCCAAACCCGAGAATGCGCGACGACCTGGTCATGGCTTCGAACCGAAGCGTTCGCCGGCCTCCTCGATGGCGTCATAGAGCCCGTCCAGTTCCTCGCCGGTGATGCAATAGGGCGGCAGAAGGTAGAGGACATTGCCGAGCGGGCGCACGAGCAGGCCGCGCTCGAGGAAAAATGCGCGCAGCTTCGGCCCGATCTCGGCCAGATAGCCGGCAGAGCCGGCGCGCAGGTCGAGGGCCGCGAGGGTGCCGGTCGTCCGGCTGTCAGTGAAGTAGGGATTGTGGCGAAAGCGTTGAAGCCCGGCGGCCTGCTTCGCGCTCAAGGCCGCGATCCGCTCGGTCACCGGCTCGTCGCGCCAGATCTCGACATTGGCAAGTGCTGCCGCACAGGCAATCGGATTGGCGGTGTAGGAACTCGAGTGGAAAAAAGTCTTCTTCCGATCGTCGGAATAGTGGGCCTGGAAGATGGCATCGGTGGCGAGCGTGGCCGCGAGCGGGATGGTGCCACCGGTCAAGCCTTTCGAGGTGCAAAGGATATCAGGAGAGATCGATGCCTGCTCGCAGGCGAACATGGTTCCGGTGCGTCCCCAGCCGGTCATCACCTCATCGGCGATCAGCAGCGTGCCGGAGGTCTCGGCGATCTTCTTCAATTCGGTGACAACCCAGGCCGGATACATCAGCATGCCGCCGGCGCCAAGCACCAGCGGCTCGACAATCAGGGCGGCGGCGCGCTGGTCGCGGCTGACGGCCTCGAACCGATCCAGTGTTTCCTGCTCGCGCCCGGCGGCCGGGAAGGGAATGGTGTCGACCTCGAACAGCAAGGGTTCGTAGGCGGCGTTAAACACGCCGCGGGCGCCGACGCTCATCGTGCCGATGGTGTCGCCGTGATAGCTGTGCTCCATGACGGCGATGCGCGAGCGCGGAGCGCCGGTGTTGCGGAAATAGCCGAGCGCCATCTTCAGCGCGACTTCGACGGAGGTCGAGCCGCTGTCCGAATAGAACACCCAGTCGAGTCCGGCGGGAGCGAGTCCGACAAGCGCCTTGGCCAAGCATTCGGCTGGCTCGTGCGTGAAGCCTGCAAAGATGATCTGGTCGAGGCTCGAGGCGGTCGTCTCGATAGCTTTCATGATGCGGGGATGGCGGTGGCCATGGGTGACCACCCACCAGGAGGAAATGGCGTCCAGAATGCGCACGCCATTGGCTTTGTGGAGATACGCGCCTTCAGTCAGGACGATTTCAGGGATCGCCGGCTCGAGCGCGTGCTGGGTGAAGGGATGCCACACACGGGATTGCGGCATCATTCGCCTCCGGCAATCAAAGCGAGGTCGAAGCCGGCAATCATCGCTTGTCTCAGCGTTTTGTCCGTCAGCGGATCGAGGTGCGGCAGCCTGCCGAGTTGCGGCACGTCGCCGAATTCCACGATCGTCCGTTGCGTATCGGTCATCTCATCGCCGATGAAGGCGATGCCAGCCAGCGGGATAGCGCGCGCCCGCAGGGCCTCGATCGACAGCAGGGTGTGATTGATTGTTCCGAGCGCGGTGCGGGCGCACAGAATGACCGGCAGCTGCCACTGTGCGAATATGTCGATGAACCTTGTCCGGCGGTTCAGCGGCACCATCAGCCCGCCGGCGCCTTCGATGACGAGCGGTGTCGGCAGGACCGGAAATGAAAGATCGGCAGCCTCGATCGAAACGTCGTCGATTTCGGCCGAACGATGCGGCGAAAGCGGGCTCTTCAAGCGGTAGGCTTCCGGCAGCACGCGCCCCGACGGCAGCCCGGCAAGTCGCGCAACCGCCTCGCTGTCGGTCTCGCCGTCGAGGCCCGATTGCACCGGCTTCCAGTAAAAACCGTCAAGCAGGCCGGCAAGCCCGGCCGAAAACACCGTCTTGCCAATTCCGGTGTCTGTTCCGGTGATGACGATGCGCTTGGTCATGTCGCCTCCGGTCATGTCTGAGCCAACACCTCGACGAGCGCCTCGACCATGGCGGAAATGTCGGCTTCGCCGATATTGAGCGTCAGTGAGATGCGCAGCCGCGACGTGCCCTCGGGCACGGTCGGCGGACGAATGCCGCGTATGTCGAAGCCGCGGGCCTGCAGGCGCGCCGCCACTGCCATGGTGCGCCTGACATCGCCGATCACCAAGGGCTGGATCTGAGAGCCACTTGGTATCACGCCGCAGCGATCGACCAATTGGCGGCCTGCGAGGGCGACGCGTTCATGCAGCTGAAAACGCCGCCTAGGCTCGTCGGCGAGCATTGCGAGCGCTTCGCGCGCCGCGACCGCCATGAGCGGCGAGGGCGCGGTGGCGTAGATGAATGGCCGGCAACGGTTGATCAGATACTCGCACAGTGTCCTCGGCCCGGTCACGAGCCCACCAGATGCGCCGAGCGCCTTGCCGCAGGTGTGGAGCGCGACGATGTTGTCGCGGCCCTCGAAAGCGGCGGCCAGCCCCCGGCCGTCCGGTCCCCAGACGCCGGTCGCGTGCGCCTCGTCAATGACGATAAATGCGTTGTGCCGATCGGCAAGCGCGGCCAGGCTCTCCAAAGGCGCGCAGTCGCCATCCATGCTGTAAAGGCTTTCCACCGCAATCCAGATGCATCCCATGCCGCCTTCGGCGCGCCAACGCGTGATCGCATCGTCGACAGCGTTGGCGTCGTTGTGCGCGGCCAGCACGAACTGTGCGCGCCCGGCCTGCGCACCCTCATGCATGCTGGCATGGGCGAGCTCATCGAGGACCAAAAGGTCGCCCTTCTGCGGCAGCGCGGTCAGCAGAGCGAAGTTGGCGATGTAGCCGCTGCCGAAGAACAGCGCGCGGTCGGCTCCAAAGAATGCCGCCGCGTCTGCCTCGAGCTGCTCGTGTTCCGGCGCATTGCCGCGCAACAGCCGCGACCCGGTGGCGCCAACCGGCGTGCCACGCGCAATCGCCGCCGCAACCGCTTCGCCAAGTCTTTTGGAGGCGGCAAGCCCGAGATAGTCGTTCGACGAGAAGTCGCGCCCGGCGCGCGGCTTCAGCGTCCGCAGCCGGTCCTTGCGCGCCAGTCCCTGCAAGGTCGCCTCATAGCGGGCAAGCGGTGCCCCGTTCATTGCGCCTCGAGTTCCATCGGCTCGATGCCAAGGCGCCGGAACAGCAGGGTATCCTTGTCCTCACCGGGATTGTCCGCCGTCAGCAGCGTGTCGCCGACGAAGATCGAGTTGGCGCCGGCAAAAAAGCACAGCGCCTGCATCTCGTCGGTCATGGCCGTACGGCCGGCGGAAAGACGGATATGCGATTTCGGCATCATGATGCGCGCCAGCGCGATTACGCGCACGAATTCGATCGGCTCGATCGGCTTGGCTTCGGCAAGCGGGGTGCCGGGGATCGGGATCAGCATGTTGATCGGAACGCTTTGCGGATGTTCCGGCAGGTTGGCCAGCGTCACCAGCATGCCGATCCGGTCCACCGGCTCCTCGCCCATGCCGACAATGCCGCCGCAGCAGACCTTGATGCCGGATTGGCGAACGTGCTCGAGCGTCTCGAGCCGCTCGGCAAAGCTGCGCGTGCTGATGATCTCGCTATAGTAGCGTTCCGATGTATCGATGTTGTGGTTGTAAAAGTCGAGACCAGCCTGCTTCAGTCGAGCGGCTTGCTCAAGATCGAGCATGCCGAGCGTCATGCAGGTCTCCATGCCCAGCGCCTTGACGCCTTCGACCATCGCCACCACCGCATCCATGTCGCGCGCCTTGGGGTTTCGCCAGGCCGCGCCCATGCAATAGCGGGTGGCGCCGGCGTCACGCGCTTTCTTCGCTTCGGCGACGACGTGCCGGACCTCCATCAGCTTCGACGCCTTCAGGCCGGTCTCGTGCTGCGCCGACTGGCTGCAATAGCCGCAATCCTCCGGGCATCCGCCCGTCTTGATGCTGAGCAGCCGGCTGAGCTGGACCTTGTTTGGATCGAAATTCTGGCGGTGCACGGTTTGCGCGAGGAAGAGGAGATTGTTGAAGGGGGCATCGTGAAGTGCCCGAGCCTTCTCCAGGGTCCACGCTCCAGGGTCAGGGGATTGAGCCTGTGGCGATGTCTGCGTTGGACTGGCTGTTTGCATGTCCATGCTGTTCCTCCGGTTCTGCCTTGCTTTGCTGTCTGATTGATGACGATCGGAAAGGACAGTTGATTCGATCCTGTTCGTCCCTCAGGCAATCATGGGCCCCAATAGTCGAGGCCGATATCCAGGATCGGCGCGCTGTGGGTCAGTCGGCCGACTGAAATCAGATCAACGCCGGTCGCGGCAATCGCTCGCGCTGTATCGGATGCGATCCCGCCAGAAGCCTCGGTGATAGCACGGCCGCCAACGATTGCGACGGCGCGGCGAAGATCGGCGAGGGACATGTTGTCGAGCAGAACCGCATCGGGAGCGAAGCCAAGTACCTCCTCCAACTGGGCCAGCGTATCGACCTCGACTTCGATCTTGACGAGATGACCGGCCCGTCTTCGTGCTCGCTCGAGCGCCGGGCGAACGCCGCCTGCGATGGCGATGTGGTTGTCCTTGATCAGAATTGCGTCGTCCAGGCCGAAGCGGTGATTGGATCCGCCACCTGCGCGCACGGCATATTTTTCGACTGCCCGCAATCCGGGCGTCGTCTTGCGCGTGCAGACGATCTTCGCGCCATATCCACGAACCGCAGCGACGATCGATGCCGTTGCTGTAGCGATGCCGCTCAGATGACAGAGAAAATTGAGCGCCGTCCGTTCGGCTGTGAGAATGGCCCGGGCCGGACCACTCACCGTTGCAATGACCTCTCCATCCATGACATTGCAGCCGTCTGCCCGCTCCACCGAGATTTCGACATCAGGATCAATCAAGCGGAAAGCGAGCATCGCCAGATCGAGGCCGGCGACAACTCCGGACTGGCGCGCCGCCAGCACGGTTCCCGCTTGGTGTGCCTTCGGCACGATGGCCTCCGTGGTCAAGTCGCCGGCTCTGCCAAGGTCTTCAAGAAGAGCTGCCCTTACAAGCGGCTCAAGCATGACCGTGGGAAGCGGTGAGAGCGTCATCACTTTGCCCCTTCGAGGCTTGGCGAGTTTCCGAGTTCCCGCGCAGCGGCCAAGGCGGCTTCGAGGGTGATTTCGGACCGTCGGGCGACAGTCGCATGATGAGGAAAATCTGTCCGGTAATGAGCGCCGCGGCTTTCTTGGCGCAACAAGGCGGCAACCGCGATCATTAGCCCGACAGCCGCCGAATCCGAGGCCGCGTCCTGGCTTTCGGCGAGCGGCAATAAGGCACGTGCGGCTGCTTTCAGACCTTCACCATCCCGGACGATGCCCAGTGCACGCGACAGGAAAACACGCACGGGTATCGAAGCGGGCGATGGGTAAACGTCCGCAACCGCAGGCCTTGTTCTGCGAGCAGGCGTTCCGGCGACACTTTCAGCGACCCAGCGCGCGCACACGACGGCCTCGGTCAAGGAATTGCTGGCGAGCCTGTTGGCGCCATGCAGTCCTGTCGAAGCGACTTCGCCGCAGGCCCACAGCCCCTTGACGGACGTCCTACCGGAGCCGTCCACGGCAACGCCACCCATGTGATAGTGTTGGGCCGGACGAATGGGGATGAGATCGCGCGCGGGATTGATGCCCGCTCCACGACAGGCTGATGCGATTGTCGGGAAGTGTCGAGCAAATTCCGGGCCAGGCCGTTGCCGCGCGTCGAGAAAAACACGGTGGCCGTTGGCAAGATGGTTCCAGACGGCGCGCGCCAAGACATCACGAGGCGCGAGTTCCGCCCCTGGCACGCTCTGGAGAAAAGCTTGGCCGGTTTCGTCGATCAGGGCAGCACCTTCGCCGCGGACGGCCTCGCTGAGCAGCACCATAGGGCGTTCCGGGCCGTCAAGCGCGGTCGGGTGGAACTGGATGAACTCGAGGTCGGCAAGGACAGCTCCAGCGCGGGCCGCAAGCGCCAGGCCCTGTCCACAACTGCCCGAAGGATTCGTGGTGTCGAGAAACAGTCCCCCGATCCCACCGGTGGCGAGGACGACCCGCCGTGAGCCGAAGAAGACAGGTCCTATCGAACCGCTCGCCCAGACGCCTCGGATCGCATTCTCTCGCACCGCCAGCCGGCGCGCTTCCACGCCCTCCACGACAACAATCGAGGGAGTGGAACGCACAGCCGCGATCAGGGCACGCATGATCTCACGCCCGGTGCCGTCACCATGCGCATGAACGATGCGACGTCGGCTGTGTGCGGCCTCCAATCCGAGGCACAGTGATCCTTTCGGCGTACGGTCGAAGGGAACCCCAAAGCCCGCAAGCCCCTCTATCGCCTTGGGCGCGGCTTGGAGGATGCGGCTCGCCACGTCTCTGTCGCAGAGACCATCCCCGGCGGCAAGCGTATCGGCCAGGTGCAGTGCCGGATCGTCGTCTTCGCCGAAACTTGCAGCCAGACCACCCTGTGCCCAGGTGCTCGAATTGTCAGCTCCCAGCAGCGTCCTGGACAGAAGCAGCACCGGCTCCGGCGCCAGTTGAAGCGCGGTCATCAATCCGGCGATGCCGCCGCCGATGATAATGGGCCGCCCGAAGAAGCTGCGGACATCGGCGCTCAAATTGCCAGCATCCGTTCGACCGCAAGCCGCGCGCGCCCGGCGATCCCGGGTTCGATGGTTACGATATGGTGGTTCTGCTCGAGCGCCATGCGGATGTTGGCAAGCGTGATCCGCTTCATGTGAGGGCACAAATTGCAGGGCCGGATGAACTCGACCTCTGGGTGCGCTAACGCGACGTTGTCGCTCATCGAACATTCCGTCATCAGCACGACACGTGCCGGCCTTTGCCTCTCGACATAGTCGGACATGGCAGCGGTCGAGCCGGAAAAATCTGCTTCAGCCACGACGTCGGGCGGGCATTCGGGATGCGCGAGCACGATCACGCCGGGATGGCTTTCGCGCAACTCGCGGATGTCGGCCGGTGTAAAGCGCTCATGCACCTCGCAATGCCCTTTCCAGGCGATGATCTGCACATCGGTCTGGGCGGCGATATTCTGGGCCAGATATTCGTCCGGCAACATGATCACCTGGGGAACGCCAAGGGATTGGACGACCGCCTTGGCGTTGCCGGATGTACAGCAGATATCCGACTCGGCTTTCACTTCGGCCGACGTGTTGACATAAGTGATGATCGGCACGCCGGGATAACGCTGGCGCATCAAGCGCACGTCTTCTGCCGTGATCGATTCCGCCAACGAACAGCCTGCCCGCAGGTCGGGAATGAGCACCGTCTTTTGCGGATTGAGCAGCTTGGCCGTTTCGGCCATGAAATGTACGCCGGCCAGCACGATGACTTGCGCCTCGATCGTCGCAGCCGTGCGGGCCAGTGCCAAGCTGTCGCCGACGATGTCGGCCACGCAATGGAAGATCTCGGGGGTCTGATAGTTGTGTGCCAGGATGATGGCGTTGCGCTCGCGCTTCAGTGCAATGATCGCCTCGATATCCTCGACGAAAGCCGGCCATTCGATCGGCGGGATCACTCGTCGGACGCGCTCGTAGAGAAACGCGGTCGCAGGCAGCATGGCGCTCATCGACCCCTCCAGCTTATACTCTAGTTGAAAATAACCAGCATATACTTGCTGTGAGTATAAGCGATGTCAACCCCGCGCCAGCGGCAATTTTGTCCCGGCGATGACCCTCTCGTCGAGAACGGCGTGGCGGAACCGGTAAAGCTTCGCTGGCCGGCCGCCGGTCTCCGCGGTTGCCTCTCCGGTCTCTTCGACCAGCTCCTGCTGCTCGATCAGCCGGCGAAAGTTCGGCTTACGCACGAGCCTGCCGGCAAGCGCCTCCACGGTTCGCTGCAGCTGCAAAAGCGTGAAGACCGGCGGCATCAGCTCAAAGACGACCGGCCGGTATTTGATCTTGGAGCGCAGCCGCGCAATGCCGGTCGCCACGATGCGGCGATGATCGGCGACCATAGACTTGCTGGGCACCAGCGGAGGCAGCGTCGCGTCCCGTCCGCTTCCGGCCTCTTGGACCAGGCCTGCTTCGTAGACTAACTCATAGCGTTGAAGCGTGAGTTCCTCGTTCCAAAGGCGGTCGTCGAAGCCGAAGGCTATCGTCGCCCGCTGCCAGCGTTCACGTCGCGTGGCCGCGTCGCTGACGCCGTCTGCCCATTCAATCAGGCGCGGTCGCAGAACGTCCAGCACGACCGGAGGCGTGCCGGAGCGGTGGTCCTCCCATGGAAAATATTCATACCAGCTCTGCCAGCCGCACTTGGGCGAGCCAGCTGCCTGTTCCTTGCGGGTCAATGCGAGATAGCTGATGGAGATGACGCGCTGCTGGCGCTCGGCGCCGATGCGATCCCGATCCGCGAAGGTGTAGAGTTGCTCAATATACCCCAGCGGATGGCCGGTCTGCTGCTCGACCCACCCCCTCAAACCGGATTGCAGCGATCGGTGCTCAAGCGCAAATGGTCCGGAGGGCAGGGTGTCCGCCTGGCCGATGGTGAGGACACAGGGTTCACTGTCGTTTACGGCGACGACAAAGGCGATCAGGTCCACTTTGACTTCGTCGGCCTTGACGGCGGCTCTGTCTTTCCTGGGTCCTTTTGCCTGATCGTCCATGTTCGCGAAAGTGGTTGGCCAGCTCGGGAGCGCCTGAATCGATTAAATGTAAGCGCGCCTGTCCGCACGTCAACACCGCACAGCTGCACGGCCATTTTTAGCTCTTCGCACTTGCACAAAAATGTGGCAAACGCGACACCCGCGGTTGGTAACGTTGGGGAAGGAGGGTCCATTGAGTGCGTTTGGTGACACCAAGGCGATCACACCGCCGGATATTCGTTCGCGCAAAGGTGGGACGCCGCTCGTCTGTCTTACCGCCTACACGACCCCAGTCGCCCGGCTTGTCGATCCCCATTGCGATGTGGTGCTGGTCGGCGACAGCGTCGGCATGGTTCTCCACGGCCTGCCCTCGACGCTCGGTGTGACGCTGGAGATGATGATCATTCACGGCCAGGCCGTGCGCCGTGGCCTCGAGCAGGCGCTGATGGTCGTCGACCTGCCGTTCGGTTCCTTCGAGGAAAGCCCCGAGCAGGCTTTCCGCAATGCCGCGCGCGTCATGGCCGAGACCGGCTGCGCGGCCGTCAAGCTCGAAGGCGGCGAAACGATGGCAGAGACGATCGGCTTCCTCGCCGCGCGCGGCGTGCCGGTCATGGCCCATGTCGGCTTGACGCCGCAGTCGATCAACACCATCGGTGGCTACCGCGTGCAGGGCAGAGGCGGGGATGCCGAGCGCATCAGGCGCGACGCGCTTGCGGTGAGCGAAGCGGGCGCCTTTGCGGTCGTGCTGGAGAAGGTTCCCGAGGCGCTCGCCCGCCGGATCACCGGGGAGGTGGCGACCCCGACCATTGGCATCGGTGCCTCGGCCGCCTGTGACGGCCAGATTCTCGTCGTCGACGACATGCTGGGCCTCTTCGGCGACTTCCGGCCCAAATTCGTCAAGCGCTATGCTGAACTGGGGGAGGCCGCTGCGGCTGCGATCGCGGCCTATGCGCGGGAAGTGAAGGAGCGCCAGTTTCCGGCCGCCGAGCACGTGTTTGCCGATGCGCCCAAGCCCGCCGACGGGGACGCCACCAAGAGCGGAGAAGCAGCGTGAGCGTGCCGATTGTCAGGAGCGTTGCCCAGCTTCGCCAAATCGTCGCCGCATGGCGCCGCGAGGGCGTGAGGATTGCCGTCGTGCCAACGATGGGCGTCCTGCATGAGGGCCATCTCAGCCTGGTGCGCGCGGCACTCGTGAAGGCCGACCGGGTGATCGTGACGCTCTTCGTCAACCCGAAGCAATTCAACAGCGAGGCCGATCTCGCCGCGTATCCGAGCACCGAGGACGAGGATGCCGCCAAGCTGGCACCGCTTGGCGCGCACCTGCTTTATGCGCCGGACGCAGAGGAGATGTATCCGGCGGCCTTCGCCACGACCGTTTCGGTGTCCGGTGTCAGCGAGGGCCTGTGCGGTGCCTTCCGGCCGGGACATTTCGATGGCGTGGCGACCGTCGTCGCCAAGCTCTTCCTGCAGACCAGCGCTGACTTCGGCTTCTTTGGCGAAAAGGACTTTCAGCAGCTTCAGCTAGTCAGGCGTATGGCCCGGGACCTGGATATTCCAATCACCATTGTTCCTTGTCCGACAGTCCGCGAAGCCGACGGTCTTGCACTATCATCGCGCAATGTCCGGCTCTCGCAAGCAGAGCGTGCTGTTGCCCCCGACCTATCATCGGTCTTGCTCGAGACGGCTGAGCGGCTTGCCCGCGGCTCGCCCGTCCTGCCAACGCTTGCCGAAGCGCGCGCAGCAATTCTGGCTGCGGGCTATCGCGAGGTCGAATACCTGGAACTTCGCGACGAGGCAGATCTGCGACCCATGACAAGCCTTGACCGACCTGCACGCTTGCTTGTCGCGGCCTGGCTCGGCGGCACACGGCTCATAGACAACGTCAGAATATCACGGGTTTCAACAGATTAACGGGGTTCTCGGCACGCGCTGTATCCGTCCGGGATCGTTTAAAACAAGGTCTCTGCCTGGCATCGAGCGATCACGGAGGTTACGCAAAGCGCAAATGCATCGCGTGTTTGAGAACTTCGTTGAGCAACTGTCTGCAAGTGTTGATGCTGCCGATCTCCGTGAGGCAATGGCATCCGCTGCAGCCGGCTTCGATTTTCCGCTATTCGCCTATTTCACTTACCCGTCGGCCCCCGGCGACGCCCCGCAATTGATCTCAAACTATCCTTCATCCTGGACATCACGTTATCTGCAACAGCGGTACCACAGTCTTGATCCGGTCATCCTGCGCGGGCTGCAAGGCTGGGATACCTTTGATTGGGGTGTGGATCGCGCTCGGCACTGTCTGCCGAATTCGCAGCAACAAATTCTGGAGAGTGCGGCTGAGTTTGGCATCCGCGGCGGCCTGACGATGTCCATGCATGATCATTGCGGCCGGTTTGCTGCCCTGACCTTTGCTTCCGACGAGTCCCGCCCGCCTCTGTTGCGGTCACTGACACGTTACGAAAAAGCATTGCAGCTGGTGGCCATCAACTTTCATATCCATGTCCGGCGCAGGCTCGCCGAAGATCGCGTGGTGGATGGTGTAACGCTCACCCCGCGGGAGTTCGAGTGCCTGAAATGGGCGGCGCGCGGCAAGTCGGCTTGGGTTATCAGCCAGCTTCTCGGCGTCTCAAAGCGCACCGTGACCTTTCATCTGGAAAACGCCAAGGCAAAGCTTGGCGTTCGGACGATCAACCAGGCCGTTGCACGACTGGCTGCCTCCGGCCAGGCGAGATCCTGATTCGTTGGCCACGATAGCTGTAAACCTCTACAGGCTGCATCGCTGCCGGCTTTGCCCTTCGATGGCGGGAACACATCCCGCACGGAGGCGACCATGATGCAGCTGATAACACCAGACCTTTACGACGAGTTCGCAAGCGAGCTCAAAGAGATGCACGGGCTCAGGTTTCGGGTGTTCAAGGAAAGGCTCGATTGGGAAGTTGATACCGAAGACCAGATGGAAACAGACCCGTTTGATGGTCTGAAGCCTGTCTATCTGCTCCTCAAGGGATCCGACTGGCGAATTCGCGGTTGCGTGCGTCTTTTGCCCAGCACCGGACCCACAATGTTGCGCGACACGTTCCCGGTGCTGCTGGGTGCTGACGTCGTGCCCTCGACTGCCGACATATGGGAGAGCAGTCGTTTCGCGCTCGATCTTCCTCCGTCGGCGCCCAAGGCAGCGGGCGGACTGGCCCAGGCAACCTACGAGCTCTTCGCGGGCATGATCGAGTTCGGCTTGGCCAAGGATCTGACCCGGATAGTAACGGTGACGGACACGCGCATGGAACGGATCCTTCGCCTCGCGACGTGGCCATTGTCGCGCATCGGACAACCCAAGTCCGTCGGCAAAACGGAGGCGGTGGCCGGGTTTCTCGAGATTTCCCGCGCGAGCCTTTTGCGCATCCGCAGCAGGGGACGTCTGAGCGGACCGGTACTGTGGCAACCGGTTCTAGGCCCGTCGGCATAGCGCCATTGTGGACACCTGAGCCGTGAAGGATGCTGGTCTGCCCAAGGAAGCGACGGTCGGTCTTGTATGCTGGCCGGACTGGCGTCGTCACGAAGCTTACCACTACGCCAGACGATTGCCACGCACTGCCTGGGCCTGGGAGTTTCTTCGGCGCAATCCACAATTCCAGCGCGACCACGCCAAAATGGCACCGTCCGCCTGCATTGTCGGAGCTCAGGCCGACATGAAGATAATCGAGTTGCCGACAGGGTCATCTTTCCTAAGACAATGGAGCCTCCTTTTTCGCGGACGCGCCACAGTCGGACGCTACGTCGGCAAGGGTCTTTTGGGATCCGCGCGACTGCGCCCGTATTCTACGAGCGGCCGCGGAGCCGGTTGGGCTCGACCACGATTTTGAACCGCTTGATCTCCCTTCGCTCTCATGCTGCAAGGACATCCTGCTGACACCTGCCGGCGTGCAGCACGTGCTGCTGAGGGAGGACTGCCGGAGTCTGCAGATCGCCCTTTCCGGTGCATCCGTTCTCCGCCCGTTGCGGCTATATGTCGACGCGATCGTGCAGCCGCAGCACCTGAAGTTCCATGTCGCTGCCCTTCAGTTCCTGAACGACATCAATGGTTGCGGCCGCCTGGCAGCTGCTTGCTTTCCGCCGGAACCCCGCGGAGCGCGTCTGCGTATCGTGCTCCAGGCTTTGGATGGCTCGCTTGCGGGAGCATCTCATCAGGAGATCGCCATTGCCCTGTTCGGGAGACGCCGTGTCGAAGAAGATTGGTCTCATCCAGGTAGCCATCTTCGCGATCAGGTGCGTCGCGCCATCCAACGTGGCCGCTACCTGATGGGCGGCGGCTATAGACAGTTCCTGACGTAATTCGGGTGACAGCTTGGTGATTGTCTTATTCGAAAACGCGCAGGCATCAATCTCCATTTCTCACTGCTATTGTGCCTTGTACAAGACGTGACACGCGCCTAGTTCTTCCGCAGCGGGAATCGGGTTTGAGTAATACGGACGAAGCACTGAGAACCAACGTTTTCGTGATAGTGCATTCATGCCCCGAGAATCCTGATGACGTTACGAACCCCGACAAAGCCGGCGCTGACTGAAACGGTCGCTGAACGTGCTCTGTGGCCTGTGCCGCCTGACTCTCGGTTTCGGCCATGCCGACCAACAGCGTATTGACAGGCCATCGCGGGCTAAACTCTACCGGCGAAAGCCGCGTCAACAGCGGCAGGCATTAAACTTGATCGGCGGCGACGATGATTATGATCAACGTGACGAACACGTGAATCATGCCGACGGCGCCGACGCTGCCGATGATGATGATGCCGATCATGCGTCGCTGATGCTGCCTAACTACAGTGCTTGTGATCATGCCGATCACCGCGTGATCACGAGCGGCGGCGCTTCGTGTCAGGTGCGTAGCCGGGATGGTCGCGCATGGCCGATTGTTCCTTCGTGCCGCGGGGTGTGGGCTTGCGTTCGGTCATGAGGGCGTCAGGCGCAACGAGAAGTTTAGATCAGGCGGCTCATCCATGGGGTGGATGATAGTTATCCCTACAATCAATTGTACCAATATTACCGAATACTACTACAAGATCCCCAATGAAAGCGGCCGGATGGGTATCCGTCTCGCGTGGGCTGAAGCTGCCGGCAAGAATGGGAAGACGAACATGTGCGGGATTGTTGGCATCGTTGGGCAACAGCCGGTGTCGGATCGGTTGGTCGACGCATTGAAGCGTTTGGAATATCGCGGCTATGATTCCGCCGGCGTTGCGACGATCACCGAAGGTGCCTTGCACCGCCGGCGCGCCGAGGGCAAGCTCGTCAATCTCGAGAGGAGACTGAAGGAAGAGCCGCTGAGCGGCAACATCGGCATCGGCCACACGCGTTGGGCAACCCATGGGGCCTCGACGGAACGCAATGCGCACCCGCACTTTACCGACGGTGTCGCCGTCGTCCATAACGGGATCATCGAGAATTTCACCGAGCTGAAGGACGAATTGGCGGCGGCTGGCGCCGAGTTCCAGACCGATACCGACACCGAGGTCATCGCGCATCTCTTGGCAAGACACCGCCGGGAGGGCATGAGGCGGCAAGAGGCGATGCGTGCCATGCTGAAACGCGTCAGGGGCGCCTATGCGCTTGCCGTCCTCTTCGAAGATGATCCGTCGACCATCATGGCGGCGCGCAACGGACCACCGCTGGCGATCGGTCACGGCGACGGCGAGATGTTCCTGGGCTCCGACGCGATCGCGCTCGCTCCCTTCACCAATGAAATTACCTATCTCATCGAGGGCGACTGGGCCGTTGTCGGCAATTCGGGCGCCCATATCTTCGATTTCGACGGCCATCCCGTCGAGCGTCCGCGCCATACCTCCACGGCCGCGGCCGATCTGGCCAACAAGGGCAACCATCGCCACTTCATGGAGAAGGAAATCTACGAGCAGCCCGAAGTCATCGCCCATGCTCTCCGTCACTATAGCAACATCATAGAGAATCGCGCCGACATGGTTTCTGGCATCGATTTCGCCAGGATCCCGAGCTTGGCGATCTCGGCCTGCGGGACCGCCTATCTCGCCGGACTGATCGGAAAATACTGGTTCGAGCGCTATGCGCGCCTGACAGTTGAAATCGACGTTGCGTCCGAATTCCGTTACCGCGAGATCCCGTTGTCGCCGCAGTCGGCGGCTCTTTTCATTTCGCAGTCCGGCGAAACCGCCGATACGCTCGCATCGTTGAGGTACTGCAAGGAGCGTGGGCTGAAAATTGGCGCTATCGTCAATGCCTGCGAATCGACCATCGCTCGGGAGGCCGATGCGGTCTTCCCGATCCTTGCCGGACCGGAGATCGGCGTCGCCTCCACCAAGGCGTTTACCTGCCAGCTTGCGGTTCTAGCCGCACTCGCCATCGGCGCCGCCAGAGCCCGCGGGACCGTAACCGAAGACGAGCTGCAGGCGCTCGTCAGGAGCCTCGCCGAAGTGCCGCGCGTCATGGGCCAGGTACTCAACAGCATCCAGCCGGAGATCGAGTTCCTGTCGCGCGAACTGTCAAAGTGTCGTGACGTCCTGTATCTCGGCCGTGGCACCAGTTTCCCGCTAGCGATGGAAGGTGCGCTGAAGCTCAAGGAGATTTCCTACATCCATGCCGAGGGCTATGCGGCGGGTGAATTGAAGCACGGTCCGATCGCATTGATCGACGACAACATGCCAGTGATCGTCATCGCGCCCCATGATCGCTTTTTCGACAAGACCGTCTCCAACATGCAGGAAGTGGCTGCCCGTGGAGGGCGGATTATCCTCATCACCGATGAAAAAGGGGCAGCCGCATCGAAACTCAACACCATGCACACGCTCGTGTTGCCGGCTGTCGACGAGATTATCGCGCCGATGATCTTCTCGCTGCCGATACAGCTTCTTGCCTACCACACGGCGCTCTTCATGGGCACAGACGTAGACCAGCCGCGCAATCTCGCAAAATCGGTCACGGTCGAGTGATTGTGAACCTTTATAGGTGGCGATGCTTGTCCATCTTCGCTGCATCGGCGGTGGAAATTGGTCGAAGGTATCAGCGTCCGCGAGGCTGGGTTCACGGTGCCGCGAATAGCCACTGGAGGCGTCAGTGAGAGTTCGAGTTGCTGTTCAAGAAAGCCATCGGGGAGAATGAGTCGTGTAGGATCGCAGGTCGAATGCGCTACAGCCGATCAGGCCATCTCATGGCGGGCAGGTTCTTAGAACTTGATCAGAAGCAGGTGAGCCGCCATATTCCGACCCGGCTGCCAATTTCAAGTGGCCCATTCCATGGATGAGGCCGGTCCGGCCGAATGGACGTCCATTTTTTTGATTTGCGGATGTGCGCCAGGGTCGGGGAGGAAATCTCCCGATTTGTCAGGCGCTCCCATCTTCTTGGAGATGTTTATGAAGGATTCGCGCATTCCCGAGCCAGTCTTGACGGCTATGTCGCAGGGGACCCACATCATCCGCGCTTATCGTGAGCACCTTGGGTATTCAATCGAGGACCTCGCGGTCGCGTGCGGGCTTGCCGCTCAGGAAATCCAAAACATCGAGCGGGGTCTAAAGTACAATAAAGGCTATCGGAATCGGATAGCGAGATCGCTGTCCATACCTGTGGGAATTCTTGAGGCAGAGTCGGACATATCGGACGCCGCCTGATCAGTCGGATAATCTGCAATGGGTGGAAGACCGCTCTTGTGATGTGACGTTTGCGGCTGATAGTCGTCGCTTGATTCCGTTGGACGCGAATGCCTTCTGGCGCAGTACCGCCAAGAGAATTCTCGTCCACTGTCCGAGTCAGGAACTGCACACGGGCTCGCCGAACAGGAAGTTGGAACGCTTCGTCATGCTGTCTTAGGCGATATAGCCGCCCGGAGTGCTGCGACACGTGCACGATAGCATTGGCTCGCGAGGATGGATTGCTAACGGCGAACCCATGCTGGTCGGCAAGGCGATACTGGCTGGAGCATCAACTCGGCCGACGAGAGTGGCCCCCCATGCTAGGCAGGATCGGCCGACATGGCCGGCATCGCGAGCCGCTCTGAAAAGAGCACAGCGGGCATCCAGACGCTGCCGGGTTGACTATGGGTGTCGGAACCGCAAAAAGGGGCCGCTCTTCATGAGTGGCGTGCGCCGGCAGTCTAACCCCAAGCCCCCCGCCAGGCTGCCGGCGCGCTTCTAGCCGCCTTGATGCACGGCGATAAGCTTTTGACGGCCTGAAGCGACGTTGTGGTCGCCGTTGCGGTGCTTTTCCACGCGCCTCGTCAGGCGCCGGGATTGCTCCGTCGTGATGGCAGGCGGGGGTTTGCAGGTTGCGGTCGACGGGTTCGTTTCGGGGCGTCTGCCCCCATCGTTATGTCGCGAGTTGGGGGATGCGATCGACGACGATGCGCAGGATGCGCTGGTCGGGGCACGATGTCGGCAGGTGCAGGCGGATTTGCGATTTCATCTCGACCACCCGCGCAGCGATTTTGATGAGGCGCAATCGCAGCGTGTCGAATTGGGCGACGGCAAAGCTCGAGCGCCTCGGCATCGCGGCCCGCAAGCCCCACATCAACCAGTAAGCACCGGCATGCAGGAATAGCCGGAACTGGTTGGCCGTCGCTCTGGTGCAGGATGTGCGGTCGCCGGCAAGATGCGTCTTCCACGACTTGATGTGGTTCTCGGCCGCGCCGCGGGCGCCGTCAACGAACTCCTTGAACCTGCGGACCTTGCCTGTCTTGGCCGACGCTTCGAAGCGCGCCGTCGTGCTGGCCTCCAGATCCGCGACATGCTTGCGCAGGGTCGTGGTGGGCGCGAGGCCAAAGATGAAGTCGACGTCGTTGGCGCGGCACCAGTCGATGACCTGCGGGTTGCAATAATGGCTATCGCCGCGGAGCAGGATTCGAATGTTCGGCCAGTTGATCCGGATCGCCCGCACCAGACGGCGCAGGTGGGGGCGGATCTCAGCCCCACTCGGCCGCTTGGCCGGTCGCAGGATCGCGCTGACGAACCCGTCCCGCACCATCGAACACGACGATCGGCTGGAAGCCGTACTCGTCATGGTGGGCATTGAACAGGCGAAGCTGTTGGCCTCCG
>NZ_JAMYOG010000036.1:0-23031 GCF_040319725.1 Mesorhizobium sp. M0894 | reverse complement strand
CCCAATTTGGCCCCCGGTGCCGCGCCCCCATTGGCCCCCCGTTTTGGGGCCCCCTCGGGTCGGGTCGGGGGGGGCCATTGGGCCGGGGGTGGCCCGCCCGGCCAACCGCGGATCGGCTTGGTGGCGTGATCAGGCGCGGTTCTTTAAGCGCCAGGATTCGTTTCCGGTCTCGATGATCTCGCAATGATGGGTAAGACGGTCGAGCAGCGCTGTCGTCATCTTGGCGTCGCCGAAGACGGCGGGCCATTCGCCTAAGGCCAGGTTGGTGGTGACGATGATCGAGGTCCGTTCATAGAGTCTGCTGATCAGGTGGAAGAGCAATTGCCCGCCGGCTTGCGCAAACGGGAGATAGCCGAGTTCATCGAGCACGACGAAGTCGAGCCGGGTGAGGTAATCGGCGATACGGCCCTGCTTGCCGCCGCGGTGCTCGGTCTCCAATCGATTCACGAGATCGACGACGTTGAAGAAGCGACCGCGCGAGCCGGTGCGGATCAGGGCGCGGGCAAGGGCAATGGCCAGATGCGATTTGCCGGTTCCTGTGCCGCCGATGAGCACGGCGTTGCGCTGGTCGGCGACGAAGGTGCCGTTGGCGAGGTCCCGGACGAGCACCTCATTGACCGGCGTGCCGTCGAAGTCGAACTCCTCAATATCCTTGGCGATCGGCAGCTTGGCGACGGTGAGCTGGTATTTGATGGAGCGCGCCTGCTTCTCGGCGATCTCGGCCGAGAGAAGGTCGCCGACGATCCTCGGCGGCTCATGCTGGCGCTTGATGCCCGTCGCCATGACCTCGTCATAGGCGCCGCGCATCCCGTAGAGCTTCAGCGCCCCCATCAGTTCCAGAACCTGCGTGCGTTCCATCAGCTTGCCCTCCTGAGGCTGTCGTAGCGGGCGCAGTCGGCGAGCGGTTCATGCTGCAGGCGAAGTGCGTCCGGGGTGAGAATGGTGATGGCCGGCGCCGGATCGCGCCGCCGCGCCAGAATGTTGATGATGACAGCGGAGGAGCAGACGTTCTGGTCGAGCGCCTCCTGGCAGGCGGCCTCGACGGCATCGATGCCGTCCGTCAACACCGCGGCCAGGATCGACACCATCTGGCGATCGCCGTCATCCGAGGACTTCAATCTGCGTCGAACTCGCTCCATTGCCGATGGCAGAACCCAGTCCTGGAACGGCGCTCCGTTGCGCAGCGCTCCGGGCTTGCGGGCGAGTACTGGGACATAGTGCCAGGGATCATAGACGGTCTCGCCGCGGCCGAACGAACGGACGTGTTCGGCGACGAGGATGCCGTCCTGACGAATGACGATGCGGCTGGCATAGGCCTGGATCTCGACTGGCCGGCCGACGGCAGTCGACAGCACCGAGTATTTGTTGTTGTCGAAGCGCACCGTGCAGGTCTTCGACACCGAAGCGGGAACCGTGTGGAAGCCGTCGAAAGGGCCGCGATATTCGACCAGTTTGTCGCGCTCTTCCTCGAACACGTTCCAGATCGTGCGCTCCGGCTGGTCGATATGACGATGGGCTTTCGTGTAGGCGATGCATTTGTCGAGGAGCCAAGCGTTGAGTTCCTCATAGGATTTGAAGCGCAGGCGCGGCGTGAAGAAGCGCTCCCGCACCAGGCCGACCTGGTTCTCGACCTGACCCTTCTCCCAGCCCGACGCCGGCGTGCAGGCGACCGGCTGCACCAGATAGTGGCTGCACATCTGCAAGAAGCGGCGATTATATTGCCGGTCCTTGCCGACGAACACCGTCTCCACCGCCGTCTTCATGTTGTCGTAGATGCCGCGCGTGCAGGCGCCTCCGAAGAAGGCGAAGGCCCGATCGTGGGCGTCGAACACCATCTCCTGCGTCTCGCGCGGATAGGCCCTCACGAACATCATGCGGCTGTGGCAGAGTCGGACATGGGCGACCTTCACGGTCACCGTCACGCCGTTGATCAGAACGATCTCGTGGCTCCAGTCGAACTGGTAGGCCTCTCCCGGCGCGAACAACAACGGCACATAGGCTTCCGCCGTTGCCGATCCTTGTTCCTTCGCCCAGCCCTTCGCGTATCTGCCTTCATAACCGAGCCCGCGAAGCTCTTCGTAGATCCGGATCAGAGTCAGCCGCTCGCGCGCCGCCTTGCCGTGGTTGCCACTTAAAAGCCCGTCGAGCCGATCCTGCCAGGGGCCGATCTTCGGCATCGGCTGATGCTCACGCTCGTAGCGGAACTCCGTCGCGTCCGACCGCAGCACCTTCCGGACAACCTTCCGCGATATCCTCAATTCGCGGCAGATCTCCTTGATCGACTTCCCCTGGACCAGCGAAAGCCGGCGTATCTTCGCAATCGTCTCCACAACCAACATCCAAAACAAATGCCTCCGATGAAACCGAAGGCAGTGTGACAACCCTGCGTTACAGGGGTCCTTTTTGGACGCCGATCACCCCTGAAACGGGGTCCTTATTCCACGCCGAAACACAAACATCCCGGCCAAGCGCGCCGAAGAACGATCCCGCGTCGAGAAGGCGGAAGCTGCCTATGCGGCAGCGACTTCCCGATGGCGAACGAGGCCGGAAAGGCAGAAGGCTGTGGAAAAAGCCGCCGAATGAGAAGAACGGGCTATTCTACAACATCCGTCTGCATCGGCTTGCCCGGCGCGATGTAGTGCCATTCGACCTGCCGATCCTCCTGCCATGCCAGGATGGCATTCGAGGTCAGCTCGGTGCCATTGTCCGACACGATCATGCAGTGGTAGCCGCGATGCTCGGCGATGATGTCGAGTTCCCGGGCGACACGCTCACCCGAGATCGAGTTGTCGACGACCGTGGCCAGGCACTCCCGGCTGAAAAAGTCGATGACGTACAGGATCCGGGAAGCGGCGACCATCGGTCAGCGTGTCGGAGACGAAGTCGAGGTTCCAGCGCTGGTTGGCGCCCCTGCGGGATTGCTATCGGTGCCCTGGTGCCCAATGCCCGCTTGCGACCGCCTCGCTTGCGCACCGTCAGCCGCTCCTCGCGATAGAGGCGATAGAGCTTCTTCCAGTTCACCGCTACGCCTTCGCGCTTCAGGAGCAGGTGCAGCCGACGGTAGCCAAAGCGCCGGCGTTCGGCGGCCAGTTCCCGCAACCGCTTGCGCAAACCGGCATCATCTGGTCGCGATGGACGATAGCGGTAGACCCGCGGCTCCATGCCGACGAGCCCGCAGGCCCGACGCTGCGAATAGCCCTTGTTCTCGATCGCCCAGGTCACGGCAGTCCTCCTCGACCCGGGCGTCAGAAGTTTTTTCCGAGCATCTCGCGCAAGGTCGAGACGTCGAGCATGGCGTCGGCCAGCAGACGCTTCAGCTTGCCGTTCTCCTCTTCAAGGCTCTTCAGCCGCTTCGCCTCCGATACGTCCATGCCGCCATACTTCGAGCGCCACTTATAGAAGGTCGCGTCGCTCACACCGTATTTGCGGCACAGCTCCGTTGCCGAAAGCCCAGCCTGATGCTCCTTCCAAATGCCAATGATCTGTTCGTCAGAAAATCTCGATCGCTTCATTGCCTGTCTCCTCATCCGAGGAACAGCCTAACCTCAAACCGAGGACATTTCAGGGGAGCATGTCAATCCGCCCCACCTGCGACGCCTGATGCGGGCGGTCCGGAGCAATTGGCCGAACACCCGGATCCTGATCGGGGCCGACAGCCATTATTGCAGTCCGGTCCGCAGGTCATCGACTGGTGCCGCGCCAACGATATCGACTTCATCCTCGGCCTGGCGCTCACCACGACCTTGCGCAAGCATGTCGCGGATTTGGAGATCAGCACGACGGCGCGGCCTTATGTGCGCAGCGACCGGCGCGCCAGCCATTTCCGAGCATCTGCCGCGCGAACGCCTGGTCGAGCCGGCGCCGGCCACTTGCCACTGCTGCGGCGGTCATCGGCTGCGCAAGCTGGGTGAGGATATGACCGAGACGCTGGAAGTGGTCGCTTCATCGTCACCAACCTTGCAGGTGACAACGCCAACGCGCTCCACGAGGATGTCTACCGCCGGCCCGGCGCTTCCGAGAACCACATCAAATCGTGGAAGACCGCACGGCGTGGCGTTGGGCGGGGCGACAGGCCGTTGATCTCGCGCTCGATATCGAACAGGACATCGATGCGACAGGCGTCGGTTGACGACCCGTCGCATAGACATCGCCATAACCGCCAAAGGCATCGGCCTGCAGAATGCCGCTCCAGCCGGCAAGATGCGGCTCGTGCTCTGCAGTCGTCCAATTCGACACGCTGCGACTGCGCTCATCAAGATCGCCGCGCGCGTGGTCCAAATGAAAACCCAAATGCGCCTGCACCTGCCGATATCCTGCCCGGACCAGCGCATCCGGCGCATCGTCCTCTGTCGCATCCCGCAACTCGTGACATAAACAATGGGGCGCAGACGATCCGAAACAAACCCGCTGACCTCAACCCGTAAACCCTCGCCTTCCATCACGACGGATCCCCGCCGGCGCCTGATGAGGCTTAGGAAAACGCACCGCAAAGCCGCTTCAGGCCGCTAAAAGCTCATCGCCGTGCATCAAGCGGGCTAGAGCGGCGCGTCCCGCGCCATCGAACAACACGATCGGCTGGAAGCCGTATTCGTCGTAGTGGGCATAAAACAGCCGCAATTGCTGGCCGCCATGCACGGCGTCAAAGGTGTCGTCAATGTCGAGCACGATCCGCTTCGGAACCTGGCGGAAGGAAGCGCAATAAAGGCCGACCATCGCACGGCCCATAACGACCAGGTGCAGCCAGGGGAAGTTCTCGGCAGATGGCCGAAGGTCGGGTAGGCAATGGCGTAGGCCCAGTCCCTGAGCGCGGTCTGAATGAAGCGCTCTGCCTTACCTTGGTCTTGGGCGTATAGGGTTTTCTGCGGTCATGTTTGAGACCAACCTTGCGGCAGGTCCTGGCGAAGGCTTTCGATCTGTAGCACGAGCCGCAGTCGGTCATGACGCGCGCTGGTTCCATTGATGTTCGCGCGCCCACCACATCTAATGGACTGACTGCAGCGCGCAAAGGCAATCGTCGAGCGGCAGCAAGGTGTGCCGCCGGAACGCGACGATCACCGCCTCCTCCTCGATCGTAAGCACTGTCGAGGAGGGATTCTTCGGCCCCGTTGGCACATCGGCGACCGACGTACGCTCCATCTATTTGATGATCGTCTTCTGATGGCCGTAGCGCTTCGTCAGAGCTCTCAGGCTCTCTTGACTATTTTGTATTGCTCGACGGACTGCCTCTGTCATCGTGGCGCTGCTATGTAGACCCTACCCCACAGTGCCTCCTTCAATTCGGAAGAAGAGAATGCACCGTCAAAGCCTGAGATCAAACACTTAGAGCATGTGGTCCTCTGCGCGTAGCGATTGTACATAAAATTTCTCTAATCGTGTTGAGGTAAAAAAGTAGCTCTGCGGTTGAGATTATTTCCGCTGCGGTGCGCAGAAAAGTTCCTATAAACGATGTTTACTCATTCCCGTCAAAACGGTGCGCCGAAGCAGCTCGGCTCCGAACGAGAAACCGCTGAACTCCAAAGGGAAATGGTAAATGTTGAAATCTGGTACCCCGAGTAGTGAACAATGAAGATTGCCACAGGACCGCGACCTGTCACGTTAATGGAGAACCTGTGGATTCCGCTTTCCGACGGAACGCATCTGGCTGCGAAGATTTGGCTGCCGCAGGACGCGGCATCCAACCCGGTTCCAGCAATTGTCGACTACATTCCTTATCGAAAACGTGATGGCACCGTTTTGAGAGACGAACGGATGTTTCCCTATTTCGCCTCGCATGGCTACGCGAGCATTCGTATAGACATTCGGGGCACCGGCGATTCCGAGGGTCTATTCGAGGATGAATACGTCAAGCGGGAACAGGATGATGCCGTCGAAGCCATCGGATGGATCACACGACAAGCCTGGTGCAGCGGCAGTGTGGGAATGATCGGCAAGTCGTGGGGTGGGTTCAGCGCCTTGCAAGTCGCCGCACGCCGGCCCAAAGCCCTGAAGGCGATCATCACGCACTGCTCGACAGACGATCGCTATGCAGATGATGTGCACTACATGGGCGGATGCCTTCTCAACGATACACTGGCTTGGGGGACGACGTGTTTCGTGCAGATGGCGCAGTCACCGGATCCTGAAATCGTTGGAGAAGACCGTTGGCGCGCCATGTGGATGAAGCGCCTGGAGAATGCCCGCCCGACGTTGATCGATTGGGTCGCTCATCAGCGCCGAGATGAGTTCTGGAAGCAGGGCTCGGTCTGCGAGGACTACGGTGCAATCGATTGTGCGGTTTTCGCAGTAGGTGGGTGGGCAGATGGGTATTCCAACGCCGTGTTCCGGCTTCTCTCGAACCTGAAATCGCCACGTAAAGGGTTGATTGGGCCTTGGGGGCATACATACCCACATGAGGGTGTCCCCGGTCCCGCCATCGGGTTCCTGCAGGAATGCTTGCGCTGGTGGGATCACTGGTTGAAGGGCCAGGATACCGGCATCATGCAAGAGCCGATGCTGCGTAGCTGGATGTTGGATTGGTCGGAACCTGCGGCGCATTATGACGAGCGGCCGGGGCACTGGGTCGCGGACCCCGGCTGGCCATCTCCGCATGTCACGTCACGGATCTTCCGAGTTGGGACGGGCAGGTTGTCAGAGCAGGCGCTGCCGCAAGCGACTCTCGAAATCAGTTCGCCTGAGACGATCGGGATCGCAGGTGGCGAGTGGTGCCCCTACGGACTCGGCGGAGTTGGTCCAGAGATGCCGCTAGATCAGCGGTGGGACGATCGTGGCTCGTTAATCTTTGACAGCCCCCTGTTGACGGAAGCCACACCGATCCTGGGCGCGCCTGTCCTCGAACTGGAAATTACTTGCGACAGGCCGACTGCGATTCTCGCGGTGCGTCTTTCCGATGTCAGCCAGTCAGGTGAAGTCACTCGGGTCACTTACGGACTTCTCAACCTTTCGCACCGCGACAGCCACCAAGATCTGCAGCCCATGGATGCTGGAAAATCATACCGTATTCGCCTCGCGATGAACGAGGTTGGATATACCTTTTCGGAGGGTCACCGGATCCGGCTATCTATTTCCACCGCGTACTGGCCGATTGCATTTCCGGCGCCGCAGCGCGCCACATTGACGATAGAGGCGGACGCAAGCCGTATGAATCTTCCGATCAGAATGCCTCAACCGAGTGACACCGCGTTGCCAGCCTTTGACGCGCCAGAGGTTTCTCCGCCAATGCCGACGACGGTATTGAAAGCCGGCGGCGTCGAGCGGTTCGTCAACATCGACTCAGTGTCGAAACAGGTCACCGTCACAGTCAAGCGGGACGATGGCTCAATGCGCATCGAGCCCATCGGCACGGTCGTTGGCCTCAAAAAGCACATGATCTATTCGGTCGCTGAGAATGATCCGACGGCAGCCCGGACGGAAGTCTACTATCGAGATGAGCTGGGCCGCGGAGCCTGGCAGACAGCGGTGGAGGGGCGGACAGTCATGACTGCTACCAAGTCAAGCTTCTACCTTCAGGTTGATTTCAACGCTTTCGAAAACGGCGAGTGCATCTTCGAGAGATCATGGTCGAAGAAGATTCCTCGTGATCTCGTCTGAATTGGAAAGTGGCGACCCAGAGACAAAAACTGCAGGCGTGTCGGCGATGCAAATGGTATTTGCGAAAGCAATACATTTTTTTCGAACAACGGCAGCGGCAAGCGGACGAAATGTATGATGCCCAAAGAGGCGCATTTGCCGATCAGGATGCTTGCTGGATAGAGGCCCAACATTTAGTGACGCAAACCCATTCGAAGTCTGCAGTCGTCGCCGGCGAGAGCTGTGCGATAGCGCCACGGTTTGGCGTGCAGTTTGTCCGTGCTCAAGTGTCGTAGCGTTGCCCTGCCACCGGGTTGGTGCGGCAGGCAGACCCGCCACCCCACGCGATCGCAATAAAGGGCGTGGCGAAGCGCGAGCTAGACTAGTGCCCTTCATTATCGCTGAATGGACCACAAGCTTGGTAGCTTCGCGTTGGAATGCCAGCGTTGCTCGCCACTTGGTATTTGTTGAGCTACGGATACCGCCTATTTCGCTCCGAGCCGGGGAGAACTTCCTTCGGCATTCTTTATGGGGCGGCGTCGTCCTGCTCACGAACGTGTCGAAGGCCGCAAACTCGGTCTGGAACATACTCCTGAAAAGCGACTTCATCATGTTGGGCCACGACTATGGCGACAGGGGCTGCCATGTGCAACGAGATTTTGCCGGGCTACGAGCAGATTCTCTTCGTAGCCATCCGGTCTGGGCCGCGGCGGGTGGGTCTGTGCTAAGCTGTAGCGACGGAGATCAACCCTATTCGTAGCGGCTGTCCCTGGGGACGTCAAAGTATATGGGTTTCAAGTGGCAGCATCGGACATTCTGTTTGGTTTGTCTGGACCGCGACAAAGGCTTGTTTGGCCAATTTCCTATTTTGCCTCAGGCCAAATAGCTGAAAAACAACATGAAATGTTTTGTTCGCTTGGCTCGGCCAATCGGCACGAGTTTTGAAATCCTCGTTGCAAGGCGGCAGCAGGTACTGACCGGCGCGCCGCCGATGACCATCTTCCATAAATAGAGGAACTGTCATGAACACTCTCGATAAGCAGAAAGCACTGGAGCAAGCCGCACGAAAGCGCATCAAGGATTCCCACGGCCTCGACGGGGATGCCGGTCGCTTGGCTCACTTCTATGGCGGATGGGCCAGTTCCTACGATTTGGATGTGGGTCGCGATGGATACTGTGGGCCGATGACCGTGGCGGAACTGGCGGGTGCCGTGCAGACGGCCTATTTGGCCATTCAGCGAGCAGCCATCGCAGTCCTGGACGCTGGCTGCGGGACAGGCCTCGTCGGCTTGGAACTGGAACGCCTCGGGTTCCGGTTGATCGACGGGCTCGATCTCTCCGAGGAGATGGCCGAAAAGGCGCGGCAAACCTGCGTCTACCGCCACGTTCGAGGCGGCGTCGACCTTAACGGGCCGCTCTCCGACCACTCCAGTGCGAGCTATGACATCACCGTCTGCTGCGGCGTCTTTACGCTCGGACATGTCCGACCGGATGCACTGCGCGAACTGGCTCGCGTCACGCGCCCGAACGGATTCGTCATCGTCAGCACCCGCAAGAGTTATGCGGAGACCGCATCCTTTGAAGATGAGGTGCGGCGTCTAGAGGATGCGGGCATCCTTGTGCCGGCACAGCGTCTAAACGACGCCGGATACGTCGCCGAGGAGGACGCGCACTACTGGGTTTTACAAGTGCCAAGTAGGCCAGCGCACCAGCGGAGAAGCGATCATTAACGCTGCCGCAAACGATAACTTGCTGCGGTATGCAAGGCGACATGAAGAGCGTGCACGCCTCCTCATGCCTCACCCTGGGTTCGGGCTTCTCTACATTGTTGCGCTAGCTATCTAGGCTTCCCGACGATTCTCCATGGTGCCAGTCAATGGGAAACGCCCAAATTGTTATGAAGGCTCTAGTCTAAAAAGGTGTACTCATGCGCAAGGATCTCGTAGCCAAACTGGACGACAAGCTGCGCGCGAAGCGCGAAAGCTTTGACAAGCTGCCAGTCGTTGACGTCGCGCCGCTTCTCGATGGCAGCGATAAGCAGAGGGTGGCGAAGGAGATACGTTGGGCCTTGTCGAACACTGGGTTCATGTATGTGAAGAACCACGGTATTCCCCAAGGCTTTGTGGATTCGGTACTCGATGTGAGCCGTCGATTCTTTCACCTGCCCATGTCGCAGAAGAACACGTTGCACATTAGCAACTCCGATGTGGCCCTTCGAGGATACATTGAGCCGTTTGGGGAGAACACCGATCCGGGCAGGACGAAAGACTTGAAGGAGTGCTTTGACATCGGACCTGAACGTTCGATGCTGGATGGTCCGTTTTTTGGCCCTAACCAGTGGCCCTCAAGTCTGCCCGGGTTTCGGGAGCTGACATACGGATATCATCAAAAGATGCTCAGCCTCGCGAAAACACTCTTGAAGGGTATTGCGCTCAGTCTGGACCAGTCGGAAAGCTTTTTCGAGAACCTCATGCGCAACCCGATCAGCATTCAGCGCCTGCTTCACTACCCGCCGCAGAGTGGCTATGTCAGCGAGGAGATCATAGGTATTGGCGCGCACACGGATTACGGCAATCTGACCATCCTGGCGCAGGACGACGTGGGTGGTCTTCAGGTCATGAACCGAGATGGCGATTGGGTCGAGGGCATTCCGATCCACGGCACATTCGTAATCAACATTGGCGATCTGATTCAGCGGCTCACCAATGATGTCTACCTGGCGAACATGCATCGCGTGGTGAATACCTCGGGACGCGAGCGATACTCAATCCCCTTCTTTATCGACGCTGATTTCAACGCGATCATCGAACCATTGCCCTCATGTATTACGGACAGCAACCCGCTTCGCTATAAGCCGGTGACTTGCGGTGAGCACAAATTCGGGCGTTTCGCAGCAAGTTACGCTCACTTGGCCAATGCGTGATCAGGGCGGAGCATTTACCCACAACACTGCCTGCGCCGCTTCATACCTGAGAGCTGATAGCATTTTTGGCCAGTCCGCAACCAGGCACCAGGCTGACGAGGCGCAGACCTTGCACATGAACTCGTGAGATGAACTGGCAGGGGAGAGATACTGTCAGTACGGCGGCGATGCGGCACGGTCGTGGAGGTCATAGTCCTTCGAGGGCAAACGGCTTCAAATAAGTTGTGTCTCGCATCTGCAGCGCTATCGCGTGGTCGTTACCGCTCTGTCGAGCTGCCCGTGTTTCGGTACGCCCAAACTGGCGAAGCTTTGCAAGACCGACACCACTCGCTACACTAGAGGCCTAAATTGGAATTCTCGCTCAATGCCGAACCCTTTCGCGGCTCACCTCCCGCGGTGACAACCTCGGCAAGCAACGGCGACGGATATAACCCGAGTGATGGTCCGTCCTCACACTCTTAATTCAGTGGCCGGATCCCACCACGTAAATCTGACGATCGCGGATGTCTATCCGCAAACTTCTGTCCGATTAGAGTGCTCAGTGCACCACCGGTATTATAACCTCCCGCCCCTCACTGCCTCGAGGTATTCGAAGCAGCTGCACGTCATCGTTCATTCGAGCTTGCGGCTTCTGACTTACACGTTGCTTCGGGAGAGATCAGCCGGCAGATCGACGCTATTGAGGACGAGGTTGGGGTTCCGCTGTTTGTGAGATCAGGAACCGGTATCATGCTTACCAGCGATGGCAAAGACCTCTACAGCGTGCTGGCAAGCAGCTTGTCCACGGCGTCCCATGTCGTCAAGAACATTAAACACGGCGGTTGCTCGCGTCGTCCTCGCCCAGATTTAACGCAAAGCGAAGAGCCGACTGCGCTCGATTATGACAGCAAGTTAGCGGCAACGGCCATGTTGAATTGCTGACCGGCCGCTTCGTGAGATCGCTCCGCATAGAATCGGTGCTGAAGTCGCTATGACTTCCTATAGATTTTCATCAAAATCATAGACGTGTAATGTTCGTTACAAATCGAAACGAAATCGCGGTTCAGCGTCGTTAAGCTCTCGTACCAAAAGCGTCATACTAATTCACGCATATTCACGTGTGCAAAGCAGCTACGGTGATATATTCACTGCAAATGCTAGATCAGGGCTTCCAAGAATGAAAATCAGTTCGCTGTCAGACTACAGTATCGGTGCGAGGGAGGGTCCGAACAAATGGCAAGAAGAGCTCTAGTTATGCTCGAAGGTGCGAGCAATAGTGGTCGATATGTGCAAGTGGCCAAGCATCTTGGCCTCCATCCAATTACCATGTTGACTGATCCAAATCAGTACGACCACCTTGCGGCGCAAGGAAGTGACATAATCCCTATCGCGCGAGATAATCTCGATTCGATTATTTACCAATGTTCCCAGTTACGTTTGTCCTATGACATCGCTGGGATTACCAGCCCCCAGGAGGAGGCCTACGCGACAGTTGGCAATCTCTGCCGGTACTTCAATCTACCGGGACCGAACCCCACGTCGATCGAACGATGCTGCGAGAAACCCACTCAACGTCACCTTCTTGCGGCGGCCGGCATTCCAATACCTGCTTTTCGCTTAGCGGCGAATGCCGCGGAGGTGGAAAACGCGGCGGTGGAGATTGGCCTGCCGGTAGTTGTGAAGCCAGCGGTAGGCATGGGAAGCAGCGGTGTTCGACTGTGCCGCAACATCATTGAGTTGGCCGAACATGCGAAATCTTTGTTAGGCGGGACGCATGCATCGCGAACGATGCCGACAATACTAGTCGAGGAATTCGCGAGGGGAAAACATTACAGCGTTGAATTGATGGGAAATGAAGTCATTGGGATCGCCATGGCAGATTTCGGTGACCCACCTCATTTCGTCTGTCGTGAATACGTCTGTCCGGCCCCGCTAACTAAGCGGGAGTATAAGCGTATTGCTGATATTTCGCTGAGCTGTTTGCATGCCCTCGGCCTTGGCTGGGGGCCAGCCAACATTGATTTACGTTGGACGGAGTTTGGCCCGGTCGTCATTGAAGTCAATCCGCGGCTTGCTGGGGCACCTAACCCTCAACTGGTCAACCTGGCTTATGGTGTCGATCTCGTTGCCGAGCACATCAAGCTAGCTATAGGGGAGGGGAATAAGAGGACTTTGCGCCGAAGGCCTTCGCGTGTCGCTGCTGCCCGGATTCTAGTCCCTGATCGTGATGGCACACTCAATTGGATTTGCGACGAAGATCGAGCCATTGCTGTACCAGGCGTGGCCGAGCTCAAGTTCGATGTTGCATCCCAGACGCCGATCGTCAGGAAGGGCGATTACCGAGACAGGATGGGGTATGTCGTCGTCGTTTCGCCTACTCCTGCTCGAACCAAGGCGACACTTCAGCGAGCCGTCGGCTTGATCAAATGGTCGATCACACCGTTTCCGGCCCTTGGCTAATGGGAACAATCGGCACTCGCCTCAAGTGCCACTTCATTGCCGCCGGATCGCAACGCTCAGCGGGACATTTTGATCGCACCGCTGACGCAACGAAGGGGTGATAGAGATACATGCGCTGGCTACTAAGCTTGGGCCAAGAGCGGTCTACAGTCCATCTGTCGACGACTCTGGGATTGGCCCGCTTGGAACGTCTCGGCAGCAGAGGCGAGAAGACGGTCCAGCCGTAGACTGTGTGGCGTCATCGACGGAAATGCCTTGCTCGGTCATCTGCTTTGGCAGTTTCTCAGGCTGAGACTGCTCGCTAGTTGCAAGCACATGCAAAAAGAGTGTGGGAGTCAATAGGTCAATAGACTGGCGACACTGACCAACGCAACTCTTCGAAAATGATGCAGGGGCATGATGCGGTGCCGCCCCAATCAAAATGTCTCAGCAAGTAGGGCCGAACATGGAACAGAATGCGCCGTTTCTTGGCTCCAGGCCGTTCCGTGTCACCAATCGACAGGTCCTTGCAATCAGCATTCCGATGTCGCTCGCATACCTCACGACGCCGCTGCTCGGTCTCGTCGATACGGCCGTGATCGGCCAGTCCGGGGATACTGAGATCATTGGAGGTCTTGCCGCAGGAGCCGTTGTCTTCGACCTACTCTTTGCGACTTTTAATTTCTTGCGCTGCGGTACCACCGGCCTCGTCGCCCAGGCTTTCGGAAGGGGTGATGCTCTGGCAGGGAAGGCGGTCTTCTGGCGGGCATCCGTTATAGCAGCGATCTCAGGCGTGGCATTGGTCCTACTCGTTCCGCTGATTACAGCGATCAGCGAATGGTTCATGAACACGGAAAAGCCCGTTACCACTGCAATGGATCTTTACATCCGCATCCGCCTAGTCTCGGCGCCTGCAGTCCTGATCAACTATGCTATCCTCGGCTATCTTCTGGGTTGCGGCAATTCAGTCCTCGGATTTTTCCTCCAACTTTTCCTCAACGGGGTAAATCTCGCTTTGTCGATCTTCCTGGCTCTTTATCTCGGCTGGGGAATTGTAGGCGTCGCCTGGGGAGCCGTTTGCGGCGAGGCTGCCGCCATGATCGCCGGCATGACCATCCTCCTCCGACGCTCCCGCACGGTGCCGCAGGTGTCGATGCGGCATACCTTCAACATGGCCGAGATGAAACGGATGCTTCACCTCGACGGTGGCATCATGATTCGTTCCTTCGCGCTCATGGGAGCCTACATCCTATTCACACGGCAAGGCGCCCAGCTTGGCACGTTGACCCTCGCCGCCAATTCGGTCCTGATGCATTTCTTCTTGGTTGAGGGCTATTTCCTTGACGGGCTTTCGGCGGCCGCCGAGCAGCTCACTGGGCGAGCCGTTGGCGCCCATTGTCAGCAGGCTTTCTCGCGTGCCGTCAGGCTGACCGCAGCCTGGGGGTTCGCGCTCGCGGGCTTTGCGAGTACCGCGATTTTCGCCTTCGGCGAACAACTCATCAGGCTCACAACGAACACAGCGGCAGTGCGTGCGGAGGCCGTTTCCTATCTTCCTTGGGCGGCCTTCGCGGCCTTGAGCGGCGTTCTGGCCATTCAAATGAACGGCGTATTCATCGGCGCCACCTGGTCCCGCGATCTGCGCAATAGCATGCTCGTATCATTCACGGTCTTTGCCGCTGCTTTGTTCACTTTCGGTCCGATGTTCGGCAACCATGGGCTCTGGGCCGCACTACACGTCTTTCTGCTCGTACGCGGAATAAGCCTGCTGTTGTTCATGCGTCGCCGTATCCGCTCCACATTCAACGAGTGAATCGGCAGCTTCGCTTGAGGATGGGTACCGTAGGAAACTTGGGTGGATGCTGAGAGCGGAAGGTGAGGAGTTGTGTGTTGCGATTGAGGCCCGTCGGGCTTGTCGGAGTGGATTTGCCGGCTTTCCCGGTCGCGGCTGCGCTAACTCCACAACAGCTTCTCATGGCGCAGATAGCCGAAAGCTCGAAGCAGATCGCGAAAATAAATTCACAAAATCTTTGCACCCGCAGATCGCTGACGATGGTACCTTCCGCAAGTCTGAGATGAGGCACGCCAGGAAGGTTGATGCCGATCTATGCTCAGACCGCCGCACAGAACGCAACGGAGTGGCCGATGGCAAAAAGAGCACTCATCATAGTTGAAGGTCATAGGGGCATCGGTCTGCTGTTCGTCGAAGCGGCCGAGCGTCTTGGTCTTCATCCGGTGATTCTGTCCACAGACCCATCTCAATACGACTATCTTGTGTCAGAAAGGATTGAGTCTATCCGGGTAGATACAGACAATTTGGATGCACTGATCCGCGAAACGTCCCGGCTGTGTGCAAAGTATGAGATTGCTGGCATTACTGGCTTTGTGGGGGACGACGAGTCGCTTTATGTGACAGTTGGCAAGCTTTGCGAGCACTTCCATCTATCGGGGCCGGACCCCGCCTCTGTTGAACGATGTTGCGACAAATTCGTCCAACGTCAGCTCCTTGCGGAAGCCAGCGTTCCAATACCTGCTTATCGGTTGGCAGCAAATGCGACGGACGTAGAAAGCTCTGCTACGGCGATCGGCCTGCCGGTGATTGTTAAGCCAGCCGCGAGCAACGGAAGCATCGGAGTCAGGTTGTGCCGCAATGTCTATGACTTGGCCGAACATGTGAATCATTTGCTCGGGGGCAAGCACATATGGCCGTCTTCGCCGAGGATACTGGTCGAAGAGTTCGTAGAAGGCCCTCAGTATACCGTTGAGATAATGGGAAATGAGGTTATCGGGATTGTCGCCGCCGATTATGGCCCGCTGCCACAGTTCGTCTATCGTCAATTCACCGTGCCAGCCCTACTGGCGGATGACAAGCATAAGCGTATAGCCGATGTTTCGCTGAGTTGTTTGCGTGCCCTCGACCTTGGCTGGGGGCCAACCAACATTGAACTCCGCTGGACGAGCCGTGGTCCTGTCGTCATTGAAGTTAACCCGCGTCTTGCTGGCGCACCCGATCCTCAATTGATTCAGGCAGCTTACGGTATAGATCTGATCACGGAGCACATCAAGCTTGTTGTCGGCGACGAATGGGATTTGCGCAGAAAGCATTCGCGTATTGCTGCCGCCCGGATCCTAGTTGCTGAACGTGATGGCATCCTGGATTGGACCGGCGGGCACAGTCGAGCGGCTGCTATACCAGGTGTCGCCGAGGTCAAATTGTATGTTAAACCCAAGACGCTGATCGTCAGGAAAGGCGATTCCCGAGACTGTATTGGATATGTTATCGCCGTTTCATCCAGCTTTGCTGAAACCGAGGCGATCTTACAGCGTGCGGTCGAGCTAGTCGAATGGTCCATTACGCCATTTCAGACAACCGGCGAAGAGGAATTATCACAGCCTCGGCCAAAGGGCCCAAGCGGCTCCAGGTGACACTCTTCGTCGCCAATCTGAGGGAAGGAGAGACAGCGGCGTGCAAGCACACCGACCCAGAAAGGCCAAACGTAAGACTTTCGGTTACCGGTTGTTCCCAAAGCCCGGTCGGAGAAAGTGGCCCACCGACCGGCAGTCCGTGGACCCTCTCGGCGGCTGTGATGATAAACGCATGGGCCGCTTTTTTTGAATTGTGCGTCTGCGCTATAAACCCGAGAGCTTATGGCAGACGGAATCAGAGGGAGCCTATGGACCAGGTTGCTCGTGGGAGCGCCACGACGACAGACGCGATATCCGTCGACCAATACAAAACATATCAAGAGAGCCTGACGGCGCTGGCGAAGCGTATGGTATCCCAACCAAAAGACGATCATCAACTGGAGGGCGGAGTTCGGTCACCCATCTGCCGACTGGCCCCAAAAGAGCCAAAATCAACGTCCCTACCGTTCGAGGACGAGACCATCGTTGTTGCGTTGGCGAGCATACGATGCTGTCGCGGACGATTGTCTCTATGCCTTTCAGGCCATACTCCCGCATCGCACCCGCTCGTCACGTCATCGCTGCGTTCAACGCCTCAGCATCTTTCCGGCGCGGCCGCGACGCGCCGAATGACGGAGAGCAGAGAACGGCGTGCGTTTCGCCCAGTCGCGCATCTACCCCAGCTCCGGAACCCGGTGCTCTCCGTTGCTGTTGCCTACGACGTGCGTAGGTTCAGAGGCGCGCTGGCAGCATAAACGCGCCCGGCGGGGCACACTCCGGAAAACCCGTGCTCTCCGTCCAACTAATCTCGGCGACATCCTCTTCATGGCGATCGCGCGAAGGTCCGGGTCCGTGCGGCGCTTGAAATATGGAAGCAATCCCGTTTCTGAGATAGCTTGGCGAGTAATATAACGATTGTTCTCTGGTGTTCTTTGGGGCGTTCATCTGGTTTTCCTTCTGCAGTTAGACCAGATCGCGCGGAATATCCTTGGACCATGATCTGCAAAAAATGCGCTCATGTTTTGCGTGCGCGTCGAAGTCAACCTGGAGGTGAAAGGTCGATTTGCTACCGGTCATAACCGTCCGCGCCTCGACTGCCGTCTGCCATTCGCCGCGCTCCAACTCAAATCGGTAGTACACTTCCGTTCGGGCTGTCGTCGGATCGTTTTCGGCGACCGAATACGTTATATGTTTTTTGAGGCCGACGATCGTGCCTATGGCGTCAATACGCAATGAGCCGTTGTCGCGTTTGACCGTGACGGTGACCTGCTTTCGCATTGGGTCAATCTCGGTGAATCGCTCAATTTTGCCGGGTTGCAACACCGTGCTAGCCATTGGCGAAGAAAGCTCGACCAGTTCAAAAGGCTGGAGCCGCCGATCTCCGGGCTGAGGCATTCGGATCGGCAGATGCAGAGCGCTTGCTTGTGCCTTTATCGTCAATGTAGCGCGTTCTGGTGCGGGAAAGGCGATTGGCCAATAGGCTGTGGAAACGGACAGTCGGATCCGATGCCCCCGCGGGAAAGTGTACCCGATGCCGTTCATCGCCAATCGGACAATGTACAACTTTCCTGGATCCATCGGCTGGGGATCTTCGTGTCCGTTTCGGTGAGATAGATTAAGCAGTCCGTAGGTCACACGTGTGACTTCGCCCGACGGACTGACATCACAAATACGCACGGCCAGCACGCCGGTTGCTCTATCAGAGGTGAGCGCCAACTCAACTAGAGGGGCGCCAAAGACCGGCAAAACCTCATCTAGAATCTCGCTGTCAAGGTTCAAGGAACCACCGTCGTCCCACCGCTGATCCAGCGGCATATCTGGACTTAGTGAGCCAGGTCCCCCGAGTGAATAGGGACACCATTCTCCGCCTGCGATCCCGACCGTCTCGGGCGAGCGAATCTCAAGACTCGCTTCCGGTAGCCTATGTTCCGACAGCTTGCCGGATCCTAGCTTCAAGATCCGTGACTTTACATGCGGAGACGGCCAGCTTGGATCTGCGATCCAATGCCCCGGCCGCTCGTCATAATGCGCCGCAGGCTCTACCCAGTCCAGCATCCAGCTGCGGAGCATTGGCTCTTGCATGATGCCGGTATCCTGGCCCTTTAACCAATGATCCCACCAGCGAAGACATTCCTGAAGAAATCCAATCGCGGGACCGGGAACACCCACTTGAGGATACTTGTGCCCCCAAGGTCCAATCAGCCCTCGGCGTGGTGCTTTCAGGTTCGAAAGCAGCCGGAACACTGCATTGGGATAGCCGTCCGCCCATCCACCAACAACGAAAACTGCGCAATCGATGGCACCGTAGTCTTCGCAGACCGAGCCCTGTTTCCAGAACTCATCTCGGCGCTGATGAGCGACCCAATCGATCAACGTCGGGCGGGCATTCTCCAGGCGCTTCATCCACATGGCGCGCCAACGGTCTTCTCCAACGATTTCAGGATCCGGTGACTGCGCCATCTGCGCGAAGCAATGCGTACCCCAAACCAAAGTGTCGTTCAGGACGCAGCCTCCCTTGTAGTGCGCGTCGTCGGCGTAGCGGTCGTCAGTCGAGCAGTGCGTAATGATAGCCTTCAGGGCTTTGGGCCGGCGCGCGGCGACTTGCAAGGCGCTGAACCCGCCCCAAGATATGCCGATCATTCCCACACTGCCACTGCACCAGGCTTGTCGTGTGATCCATCCGATGGCTTCGACCGCATCATCCTGTTCCTGCTTGACGTATTCGTCCTCGAATAGACCCTCGGAATCACCAGTGCCCCGAATGTCTATACGAATGCTCGCGTAGCCATGCGAAGCGAAATAGGGAAACATTTGTGCGTCCCCCAGAACCGTGCCATCGCGCTTTCGATATGGTATATAACAGACGATTGCCGGAACCGGCTTAGAAGCCGCGTTCTCCGGCAGCCAGATTTTCGCAGCTAAGCGTGTTCCGTCCGAGAGCGGAATCCAGACGTTTTCAAACAGTTCAACTGGCGTGGGATCAGCCACAAAGGGTACCCTTACTAATTCTTTATCGCCGACGAGTCGTTGCTGCTCAGAGCGGCGAGTCGGGGCAAGCTCTCTCACTGATAAAAACGCGGCATAGCCCTATATCGCGATACCACGGCGTGTCCTTCCGCGACGGTCGAAAAAAACTAGCCTCACAGTTGAGATTATTTCGACTGCGAAGGCGGCATACGCTTGCTATTGATCACCTGATCACACGAAGCAGCCCCGCTAGGTCGGTAAGTTGCTCAATGATTAAGGGGAACAACCATGAATGATCATAAAGGTGCCGTAAGCCGTAGGGCCTTCCTAAAAACCAGCTCCGTGATCGGGGGAGGCATCTTCACTGCTGGGATGCCGCTCTCAAGCGCGATCTGGGCTGCAGAGGGCAAGGTGCTCATTGCTGCTTCATCCAACGATATTTCGAAGCTTGATCCCGGGTTCTACTCCGCAGTCTCCGAAGTCAATGTGATGAACTGTATCTATTCTAAACTCACGCGATTCAAGCCGGGCTCCGAATGGGGCTGGGAGTTGGAGGCGGCCGAAACAATGGAACGTGTCGATCCTACGCATATCCGCTTCCGTCTGAAGAAGGGCATCCAATTTACCGGGGGTTACGGCGAGCTGACCGCAAAGGACGTAAAATTCTCCTTCGAGCGCGTGATCAAACACAAATCGCCGGATAACGTCGATTGGGGTACGCTCGATCGTGTCGAGGTCGAGGATGACTACACGGGAGTGATCGTATTCAAGGCGCCGTTCGTGCCGGTTTGGAACATCGCGTTCCCTTATGGAGTCGGCCATATCGTCTCCGAAGAGGCGGTGGTGAAGGCAACCAAGGACGGCAGTGATTTCGGCATGAAGCCGCCAGCTTTCTCCGGTCCGTATGTGCTTGCCGACGTGAAGCCGAACCAATATTTGCTATTGACCCGCAATTCGGACTGGTCGGGCCCGAAGCCAGGCTTTGACGAACTCCGCGTCATCCTGATCGGGGACACCAAGGCGGCGGAACGCGCCTACGAGGCAGGGGACATCGATTTCACTGGTATTAGTCTGGATTCTCTGGCGAAGTTCAAGAGCAATCCGCCGGCCGACAGCAAGATCGAGGAAAAATCCTCGCTCCGTTACCTCTGGATCGGTATGAACGTGGATCACCCAAATCTACAGGACATCAATGTCCGCAAGGCGATCCAATGGGCGATTAACGTGCCGCAGATCTTGGATACCACCTATGCGGGCCAAGCCGACGTGGCGACGGGCATCATCGCTCCAGGTATTGCCGGGCACCGCGACAAGGCGCTCGTCCCACCGGAGGGCGATCTCGCCAAGGCAAAGGAATTTCTGGAGAAGGCAGGTGTGAGCGATCTGACGTTAACCATCGATTGCGTGAACAGCAGCATTTATATGGCCATAGCCCAGACGGTGCAGGCGCAATTATCTCAGATCGGCATCAAGGTCGAGATCAACGCCCAAGAGTCCGGCTCGTTTTGGACGACCGGCATGGAATCGGAAGGCGAGCGTTGGAAAAGCTTGCAGCTCATCGTCAATGATTTCTCCAGTCTGCCGGATCCGTATTACGCGACGGCTTGGTTCGTCAAAGCTCAAGTGGGCGTATGGAACTGGGAACGCTTCCGCAGCGAGCGTTTTGATGTGCTATTCACTAACGCGGCCACGATCGACGACGGAGATGCGCGGGCGAAGCTCTACCAGGAGATGCAGGATATCATGGAGGAATCCGGCGCATACCGATTCCTGACCCATGGCCATAATCCAGTCATGTATCGCACCACAAAAATGCAGGCCGCAATGCGCCCGGATGGAATGCCTTTATATGTCGACTTTAGGCCAGCTTAGAGTCGAGCAAGATGTGGCTGTACTTGCTCAAGCGGAGCGCCCTTGCAATTGCAATCATTGCGATCGCGGTGATAGTTCTGTTCCTGATGATCAGGGCCGTGCCTGGCGATCCTGCCGCGGTTCTGCTTGGGCCGCGGGCGACTCCCGAAATGAAGGCGCAACTCCACGAGCAAATGGGGCTGGACCAGCCGTTCATCGTGCAGATCGCTAACTTCTTCGGCGGGCTGCTCCACGGCGATCTCGGCTTTGACGTGTTCAGCCAGAGGCCTGTTGCCGGCATCGTCTTCGAACAACTGCCTTATACGATCGAGTTGATCCTGGTCTCGATCTTCTGGGCGGTCGTGATAGCCGTGCCGCTCGGCTGCTACTCGGCGATGCGGCGCAAGTCCTTGGTCGATCAGGTGGCCGGCGTCGTGACGGTCGCCGCGATCGCAATTCCCTCCTTCGTCGTGGCGGTCTACGCGCTGCTGGTTTTTGCCGTGACTCTGCGCTGGTTGCCAGCGATCGGCGCCGGCAGTGGCTTCGGGGATGGACTTATCCATCTCATCCTCCCAGGCTTCGCCATAGGGATTGGCTGGGTTGGCTACATTTCCCGGTTGGTACGCGCATCCATGCTTGAGATCCTGGGAGAAAACCACGTGCGCATGGCCCGCTCCTTCGGGGTCCCGGAATGGCGCATCGTTGCGCGCTACGCGCTGCCGCTTGCGATCCTGCCGACCGTGACAATACTCGGGGTAGGCATCGCGTGGCTGCTTTCGGCTGCTGTCTTCATCGAGGTGGTCTTTGCGAGACCTGGCATTGGTGCGTTGATCGTGAACGCGGTTAATACGCGCAACTATCCGATAGTGACGGGCGTCGTGCTCGTCACCACGTTCCTTATCGTCGCGGCCACGACGCTCTCGGATCTGATCAATGCATTCCTCGATCCGCGAACGCGGGAAAAACTCTGATATGGTAAGCGTTGAAGCCATCCCTTCACAAGCCAACTTTCGCACCTTTCTGCGGCAATTTCGCAAAAACCGCCTGGGTATGCTCGGAGCAGTGCTTGTCATACTCATAGCAGTAGTCGCGCTCTTCGCTCCGCTGATAATCACGCATGATCCGATCCGGATCATGGTCGGACCGCGTCTGGCCGCACCTTCAACGGATTTTCTACTGGGTACGGACCAACTGGGCCGCGACACGTTTTCTCGCACCGTCATGGGCGGGCGCATCCCGCTCCTCGTTGCTTTCGCCTCCCTCGGCAGTGCGCTGGCGGTCGGCGTCGTGCTTGGTCTCATCGCGGGCTTCGGGCCGCGTTGGTTGGACAATTTGCTCCTGGTCATCTTCGATACGATCCGCTCCTTTCCCGGTATCATCTTCGCGCTGGCCATGATCGCGCTTCTGGGACCAAGTCTGGCGAGTGTCATTCTGGTCATCGCAATAACGTCGGTGCCGATCTATGCGCGCGTCGTACGCACCCAGTCCGAGGCGCTGCGCAGCAGTGAGTATATCGCCGCAGAACGCAGCATGGGCGCAGGCACGACACGCATCCTTGGCGTTCATGTGCTGCCCAATGTGATTGGCCCCCTTCTCATTCTTGTGAGCATGGACGTGCCAGCCGTCATCGCCTGGGAAGCAGGTCTCAGCTTTCTCGGGATGGGCGTGCGGCCCCCGACGCCTGACTGGGGAGCGATCCTCAACGATGGCTATAGCTACATCAACCAGACCCCTTGGCTGGTGATCGCCAGCGGCATTCCCATCGTCCTTGCAACGCTTGGTTTTACGTTTCTGGGTGAAGCGCTGCGCGATATATTCGATCCCAAGCTGCGGAAAGACTTATGAGACGCGACGATCTTACACCACATACGTCCGCCCGACCACTTCTTGAGATTCGTGGGCTC
>NZ_JAMYOG010000035.1:0-23179 GCF_040319725.1 Mesorhizobium sp. M0894 | reverse complement strand
GCCCGTCTGCTTCACTGCCATCGCGATTCCCTCAGACCGTCCACCTCAGAGAATCACAATCAGCGAATTACGCAACAGGCCCACAAGGAGAGAAGGAAGAAGCGCAAACCCTTGCCGCTCCCGGCTGCATCGGTTAGGACACCCGCGCCGTGGAAATCGGTTATTTTAACCGATCCCCGGAGCGCCACGAAACACCGAGTACCCATCCCATGGCCGACAAATCCGAAAAGATGAAAGCGCGGCTGCCGCGCGGCTTTGTCGACCGCGGCGCCGACGATCTGCGCGCCGTCGAGAAGATGATGGCGACGATCCGCTCGGTCTTTGAGCTTTACGGTTTCGAGCCGGTCGACCAGCCGCTGATCGAATACACCGATGCGCTCGGCAAATTTTTGCCCGACCAGGACCGACCGAACGAGGGCGTGTTCTCGTTCCAGGACGACGACGACCAGTGGCTGTCGCTGCGCTACGACCTGACCGCGCCGATGGCGCGCTTTGTCGCCGAAAATTTCGAACGCCTGCCGAAGCCCTATCGCAGCTATCGCTCCGGCTGGGTGTTCCGCAACGAGAAGCCCGGTCCCGGCCGTTTTCGCCAGTTCATGCAGTTCGATGCCGACACAGTCGGCACGCCGGGCGTCGCCGCCGACGCCGAGATGGCTATGATGATGGCCGACGTGATGGAAGCGCTGGGGATCAAGCGCGGCGACTACGTCATCCGCGTCAACAACCGCAAGGTGCTCGACGGCGTGCTCGAGGCGATCGGCCTCGGCGGCGAGGAGAACGCTGGCCGCCGCCTGCAGGTGCTGCGCGCGATCGACAAGCTGGACAAGTTGGGCGTCGAGGGCGTGCGCCTGCTTTTGGGTGCAGGGCGCAAGGACGAGAGCGGTGATTTCACCAAAGGTGCCGGGCTGGATAATGCGCAAATCGACGTTGTGATCAGCTATTTCACAGTCATGGCGCAGCACGATCCCGAAAAAATTGTCCAGACACTGGGATCCATCAACCCCGGACTCAGCAATCTTGTCGAGGAAAGGAAACTCGAACATCTGGGCATAACGAATGCGCCGTTTGTCGAGGGCCTTGCAGAGCTGGAGCAGATAAGAACCATGGTCGCACAAAGCGGCTACGGTGAAGACCGCATCCGCATCGACCCCTCCGTCGTGCGTGGCCTCGAATATTACACCGGCCCGGTCTACGAGGCTGAGCTGCTGGCCGAGATCCCCAATGAGGACGGCCAGATCGTGCGCTTCGGCTCGGTCGGCGGCGGCGGCCGTTATGACGGTCTGGTCTCGCGTTTCCGCGGCGAGCCGGTGCCGGCGACCGGTTTTTCCATCGGCGTCTCGCGCTTGATGACGGCGCTGAAGAACCTCGGCAAGCTCGATACCTCGGATGTCATCGCGCCGGTCGTGGTGCTGACCATGGACAAGGATACGGAAAGCCTCGGCCGCTACCAGAAGATGGTCGCCGAGCTGCGCGCCGCCGGCATCCGCTCCGAAATGTATCTCGGCGGCGCCGGCATGAAGGCGCAGCTGAAATATGCCGACCGCCGCGGCAGCCCGGTCGCCATCATTCAGGGCGGCGACGAGCGCGCCAAGGGCGAGCTGCAGATCAAGGACCTGATCGAAGGCGCCAAGATGTCGGCCGAGATCGCCGACAACGCCGAATGGCGCGCCGCACGGCCGGCGCAGGTGACCGTGGCGGAAAGTGGGCTGGTTGCCGAGGTGAGGAAGATACTGGCGGCGCAGGCGGCCGACCGGGCGAAAGGTGGCGCGTGAGCACCCCCCTCTGGCCTGCCGGCCATCTCCCCCTCAAGGGGGGAGATTGGCAGCTTCAGCCTCACTGTCTTCTTTCCAACGCTGGAGATTGGCGAAAGCAGGCGCGATATCCAATCTCCCCCCTTGAGGGGGAGATGGCCGGCAGGCCAGAGGGGGGTGCCTCGCGCCCCACATCCCCATGACCTCCCCTGCCATCGCATCCGACATCGCCAGCCTATTCGCCGCGCGCAACACCCATGGGGTCGAGGTCGCTGTGCTGCAGCCGGCCGACCCGTTCCTCGACATGGCCGGCGAGGATTTGCGGCGCCGCATCTTTCTCACCGAGAGCGAGACCGGACAGACGCTTTGCCTGCGGCCGGAATTCACCATTCCGGTCTGCCTCGACCACATTGCCAGCCAGGCCGGCACGCCGCGCCGCTATTCCTATCTCGGCGAGGTGTTTCGCCAGCGCCGCGAGGGCGGCAACGAATTCTTCCAGGCCGGCATCGAGGACCTCGGCGACCGCGACACGGCCGCCGCCGATGCGCGTTCGCTGGCCGATGCGCATGCGCTGCTTTCGCTGGTGCTGCCCGGACGGGAGCTGGCGATGACGCTTGGCGACCAGACCATCTTCGAGGCGGTGCTGGCAGCGCTTGGCCTGCCGCGCGGCTGGCGCATGCGGCTGGCCCGCGCCTTCGGCTCGGCGCCAATGCTGGAAGCGGCGCTTGCCGACCTCGCCAATCCGCCGCGCAACAGCCAGATCGCCGGCGCGGTGGCAGCGCTTGTCCTCGACGGCGATCTGGAGGCTCTTTCGGCGCATATCGCCGGCGGCATGGAAGAGGCCGGCCTGTCGGCAACGGCCGGGCGTTCGCCGTCCGAGATTGCGCGGCGGCTAATCGAGAAAGCCGAACTGCGCAGCGTCCGGCTGTCGAACGAGGCATTTGCGGCTTTGAAGGGTTTCCTGGCGATCGACGTGCCGCTAGATAGCGCCGCCGGGGCGCTCGCAAGTTTTGCCGCCGATGCCGGGCTTTCGCTGGGAACTGCGCTGGAGAATTTTGCCGCCCGCGCCGCGGCCATCGAAAGCCTCGGTCTGCCGATGTCTGAAATCAGCTACGATGCCGCCTTCGGCCGCCCGCTCGATTATTACACTGGCCTCGTCTTCGAGGTCGCGGCGCAGGGCGGCGACCGGCCGCTGGCCGGTGGTGGCCGCTACGACCGGCTGCTGACGCTGCTCGGCGCCAAGACGCCGATCCCCGGCGTCGGTTTTTCTGTCTGGCTCGACCGCATCGAGGCGCTGCGGGAGACAGCGCCATGATCACGCTGGCGATCCCATCGAAGGGCCGGCTCAAGGAGCAGGCGCTGGAGGTGCTGGCCAAGGCCGGGCTTGCCGTCAGCCTGCCCGGCGACGAGCGCAAATACCGCGCCCGCATCGATGGCCTGGACAGCGTCGAGATAGCCTTCCTGTCGGCTTCCGAGATCGCCGGCGAAATCGGCCAGGGCTCGGTCGATCTCGGCATCACCGGCGAGGACCTGCTGCGCGAAAACCTCGCCGACTGCGAGGCACGCGCCGAAATCATCGCCCGCCTCGGTTTCGGCAATGCCGACGTCGTCGTCGCCGTGCCCGACATCTGGCTCGACGTCGACACCATGGCCGACCTCGACGACGTCGCCGCCGATTTTCGCCAGCGCCATGGCCGGCGGCTCAGGATCGCCACCAAATACTGGCGCCTGACCCAGCAATTCTTTTCGCAAAAGCACGGCATCCAGGTCTACCGCATCGTCGAAAGCCTCGGCGCCACCGAAGGCGCGCCGGCGGCCGGATTGGCCGACATCGTCGTCGACATCACCACGTCAGGCGCGACGCTGCGCGCCAACCATCTCAAGGTGCTCGCCGACGGCGTGATCCTGCGCTCGCAGGCCTGTCTCGTGGCGTCGCGGAAGATGCGCGCTCCGGCCGACGAGGCGATCTTGCGCGATATTGCGGCCAGGATGGCGTTGGTGAACTCGAGTTGACGATCGCGGAGCAGGCGCCGTCGGCCAAGCTGCCAATCTCCCTCCTTGCGGGGGAGATGGCCGGCAGGCCAGAGGGGGTGCTGTCCCGCCGACCTGTCAGCCAATCGGAGCCTCATCCGTTCCCGGTTGGGGGTGCTGAAGTCGAACTTGGCGATCCTTCGCACCCCCCTCTGCCCTGCCGGGCATCTCCCCCGCAAGGGGGGAGATCGGATATCGCCTCGGCCTTTGCCAACCACTAACGTTGGATCCAGCGGTCTAGCCGCGGCACCGACCTGAAGCGATTTTCCTGATGTACAGCAATTTTGTTCTTGCTTTGTGCCGGCAGCTATGCTACTAATCTCCCTATGGTGCCAATTGGCCCCGAAGACCCGCCCGTCGAGGCGGTTTTTTTGTTTTCGGCCCTGACAGGGCGAGTTCCAACCCCAGCCCTATCATCGACGGGATTTCCACCACCCCGCCGGGCTGATAGGCTCGGCCTGTCTGCGGAGGACACGGCGATGCCGATCAATCTCGACGAGCTGAAGAATGCCACCAGCCTGCGCGGCAAGCGCGATGGCGGTTCGTTCATTGCGCCGGTCGACGGCACGGCGCATGTCTCGGGCGAGCGCAGCGTGCCGCTGCTCAACCTGACGATCCCGGCGCTGTTTGCCGATACGGTCGGCAGATACGGCACGCTCGATGCCGCCGTCTTCGTCGAGCAGGACAAGCGCTTTACCTGGGAGGAACTGTCGGACACCGTCGATGCGCTCGCCGCCGGCTTCCTGGTGCTCGGCCTCGAGAAAGGCGACCGCGTCGGCATCTGGTCGCCGAACCGCTGGGAATGGCTGGTGACGCAATTCGCCACCGCCCGCATCGGCCTGATCCTGGTCAACATCAACCCGGCCTACCGGCTGGTCGAGCTGGAATATGCCTTGAACAAGGTCGGTTGCCGAGCGCTGGTCACCGCCGCCAAGTTCAAGAGCTCCGACTATCTCGGCATGATCGAGACGCTGGCGCCGGAGATCGCCAAGGCAGCGCCGGGCAAGCTCGACGCCAACAGACTGCCGGCGCTGAAGATCGTCATCCGCATGGACGAGGAGAATTCGCCGGGCATGTTCAATTTCGCCGACGTGCTGGCGATGGCCGGGCGCGACGAACATGATAAGCTCGACCGCATCTCCGACGGGCTGAAGCCGGACGACGCCATCAACATCCAGTTCACCAGCGGCACGACCGGTGCGCCCAAGGGCGCGACGCTGACCCACAACAACATCGTCAACAACGGCAATTTCGTCACCGCGGCGATCAGGCTTACGGTCGACGACCTGCTGTGCATCCCGGTGCCGCTCTATCACTGCTTCGGCATGTCGATGGGCACGATTGGCTGCGTCACCAAGGGCGCGACCATGGTTTTCCCGAGCGAGGGGTTCGATGCCGGCGCCACGCTGAAGGCGGTGGCAACGGAACGCTGCACCGCGCTCTACGGCGTGCCGACCATGTTCGTCGGTCTGCTCGACCATCCGGAGTTCGCCTCCTTCGATCTCACCAGCCTGCGCACCGGCATCATGGCCGGCTCGCCATGCCCGATCGAGGTGATGAAGAAGGTGGTGTCGCTGATGCACATGGCCGAGGTGACCATCGCCTACGGCATGACCGAGACCAGCCCGGTGTCGTTCCAGAGCAGCGTCGACGACCCCCTGGAAAAGCGCGTCTCGACCGTCGGCCGCGTCCATCCGCATGTCGAGGTCAAGGCCATCGACGCCGAAGGCGCCACCGTCGTGGTCGGCGCGCCGGGCGAGCTCTGCACGCGCGGCTATTCCGTGATGAAGGGCTATTGGGACGACGAGCAGAAGACCCGCGAGGCGGTCGACGCCGACGGCTGGATGCACACCGGCGACCTCGCCACAATCGATGCCGAGGGCTATTGCAACATCGTCGGCCGGGTCAAGGACATGGTCATCCGCGGCGGCGAGAACGTCTATCCGCGCGAGGTCGAGGAATTCCTCTATCGCCACCCCAAGATCAAGGAGGTGCAGGTATTCGGCATTCCCGACCCGAAATATGGCGAGGAGCTGTGCGCCTGGATCGTGCTGAAGCCCGGCCAGATCACAACGGAGCAGGAGATCAAGGCCTTCTGCGCCGGGCAGATCGCCCATTTCAAGATCCCGCGCTACATCCGCTTCCGCACCGAATTACCGATGACGGTGACCGGCAAGCCGCAGAAATACCTGATGCGCCAGGCGATGATCGATGAACTGGGATTGGTGACGCAGAAGACGGCTTGAGGAGCCTTCCGTTCGTATCTACGCGTGACAGAGGCGTTGTTTGAGCAACATGTTTGAGGGGAGTGTTCCATGCGGTTTGGGTTAAGCGTGCTTTTCCTCGCATCTCAGTTGGCAGCCACCGCAGCGCTGGCGCAGACGGCGGCCGAGCGTGAGGCCTGCCAGGCAGATTACCAGAGATTGTGCAAAGGCGTGTTGCCGGGCGGTGGCCGCGTCGTCAAATGCCTGGCCGGTCACATGAGCGAGCTGACGCCCGAATGCAAGAAGGTCGTCAAGGCCAACACGCCCGGCTAGCGCGCGAGCTTCCCTGCGGGTGACATGATGTTTCGGACCAAAGGACAGGCAAGGTATGCCGGGGCAGGAGGCAGCGCAATCGCGTACGGATTCTTGCGAAGAGGACCCCCACCCCTGACCCTCCCCACAAGGGGGAGGGAGACTTCCGTTGGCGCCGACCTCGGCAAATTGCCGGCCTTTCGGCGCCAAAGGAAAAGCAAGGGCGCGCGGCAGCATTCCCTCCCCCTTGTGGGCACGGCAATCGCGTATGGATTTTTGCGAAGAGGACCCCCACCCCTGACCCTCCCAACAAGGGGGAGGGGGCTTCCGTTGGCGCCGTCTCGGCACATTGCCTGCCTTTCGGCGCCAAAGGCAAAGCAAAGGCGCGCGGCAGCATTCCCTCCCCCTTGTGGGGAGGGTTAGGGTGGGGGTCCTCTTCGCAAGAATCCAAATGCGAATTGCCCTCCCGTGGGAGGGTTAGGGTAGGGTACGCTGCGATGGGCCACGTCATGACCCATGATATGCGATTGCTCTGGGCGGGAATGGTTGCAGTGCGCAACGGCGGCTGCAAGCATGGGAGGGCAAAAAGGTGACAATGAGTGGTTTCGCAAGATCGGCGATTTCTTACGGCATGCCGTTGGCCGCGCTGGCGATGGCTGTCGCGGTCAGGGCCAGCGGGGTGTCGGTGGACGAAGGGTCGCTAGGCACCAGGATATTTATCGGCGCGCTTTCGAGCGCGATCATGTTCACCACCATTTTCGTCGTGCTCGACCACGCCGAGGCGGTGGCCCGGCGGGTAGGCGAGCCGTACGGCACGTTGGTGCTGACCATCGCCGTGACGGCAATCGAAGTGTCGATCATCGTTTCCATCATGCTGCACGGAGCCAACAACCCGACGCTTGCACGCGAATCCGTCTTCTCGACGGTGATGATCACGTCGACCGGCGTTGTCGGCATGTGTCTGACATTTGGCGGCTGGCGTCATCGCAAGCAGGCAATCGTCCGCCAAGGGACCAGCGCCTATCTGGCGGTGCTGGTCGCACTGAGCGTCACGACGCTCATTCTGCCGACCTACACGCGAACCACCGATCCCGGCACCTTCTCGGCCGCCCAACTCGGCTTCGTCAGCGTGCTTTCAGTGCTGCTCTATGCGGGTTTTCTGTTCGCGCAGACTGTCCGCCACCGGGATGATTTCATCGACGGACAAGCGCATGGCGCCGCAGTGCCAGCCGACGCCCACGAAAGCATTGCCGCTAGTGCTCTGCTCCTGCTGATCGGGCTGATCGGCATCGTCATGCTGGCCGAGCAGGTCGCCGCCAGCGTCGAGGATGCGCTCGTCGCCTATCAGGTGCCCCAGGCCGACGCCATTGTCGGCGCGATGATCGCCGGGCTGGTCTTGATGCCGGAGGCGATCTCGGCGGTTCGCGCCGCCCTCAACAACGAGCTGCAGCGCGGCCTGAACGTCGCCATGGGTTCGGCCTGCGCCACAATCGGCCTGACAATACCGGGCATCGCCGCCGCCAGCCTGCTGACCGGAAGAGGCCTGACCCTGGGCCTGCCGGCGACCGACGTGGTGCTTTTGGTCCTGGCGCTCTTCATCTGCAATGTGAGCTTTAGCACCGAGAGGACGACGTTCCTGACCGGGCTGGTGCATCTGGTGGTGTTTTGCACGTATGTGTTTTTGATATTTGTGCCGTGAGGGTGGGGGGAGGTGGGCGGTCAGAGGCGGATAGGTTAGGAAAACTGCTTGAACGTCTCAATATGGGCCGGTGGCGGTCTGTCCGCTCTTGGTCACCGCTTCTCGAAAGCAGACATCGGTGTGCGGTGCGTCGACGGCTCATTTGTGGCGGCAAGCCGTGCAAGACGAGCGTCGGTTGACCATCGGGATCACCACCCTGCAGCGCGTGAAAGGTGCAGTGTGGCAGGTCGAAGGTGACGTGTTCGAACTCCATGTGTGTCAGGCTTCTCCAAGAGCGGTCGGACGAGCGATCCTGATGCTGGCCTCGGTGTCTCTGGTTTTGGACATGTGCGTCTCCTCAGGTGCCGGGTGTACTGCGTCAGCCGGCAGTCGGTTTCCGTGACACCGGCCCGCAACCTTCAGAATATGATAGCTCGCGGCAAGGAAGCCGGTGCTGGTTTATCAGAAGGCCCCGCAGGCGGCAGCGGCGGAATGGTCAGAGCCAGCGGCGAACCTCGGCCTTGTAGCGGCGGTAGTCGTCGCCGAACTTCGCTTCGAGATAGCGCTCCTCGCGGGCGATCACCTGCGTCTGGATCGCGATCAGCACCAACGGGAGCAAGGCGAAGGCGATCGGCCCGTCGAAGCCGATCGCAAGGCCGGAATAGATAAGCGCCATGCCGAGATACATGGGATTGCGGGTCCACCGATAAGGACCGGTCGTTGCGATGAGGGTCGTTGGCTGCGACGGCGGAACGTTGGTGCCTAGCCGCCGGAACAGCCCCGCCGCCGCAAGCATCATCGCCGCGCCGGCAACGAACAGCAGCGCGCCCGTCGCGACCAGCAACCGCCAGTCGATGCCGAAAGAGCGCAGGGTGACGAACCGCTCCGCCGCCAGCCCCAACAGCAGCGCTCCTAGATAGACGAAGGGCGGAGGGAAGCGCACACCCGCGCTGTCCGGTTCGACGGCCATGCTCATCTCCAATCTGTGCTCTCAAACAAGCATCGACTGCTGGGCTGAGATACCCGCCGTCGCGCCCTGCGATATTGCTGTGGTGACCGAAGCCATGGCTGGGTTTGCAAGATCGCCGGCGGCGTACATTCCGGGTATGCTGGTTTCGCGGCGCTCGTCGGCCTTCAGGGCGATGCCGAGGGGCGTATTGACCGTGGCGAGTCCCAGTGATTCATGCAGGCTTGCGGACGGCTTGTTGCGCGGATGCGCGAACAAGATATCGACTGCGACATCGGGGGCGGTATCGAGCTTGACGGTGGCATTGTGGCCCCTGTGGCGGGCGATTTCGGTGATCCGGCCATCAACGACAGGTATGTTGCGGCGCGCCAGATCGGCCCGGATATCGGGTGCAATGTCGTGACCATCGGCGAAGACCGTCAACGTGTCGGTCCAGTCGTGGTACAGCCTGACATAATTGTGCGACGGCGGGCCGGACCAGACGAGGCCCCAATGCTGGCCGGCGACTTCAAAGCCATCGCAATAGGGGCAGGGTACGATGGACGTGCCCCAGCCTTCGGCAAAGCCCGGAACATCAGGCATCTGGTCGGCAACGCCATAGCTCAGGATCAGTCGCAGCGCCCCAAGGCTTTCGCCAGCGCCAGTGAGGACAGAGAAATCGTCGATGGCGCCGGAGACCCTGTCGGCCCGGGCATTGACCAGCCTGATCGTGGGATAGCGCGCCAGCTGCTGCCGCGCTTCGGCCAGGATGTCCAGCGGTGGCTTGTGATCCTGGCCGAGCAGACCATGCGAGTGGCCGGCGAAGCGGTTGCGCGGCAGGCCGGTATCGAGAACGGTGACCTTGCGGCGGGCACGGCCGAGCTGCAGGGCGGCGGCGAGACCGGCAAAGCTGCCGCCGATGATGATGACGTCATCCATGGTGATGGGCTCCGTATGTGGATGAGGGGTTGGCTTGGGCCTGGCTTGCACATTTTTGACACTGCGTGGTATCGTAATTCAAGAATTATGATACTGTCAAGGACTGGAATTGTCGTGACCGAAAACAGCCAGGGCCGGCGCGGCCGGCCCGCCAATGAGGCGCTTGGCCAAACGATAGTCGACGCCGCGTGCGAACTCTTTGAGGAATTGGGTTTTCATGCGACGACATTGGACAAGGTCGCCCAGCGAGCGAAGATATCCAAGCTCAGCATCTATCGGCACTTCGAGAACAAGGAGGCGCTGTTCAGCGCGGCCATCGCGGCCCGCTGCCATCAGTTTGCACCACAGGCCCTTTTTGAAGGCGTCGACGGTTCGGCCGAAGATCAGCTCATGGCGGTGGGATCATCCCTGCTTCGCACGCTGTTGAACCCGGACGTCCGCAGTGTCGAAGCCATGATCATGGCCGACAAGACGAATCAAAAGTCGTTAAGCAAGCTCCATTACGAAGCCGGCCCCGCCCATGTCATCGCCCAAATCGAGGCCCTGTTGCGTCAGTTGCACGCGAAGGCGGTTCTGAACGTGACCGACCCTCTCCGGTCCGCCCGCTTGTTTGCCGCGCTTATCAAAGGATCCGATCTCCTGATTATCGCACGCTTCGATGAGGCGAGAGCAGAGGACGACAACGAAATCGAATCCTATTGCCGGTCGGCCGTCGCCATGTTCATCGCCGCGCACGGTGGCAACGACCACCCGGGCGGATAGCCTAGGAGTACTTGCATGATATTTGGGATGCTCGCATTGACATCAACGCGACTATTATCGTTGGGCAGCGGGCTGACCGGCGGAGTAACCGCTACCACCCCATTCGAGGCCTTAGTGCCGGCTTAGCAGACCGTCAGCTTTCGGGAAGCTGCAATGGTGGTCTGAACGGCAAAAATGCGGCGCAAAGCAGCCATTCAGGATTTGCCGGACCTTGTTGCGGAACCGCCATGGTGCAGATCGCGGAACTCTAACCCTGGCGGAACCAACCGCCACGCAGCCGATTAACCGGCATGGAGCTCCAAACCACCCAAGGGCCACCCCATGAGCATTCTGCAAACCACGAAGAAGGCCGTCGAGCAGGTCACCGGCATCGCCAGGCCAGACAGGCGAGAGGTCGCCGACCTCCTGAGGCCGCGCAAAGCGAATGCATTTCGGTTCAGGGATGACGGGCTGGTGCCCAACCATCCGTTCTGGCCGCTGGTCGTCTATCGCGGCGCCGTGACGCTGCCCGAAGACTTCGATCCGGCGGCTGTCATGGAGGCGCTTTTTGAAGCCAATGGCTGGGGCGATAGCTGGCGCAACGGCATCTACAACTACGTTCACTACCATTCGCGCATACATGAGGTGCTGGGCGTCGCGCGCGGCACGGCCAAGGTTCGCTTTGGCGGCAAGATGGGACGAACGCTGTCGCTGAAGGCCGGCGACGTCGCGGTGCTTCCGGCCGGCACCGGGCACCAGCGTCTTTCCGCATCCGACGATTTTCTAGTCGTCGGCGCCTATCCTCAATCCGGCACCTATGACCTGTGCACGACTGCCGCCTACCATGCCAAGGCGGTCGTAACGATCCCCAAGGTTGGCCGGCCGCGCAAGGACCCTGTCTATGGAAGCAAAGGCCCGTTGCTCGCAGCCTGGGACAGGGACTGAAGCCGTTCTTTTCGAAGGGGCTTGCGGGTTGGCTTCGTGGCTCAAACCGAACCTTTGACCAACACCTACGGCGCCACCGACGAAGAAGGCCGCCTTGTAGATGGCGAAGAGGATCGTGCCGCTGTCGGCGTGCGGCAGCTCTGGCAATCAGGCTTGGTGCTATGTTATCGCAGTGACCCTGCCCGACGCATCGAGGCGACAACTGACTTGCGCCTGTCGGACTTCGATGCCACCCTTTCTTGCGTAGTCTATTCGCACCTCGATCGGCGCCGTGCGTGCACCCCGAAGTTGACGCAATGCGCCTGCGCTTACCGCGTGGACACGGACGGCGCCAAGCGGCGTCGCAGCGGCCATGATCGCCGCGCGGCAGGCTTGCACGACCGCAACCGGCGTACCGGGTCTCGCTGTCAGTGGTCCCAGAGATCCAAAGGGATACCCCTTGGTGGAGTCACTCCCACCGGCTTTGGAAGGCCTGAGGACGGGTGGCAGGACGATGGATTGCCTGGCGGTCTTGGCAGGGGAAGGGGCCGTCACTGCAGTCGAACTGTCGGGTGCCGTAGCCGCTTCGTTTTCGGCGGACGGATCGTCGCCCACACTGGCACTTGTGCTTGTGTCACCAACGTTGCCGCTGGCACTAACGCCTGCGTCGACTGATCCGTCATCTGCACCGACCGAAGCTCCAACATTTGTTCCGCCTACGCCGTCGACGCTCGTGCCCGCTCCCACAGATACGCCTTGCGAACCGGCGCTCACTCCAGCACTGACCCCGACACCGCCGGCCCTACCGCCCACACCTGCTTCAAGAGCCGAGGCAGGCCCAATTGTGATCCCGATCGTCAACGCGGCTGCGACATACTTGTTCATTGTCATCTCCCCTGCGGCTCACATTTCGCCCCCTAGTCTTCACTGGCGCGGCTCGCCGCTTTTGGATGGCCGTGTTGGAAGCAATGCTGCGGGAAGAGGTATGGTTGCCAGCAGAGCAGTTTGTGGCGACTTTTGGACCTTCACTTTCTGTTTTTTCGGCAAGCCCGGTTTACGGGCTGGTTGGGCGCCCGAATGCGATAACCTGCTTGCAAGTGCACTCGCGGGGGTACGTGCTTTCGGCGCGCGCTCCACAGCCGCAGTGCGACGCTTACCCTTGACAATATCAATTGCCTCACGCGCGGCACTGAGGCTACGGGCTAGACCGATAGCCCTTTCACGCTCTTGGTCCAGCGCGGCACTCAATTCTACCGAGTTCTGCTTTAAAGCATCGCGTTCCCGGCGAACAATATCGAGGTCACGTACAGCTGAATCTGCTCGTTCGCGTCCCCGTTCGAGTGTTTCTCGAGCCTGCTTTAGAGCGGCCTCGGCCACCTGTCGGTCCCTTATGGCGTTGGCCTGCTCGACGGCTGCCAGATTTGCGCCTTTCTTAAGAGCATCGATAGTTTGGCGAGCCGTGGTAAGTTCTTGTTCCAAGAGCTCAACCTTGTGCCGCTCCTCATCAAGCGCTCGCTTCGCAGCAAGCTGGGAGGCGTCCATAGAGGGGTGCGCTCCAGGCGCGGCAGCCTTCTCGCTGTTCCAGAGACTGGCTTCGGCCCTGTAGCTTTCGATAACGCGCTGCGCCGCCTCCAGATCGAGCGCGAGCGCTTCGTCTGTTCGCTGCTGCTCATTTAGGGCTTGTGCTTGCTGAGCCACCGTGTCTGTCAGCACGTGTGCCCGGGCGCTTAGCTCACGTGCGCCGCGCTGCATAACCTCTAGCTCCGCTCGTGCCGCGGCCAATTCGCGGCGTAAAGCCTCCTCATGCTCGCCGAGCGGTGTTTGCGCGCCCTCCTTGAGTGTTTTGAGTGCCTGTGTTTCGCTGATCACCAGCTCTCTGGATATAGGGGATCCGAGCGCGCTCGGTTGTGGCTTGCCCGGTTCTTTGCCGACCTCGGTGTGTTCGGAAACCGCGACCGACGAGCTGTCGTTAGCTGTGGTAACCGCTGACGCTTCGGGCGCCAACTGACCATTTGCCGGAGATGCCAACAGCAGAACGAGGCATAACGGAATGAGGGATGGTATGGCGTTGCACCCCCTGCCGCGTATCTCGTGAAGTAAAATCAAGGACCGTCGTTTAATAAAGGTGAAGTCACAGCGGAGACATTTTGACCTGGTACTCTGCGCATGATTCATCACTGAACCTCACCGATCGCGGCCCTCACCGCTATTGTATTCTCCACTTACTGCACGCCGCGGATGCCGCACCAAAAAGATCAATGCTAGTCAAGCACCCTCGGCACCGCCAAAGCACGGAATTGCGCGCAAAGGCTGTTTCCTATTTCCTTAGTTGTCATCATTCGAACAAACGGGACTTTCGGCTTTCGGGATGACCATCTTCCCTACCCAACGGCTGTGTGATGCGGCGCAAAGCAGCCATTCAGGTGCGAAGGTCGACTTCGGGTCAACACCAGACTAAAAAGGTTGAAGTCGTTCCTTTAGAAGGGGCTTGCGGTCCGCTTCGGCCTAAACCAGACCATTGACCGACACCCCCCGCCGCTCAAGCCGCCAGCACCGCCGCATCCAGCCCGCGGATGATCTTGGCCAGTTCGACGCATTCGTCGTGGCGGACCTTGTTGCGCCGCCAGGCGAGGCAGATCGTGCGTTGCGGCATCGGTTCCTGGAACGGCACGATCTTCAGATCGGGGATAGTGCTGGCCGGTCCTGCCGCCATTTCCGGGATGAGCGTGACGCCGAGCCCGTGCGCCACCATTTGCAGCAGCGTCGTCAGGCTGGTCGCGCCGTAGCTTGCCATTGCCACCGGCCGCACGCTGCCGCAGACGGCGAGCGCCTGTTCGCGCAGGCAGTGGCCTTCCTCCAGCAGCATCAGCCGCTCCAGCGCCGGGCTTTCCGGCGCCACCGGCGGTGAGGCGAAGGCGGGATCGCCGGCCGGCACGGCCAGGAAGAACCGGTCGGAGAACAGCGCCTCGGTGACCAAGCCTGGGTAATCGAGAGGCAGCGCCGCGACGAAGGCGTCGAGCTTTCCCGAAGCCGTGTCCTCGACCAGAGAGGCGGTCACCGCCTCGCGCAATTCGAGCTGCAATGCCGGGAAATGCCGTTTCAGCTTCGGCAGCACATGCGGCAAGAGATAGGGCGCCACCGTCGGGATGATGCCGAGCCGGAAGCGGCCCTCTAGCGCCGGGCGGCCGCGCCGGGCCGTCGCCTCGACGTCGCGGATGTCGGCAAGAATGCGTTCGATGCGCGGCGACAAGGCCTGCGCCTCGTCGGTCATGCGCACCGCCTTGCCGCCGCGCTCGAACAACCGGCAATTGAGCCGCAACTCCATCTCGGCGATCTGCGCGGACAGCGCCGGCTGGCTGACGCCGGCGAGTTTGGCGGCGCGGCCGAAATGCAGCGTTTGCGCCAGCGCTTCGAAATAATGCATCTGCCGGACGGTCAAGCCAATCATAAGCAAAACCTATCAGAATAAACAGCAAAGGCAATTTGTCTTTATCGGCTGGGCAGGCTAGTCTGGAACCATTCCAGAATGGCGCGGCTGCTGGCCCTGCCCGGAAAATCAACAAAATCCCGGAAAATCAACAAAATCGGAGGCAAAGATGGACGCGAAAACCGACGACAACAGCGCCGGCAAATGCCCGGTCCCACATGGGTCGGCCAGGAGGAGCAATCGTGACTGGTGGCCGAACCAGCTTGACCTTGCCGTCCTCCACCAGCAGTCCAGCCTCTCGGACCCGATGGACGAGGACTTCGACTACGCCAAGGAATTCAAGAGCCTCGATCTCGATGCAGTGATCAGGGATCTGCATCAGGTGATGATCGATTCGCAGGATTGGTGGCCGGCCGATTTCGGCCATTACGGCCCGCTCTTCATCCGCATGGCCTGGCACAGCGCCGGCACCTATCGCATCGGCGATGGCCGTGGCGGCGCCGGCGCCGGCCAGCAGCGTTTCGCGCCGCTCAACAGCTGGCCGGACAACGCCAATCTCGACAAGGCGCGCCGGCTGCTGTGGCCGGTCAAGCAGAAATACGGCCGCAAGATCTCCTGGGCCGACCTGTTGATCCTCACCGGCAACGTCGCGCTGGAATCGATGGGCTTCAAGACCTTCGGCTTCGCCGGCGGCCGCGCCGATGTCTGGGAGCCCGAGCAGGACGTCGACTGGGGGTCGGAAACCAAGTGGCTCGACGACGAGCGCTATTCCGGCGACCGCGAACTTCAGGGCCATCTCGGCGCCGTGCAGATGGGGCTGATCTACGTCAACCCGGAAGGGCCGAACGGCACGCCCGATCCATTGGCCTCGGCACGCGACATCCGCGAAACCTTCGCCCGCATGGCCATGAACGATGAGGAAACCGTGGCGCTGATCGCCGGCGGCCACACTTTCGGCAAGACCCACGGCGCCGGCGATGCGTCGCTGGTCGGGGCGGAGCCGGAAGGCGCAGGCATCGAAGCGCAGGGCCTCGGGTGGTCGAGCAAGCATGCCACCGGCATTGCCGGCGATGCCATCACCTCGGGCCTCGAGGTGACGTGGACCACGACGCCGACCAAATGGAGCAACAACTTCTTCGACAATCTGTTCAACTACGAATGGGAACTGACCAAGAGCCCGGCCGGCGCCCATCAGTGGACACCGAAGGGCGGCGCCGGTGCAGGCACCGTGCCGGATGCGCACGATGCCTCGAAGCGCCGCGCCCCGGCGATGCTGACCACCGACCTCGCGCTACGCGTCGACCCGGCCTACGAGAAGATCTCGCGGCGGTTCCACCAGAATCCGGATCAGTTCGCCGATGCCTTCGCGCGCGCCTGGTTCAAGCTGACCCATCGCGACATGGGTCCCGTCGTCCGCTATCTCGGCCCGCTCGTGCCGAAGGAAGAGCTGATCTGGCAGGATCCGATACCGGCAGTCGACCACGAGCTGGTCAACGAGCAGGATATCGCCTCGCTGAAGGCGAAGATCCTGGCCTCCGGCCTGTCCGTTTCCGAACTGGTCTCGACCGCCTGGGCCTCGGCCTCGACCTTCCGCGGCTCCGACAAACGCGGCGGCGCCAACGGCGCACGCATTCGCCTGGCGCCGCAGAAGGATTGGGAGGTCAACCAGCCGGCGCAGCTGGCCAAGGTGCTCGAAAAGCTTGAAAGCATCCAGAGCGAGTTCAACGCCTCGCAGCCAGGCGACAAGAAGGTCTCGCTTGCCGACCTCATCGTTCTCGGCGGCGTCGCCGCGGTCGAGAAGGCGGCCAAGGACGGCGGCCATGACGTCAAGGTGCCGTTCACGCCAGGCCGCATGGACGCCTCGCAGGAACAGACCGACGTCCAGTCCTTCGCCGCGCTCGAGCCGAAAGTCGATGGCTTCCGCAACTACGTCAGGGGCAAGCCGCCGATGTCGGTCGAAGCGATGCTGGTCGACCGGGCGCAGCTGCTGACCTTGACGGCGCCGGAGATGACTGTGCTCGTCGGCGGGCTGCGGGTGCTCGGCGCCAACACCGGCCAGTCGAAGCACGGGGTGTTCACCGACAGGCCGGGCACGTTGACCAATGATTTCTTCGTCAACCTGCTCTCCATGAATACGGTCTGGGATCCGGCCGCCGGCTCCGATGAAGTCTACCAAGCGCGCGACCGCAAGACCAAGGCGGTCAAGTGGACCGGCACCCGCGCCGACCTGATCTTCGGCTCGCACGCGCAGTTGCGTGCACTTGCCGAGGTTTACGGCTCGGCCGACGCCGGGCAGAAGTTCGTCAGGGATTTCGCCGCGGCCTGGACCAAGGTGATGAACGCCGACCGTTTTGACCTCGCGGCCTGATCCAGCACACGAAGTTCTCGACGCAACAAAAAAGGCGCGGGCCTCGACCCGCGCCTTTTCGTTGGGCCTCCGAAAAGTCAGTCCTTCTCGAAGATACCGGCCTTGGCAACCACGCCGGCAATGGCGCCGCCGATCAGCGGCGCGACGATGAACAGCCACAGCTGGCCGATCGCCGCAGTTCCCGAAAACAGCGCCGGTCCGATCGAACGGGCCGGGTTGAGCGATGTGCCGGTCACCGGGATGATGGCGAAATGCAGGCCGGCAAGCGTCAGGCCGATTACGAGGCCGGCGAAGGCCGTGGTGTGCTTGGCGTTGGTGACGCCGAGGATCACCGTGACGAAGGTGAAGGTTCCGATCAGCTCCCACAGGAAGGCCGAGCTGACGCCCCATTTCGTCACGTCCCAGCCATTGGCGCCGAAGCCGCCGGTGTGGCCGCCGACCTGTCCGGAGACGATGATCCACAGTGCCAGCGATGCGATGATGGCACCGATGATCTGCGCGATCCAGTAGGGAATGACGTCCCTGGCCGGCATCCGCCCGGCAAGGAACACGCCGAGCGTCACCGCCGGATTGAGATGCGCGCCCGAGATCGGGCCGATCGCATAGGCCGCCGCGATCAGGCCGATGCCGAATGCCAGACCGATACCTTCCTGGCCAAGCGGCAGCGCGCCGCCGAAGCCGCCCGTCACCACCGAAGCCGTGCCGATGAACACCAATAGAAACGTGCCTAGAACTTCCGCCAGATAAGTTTTCATTGCCCTCTCCTCGTATCGACCCGCGGCTCCGCTTTTTTCTGCGACGCGAATCACCGCGCAAAAGAGTATTCGCAACCGCAAAAGTTGCAAAGCAGCGCAGTTGCACCTGCCGGCGTGCTTGTGCTCGCCAGACAAGAACATTAGAGGCTTATAATATATTGATCGAATTATTTGGTTCCGCATGCCGACGCCCGCTTGGTGGCGGCGGCTCGCGATGCACCAACCCACATTCGTCACCCGCCTTGCATGGATTGTCCGCCGTCGGGGAAACAGACTGTTTCAATCAGGACACGAAAAGCTCTAAGAGCAGGGCCGGATTTTATTTTGCTGAGTAATGGAAGACGACAATGAGACTGGGCGGGCGGCTGGCGGCAGCCATCGAAGTGCTTGACGACATCGGCCGGCGCCACCGGCCGGTGGCCGATGCGCTGAAGGACTGGGGCCTGTCGCACCGCTTCGCCGGTGGCGGCGACCGCGCCGCGATCGGCAACATCGTCTACGACGCGCTGCGCCGCAAACGCTCCGCCGGCTGGCTGCTCGGCGAGGAGACGCCGCGCGCCATCGGCTTCGGCGCGCTGCTGCTCGAATGGGGCCAGACGGCGCAGTCGCTGAACGAGGCGCTCGAGGGCGACAAGTTCGCGCCGCCGCTGCTGAGCGCCGACGAATTGAAAACCCTCGCCGCTCGCCGGCTCACCGACGCGCCGCCGGCTGTCAGGGCAGACATCCCCGACTGGTGCATGCCGCTGTTCGAGCGGGCGTTCGGCACGGCCTGGGTGGAAGAGGGTGCCGCGCTTGGCACTCGCCCGCCGCTCGACCTCAGGGTCAACACGCTCAAGGCCGATCGTGGCAAGGTGCTGGCGGAATTGGCGGAAACCGGCGCCAAGCCTGCGCGGATCGCGCCGCACGGCATCCGCATCCCGCCGATCGACGGCGACGGCAGGCACCCGAACGTGCAGGCCGAACCGGCCTTCCAGAAAGGCTGGTTCGAAGTTCAGGACGAAGGTTCGCAGATTGCAGCCGAACTGGCCGGCGCCGAGCCTGGCATGCAGGTGCTCGACTTTTGTGCCGGCGCCGGCGGCAAGACGCTGGCGCTGTCCGCGGCGATGGACAATCGCGGCCAGATCTTCGCCCACGATGCCGAGAAGGCAAGGCTGGCGCCGATCTTCGACCGTATCCGCCGCTCGGAAAACCGCAATGTGCAGATCGTCACCAAACCGGCCGAGCTCGCGCCGCTCGGCAAGCATATGGACATCGTCCTGATCGATGCGCCCTGCACCGGCAGCGGCACGTGGCGGCGCCGGCCGGATGCCAAATGGCGGCTGACGCAAAGGCAGCTCGACGCCCGCAAGGGCGAGCAGGAGACGATACTCGATGCCGCCAAGGACTTCGTCAAACCCGGCGGCCTGCTGGTCTACATCACCTGTTCGGTGTTCGACGAGGAGAATGGCGACCAGGTTTCGGCCTTCCGGGACCGCCATCCCGGCTTTGTCCCCGTCGATCACCGCCAGCTTTGGGACAGCCGTTTTGCGGGCCACGAGGCGGCAGTGCGTTTTGGCGCTGGGGGCGGCATTTCGCTGTCGCCGTTGCTGAGCGGCACCGACGGCTTTTATTTCTGCGCGCTGCGGCGGGCTGGCTGAACGGTTGCCGGATGTCGCCGATCTCGCTTCTTATCAGCAGGTTTAGCCAATTGCTGCAGTGCAGCATTTGCGATTGCCTGCCGCCCACCCCTCTGCGATAAATGCCTCTGCAATAAGATTTGTCGAGAAACGAAGGGCGACGGCCATGGCAGCAAAGATCGTTCCTGCTCCCGATTATGAGGACCGCGTCAGGACGTCCTTCGCGCGCCAGAACGCGATGATGACGATTGGCGCCGAGCTGACGCTGGTGACGCCCGGTATCATCGAGATCGAAATGCCCTATTCGTCGGCACTGACCCAGCAGCACGGCTTTCTTCATGCCGGCGTCATTTCGACGGCTCTCGATTCGGCCTGTGGCTATGCGGCATTCTCGCTGATGCCGGAAAATTCCGGCGTGCTGACCATCGAGTTCAAGGTCAATCTGCTGGCGCCCGGCCGGGGCGAGCGCTTCCTGTTCCGCGGCTCGGTGACCAAGCCCGGTCGCACCATTATCGTCGCCGATGGCCAGGCCTATGCGTTCGCCACCGACGGCGAGGCCAAGTTGATCGCCACGATGACCGGAACGATGATGACGGTGCTCGGCCGCGACGATATCGAGGGCTGAGGAACGGGCAGGGGAGGACAGACGATCATGGCCGGCAAGACACCTGGTGAGCTCACCCTGATTTCCGGCAAGTCCGTTCTCTTCGTCATGGCGGCCGAAGCCGAATACGGCCCACACTTGCAGCGGCTGTTCACGCCGCTGATGACCGGCGTCGGGCCGGTCGAGGCCGGCGTCGGGCTCAGCGCCGAACTGTCCCGGCTGCACGCCGGGAAGGCGCTGCCGGATCTGGTCGTGTCGCTCGGTTCGGCGGGCAGCCGGATGCTGGAGCAGACGGAAATCTACCAGGCCGTTTCGGTCGCCTACCGCGACATGGACGCTTCGCCCTTGGGTTTCGAGAAGGGCGCCACGCCGTTTCTCGACCTGCCTGTCGGTGTGCCGCTACCGTTCAGGATACCGGGCATCAGGCCGGCGACGCTGTCCACCGGCGCGGCAATCGTCTCCGGCGCCGCCTACGACGCGGTCGCCGCTGATATGGTCGACATGGAGACCTTCGCCTGCCTGCGCGCCTGTCAGCTGTTCGACGTGCCGCTTATCGGCCTGCGCGGCATTTCCGACGGGGCGGCCGATCTGAGGCACGTCGGCGACTGGACGGAATACCTGCATGTCATCGACGAGAAGCTGGCCGGGGCGGTGCAACTGCTGGAACAGGCGATCGCGTCTGACACGCTGCAGTTTTGACCTGTCCCATGAAGATGCGGATTCGGAGTGAGAGAGACGCCCCGCAACCCATTGCGCCGACTCGTTTCTTTCTTTAAACGCTCGCCATGAAAACAGCCAATCATCCCGACACCGTCCTGATTGTCGATTTCGGCAGCCAGTTCACTCAGCTGATTGCCCGCCGCATTCGCGAGGCCGGCGTCTTTTCCGAGATCGTGCCCTTCCAGTCGGCTGAGGCGGCGTTCAAGCGCATCAATCCAAAGGCGGTGATCCTGTCCGGCGGTCCGGCCTCGACCAGCGACATCGGCAGTCCGCGCGCGCCACAGATCGTCTTCGACGCCGGCGTGCCGGTGCTCGGCATCTGCTATGGCCAGATGGCGATGTGCGTGCAGATGGGCGGCGTCGCCGAAAGCTCCGACCATCGCGAGTTCGGCCGCGCCTTCGTCGAGATCGCCAAGGACAGCCCGTTGTTCGAGGGCCTGTGGGCGCCCGGCCAGCGCCACCAGGTGTGGATGAGCCATGGCGACCGTGTCATCTCCCTGCCGAAGGGATTCGAGGTGCTCGGAAAATCGGAGGGCTCTCCCTTCGCCATCTTCGGCAATGTCGAGCGCAAGATGTACGGCCTCATGTTCCACCCCGAAGTGGTGCACACGCCGGACGGCGCCAGGCTGCTCCAAAACTTCGTCCACAACATCGCCGGCATCGAAGGCGACTGGACGATGCGGGCCTACCGTGAGCACGCGGTCGAGACGATCCGCAAGCAGGTCGGCAAGGGCAAGGTGATCTGCGCGCTTTCGGGCGGCGTCGATTCCTCGGTCGCGGCCCTGCTGATCCACGAGGCGGTCGGCGATCAGCTGACCTGCATCCTCGTCGACCACGGGCTGATGCGCAAGGACGAGGCGGCCGGCGTGGTGGAGATGTTTCGCCAGCACTACAATCTGCCGCTGATCCTGGTCGATGCTTCGGACCGTTTTATCGGCGCGCTCGAGGGCGAGTCGGATCCGGAGAAGAAGCGCAAGACCATCGGCCGGCTGTTCATTGAAGTGTTCGAGGAGGAGGCCGAGAAGCTCGGCGGCGCCGATTTCCTGGCGCAAGGCACGCTCTATCCCGACGTCATCGAAAGCGTCTCTTTCACCGGCGGACCGTCGGTGACGATCAAGTCGCACCATAATGTCGGCGGCTTGCCCGAGCGTATGAACATGCATCTGGTCGAGCCGCTGCGCGAATTGTTCAAGGACGAGGTGAGGGCGCTCGGCAAGGAGCTGGGCCTGCCCGACAGCTTCATCGGCCGGCATCCGTTCCCCGGTCCCGGTCTCGCCATCCGCTGCCCGGGCGGCATCACCCGCGAAAAGCTGGAGATCCTGCGCGAGGCCGACGCCATCTATCTCGACGAGATCCGCAAGGCCGGCCTCTACGACGCCATCTGGCAGGCCTTCGCCGTGCTGCTGCCGGTGCAGACCGTCGGCGTGATGGGCGACGGCCGTACCTACGAGTTCGTCTGCGCGCTGCGCGCCGTCACCTCGGTCGACGGCATGACAGCGGATTTCTACCACTACGACATGGCATTCCTGGGAGCCGCCGCCACCCGCATCATCAACGAAGTGCGCGGCATCAACCGCGTCGTCTACGACGTGACGAGCAAACCCCCAGGTACAATCGAGTGGGAGTGAGGAGGGAGTGCGGTGGAGTAGTATCGGATAGCAGAGGACACTCGAGCGAATCCTAGGCCATCGATAGCAGCCGATAGGTTCTAGGCGACCGGCAGATCTGCCGCTGTGTCGGGCGTCTCCCCGCTCTTCGAACGGCGCCCATACCCCGTCGGGCCCACCCCAACCTTCGCGACTTTGTGGCCTTCAAATATTCGGTCGCGCGCTGCTCGAAGAAGTTAGCGCGCGACCAGTTCTCGGCGTCGACCACACGGTCGTAGATCGATTACTGCTCCTTCTTGAACAGGTCCTGGAAGATGAGCTGGCCCCACGTGCGGCCGCGTGCGTGAACCAGCGCGCCACCCTCGCTGAGCTTTCCCAGCTTGACGGGTGCGAACCCGAGTTGTTTGGCCAAGGCCGCCACCGGAGCGGTCGCGTCCTCGTCGTCGCTCGACAGAAAGACGACCCGGTGGCCGCCCTCGACGATCGGATCGGCAGCCAGGGTGGCCGCAATCAGGTGATTGAACCCTTTCACGAATTTGGCGCCGGTGAACGCCTT
>NZ_JAMYOG010000034.1:0-32598 GCF_040319725.1 Mesorhizobium sp. M0894 | reverse complement strand
CCAGAAGTTCCTTCTCAATAGCCATGCGATGATTCTCTCCTTTCCATCATCATGGCCTCGCGCACAGAATTCCCGACAGTCCCCATAGCGAATGCGCATCATAACCAATGTACCGCAGCCCACACAAAAAGAAAAAGGCCGGACTGTTGAGCCTGGCCAAGTATGAAGGCAGCTTAAACCTACAAAGGGGGAGGAAAAATCCGACGCGATGTCCATGTGGGGCCAAACTCAGGCTATCTTCAATGACATTGCTGTAGGATACAACAAGCCAAAGTGCTCCACGGGGCAACACCACGTCGCCAACCATCCTACGCTGGAGGACGCAAACGCGAAAAACGCGGGGGACTTCCCGCCTTCCGTTACCTGACAACCTGGTTCACACGATCGTTTCTGAAGCGTCGCAGCAATCTGCTGCCCAGGTCTCTCCATCACACCAAGCTTCGCGCGCTTTTTTTACACGGCGGTCAGTACATTCGCGACTTGCCGCGCTCCTGCGGCTTTCGCCACGGCGCGCCAGAGAAATCAACCCGCTTTGCGGAGATTGCCAGCAGAAGACTTGCCGGTACGTCGGTCCTGCTCGATGTCGTAGTTGATCTTTTGGCCCTCAACGAGGTTCGACAAACCAGCGCGCTCGACGGCGGAGATGTGAACAAAAACGTCCTGACCGCCATCGTCGGGTTGGATAAACCCAAACCCTTTAGTGCTGTTGAACCACTTCACGGTTCCAGTTGCCATGTGCATATACTCCTTGTGACTTCCCAGCGTGTTTGATCCGACGAAGAGGCCAGACCGGTTCATAGATAGACGCAGCAAAAGCGAGAAATCGCAAGGCCGGATGGATCGACCAGAATACCAACTTCTCTCGGATGGCCCACTCGTCTCACAAGTCGACAGGAATTTTCCTTTCCGGCGTGAAGCCCCTCCAGCCATCCTTGCTGTCCTGGGTTATCACGGCCCGCTCGTTTCCCTCCGGCCCTTAGCTTGCCGACTTGCGTTTCGAGTTCTTGGTCGACCGTGCTGACGCGGGCGTAGCCTATCCGGCTCATAATGTGTCACCTCAATGTCTGGACTCGAGGCTTGGTCACAAATAGTCGATGCCAACTCCGACGTTACGCTGCCCAAAAAGCCATTGATCCGGGAGCAACCCCTGCAAAGTCCGACCTTTACAGGAACATTTCGCCTATGGCGGAGTTGGGCGCGTTGCCCGCGATAAGGTGCCAAACAGGTGACGCCGGCGGGCTTTTGGGAGGAAGCCATGATACGTGCCATCCCTTCACTCCACCTTTCCCGTCGCCGCGCATTGCAGTTTGGGCTGGGAGCCAGCCTCGCCGCCACGACGGGCCTGGCGCCGGTTTCTCGCGCCTATGCCAAGGAGGAACTGCAGGACGAGGACATTTTCCGCTTTGCGCTCAACTTGGAATACATGGAGGCCGAATACTACCTTCGCGGCACCACCGGAAAGGGCATCGACGCCGCCGATGCCGGTTCCAAACCCGGCGATGTGGTCGGCGGAAAGAAAGTGTCCTTCGAGACACCCGCCATCGGCGAATTCATGCAGGAGGTTGCTGAAAACGAACTCGCGCATGTCCGGTTCTACCGCAAGACGCTTGCAAAGAACGCAGTCGACAGGCCGGCCATCGATTTCGATGCTGGGTTCAAAGCGGTTGCGGAGGCAGCGGGCCTCGGGCGGGACTTCGACCCCTTTGGCAACGAAACGAACTTTGTTCTCGGCGGCATGCTGTTCGAGGATGTCGGCGTCACCGCCTATGCCGGTGCTGCGACGCTTCTGAAGAACAAGGACTTCCTCGCCGCCGCGGCGGGCATATTGGCGGTCGAGGCCTACCACATGGGAATGGCGCGCTCCACTCTATACCGGAAGGGAGAGAAAGCCTGGAAGGCCGCCAACGCCGTCTCCGATGCACGAGACAAGATCGACGGGCCGGAAGACAAGGACCAGGGCATCCAGGTGAATGGCAAGGCCAATTTCGTTCCCTCGACGCCCGACGCGATCGCGTTCACCAGGACGCCGAAAGAAGTGCTGCGGATCGTCTATCTCACCGACAAGGACGGCGTCAGCAAGGGTGGCTTCTATCCGGAAGGGATGAACGGGACCCTGAAGAGCACCTGACCCGCTCGCGACCGGCGATCGGATCGCCGGAAGAGACGCAGCGGACCTGCGGTCGGCACTGCTGGTACGGCTGCGCGACGATCACGATTCAAATCCGCTGCAGGAGTCCCCACCCAAGATTGATTGAATTCCGAACCGCGATCATTGCGGCGTTCACAAGAACGTCAGGAAAGTGCGCTCGGTTCGTTCCGATGGACGGAACGAACCGACCGCTTTGCCGAGAAGCAGGCTCTGCAGTTGGTGCGGCGAGAACCGCCAATTTCCCCGCATTGTTCCGTACGGCCGACCGCCAAGCTGTAAAATGGTGGCGATATGGAAGACACGCGACGCTCTGCCCGACGATCACATCCTCCGGCTGGCGAGCAGCCTTGTGAGCCAATCCGGATCCATTTCCGGCACGGAGGACAAAAGCCGTTCGGTATAGGGGGCATGCGGCGGCGTGAGAACTTCGCTCTTTAATCCCTGCTCAACGACTTTCCCCTGGTGCATGACCACAATCTCGTCGGCGATCGCTCGCACGGTGGCAATGTCATGGGTGATGAAAATGTAGCTCATGCCGAGCTCGCGCTGAAGCCGCATTAAGAGCTTCAGGATTTCCTCCTGCACAATCTGGTCGAGCGCGGACGTGATTTCGTCGCAGATGATGAGTTCCGGATCGGCAGCCAACGCTCGGGCGATGCAAACGCGCTGCTTCTGACCCCCCGACAGTTCGGCCGGCAGACGATCCAGGTAAGTTTCGCTCATCTCGACCATGTGCATGAGTTCGCCGATCCGCCTATCCCGCTGTGCACCCTTGAGGCCGAGGTAGAATTCAAGCGGACGAGCTATGACTTCTTCGACCGTCTGCCGCGGATTTAGGGCGTTGTCGGGCATTTGATAAATCATCTGTATGCGGCGCAAGATCTCTTTTGGGCGCGCCTTCAGGGTCTTGGAAAGGGCCTGGCCAGCAAAGGAAATCGATCCCGAAAGCGGCGGCAGCAGGCCGGTAACAACGCGAGCGAGCGTCGATTTCCCGGAACCGGATTCGCCGACCACAGCCACTGTTCTTCCACGTGGAACGTTGATGGAGACATCCTGGAGCACCTTAACCGCCCGGCCGTAGGCCGCCGTGACGTTGTCTATCGTAAGCAGATAGTCATCGGCCGGAACTTCGGGCTTGGCGAGCTTGCGCACGGCCCAGAGCGTCTTGGTATATTCCTGGCTGGGCGAGGCGAGCATCTGGCGCGTTTCTGCCTCCTCCACGGTAAGTCCATGGCGCAAAACCATGATCCGGTCCGCCATTTGCGCCACCACCGCCAGATCATGCGTCACATAGATTGCAGCGGTGTTGAATTCCTCCACGATGTTGCGAATGGAGGCGAGAACTTCGACCTGCGTCGTCACATCGAGCGCCGTCGTTGGCTCGTCAAAGATGATGAGGTCCGGACGGCAAGCCATCGCCATCGCGGTCATTGCCCGTTGCAACTGTCCGCCGGAAACCTGATGAGGATAGCGAAAGCCGATCGTCTCCGGATCTGGAAGCTGAAGACGGCGATAGAGATCGACGGCACTCCGGTTCGCTTTCTCGCGGCTGGCAATCCCATGGGCCACGACTGTTTCGACAGTCTGGTCAAGGAGTCGGTGGGCCGGATTGAAAGAGGCCGCTGCGCTTTGCGCGACATAGGCAATGCGGGAGCCTCTGAGGCGACGCCGCCCTGTTTCGCTGAGTGCCAGAAGATTGATTCCGTCGAACAGGATCGAGCCCTGTGTAATACGGCAGCCTGGCTTGGCGTAACCCATCGCGGCGAGGCCAATGGTGGATTTGCCGGCGCCTGACTCGCCGATCAGGCCAAGAACCTCCCCCCGCTTCAGCGCCAGATCGACCCCGCGGACAATGGGATGCCACCGCTCGTCCGAGAAACCCTCGACATGTAGGTTGCGGATCTGCAGCAGATCCTTGCCTTTTTCGCGCGAGCCCGGACCGCTACCTTTCATCGCGCAACCCGCTGGTTGCGTGCAGGAACCAGTCGACGACGAAATTCACGGAGACTGTAAGGAGGGCAATCGCGCCGGCCGGCAGCAGCGGCGTGACATCACCGTAGGTGATCAGGGTCGCATTCTCGCGCACCATCGACCCCCAATCAGCGGTCGGCGGCTGAATACCGACGCCCAGGAAGGACAGTGCCGCGATCGTGAGGAATACGAAGCAAAATCGCAAACCGAACTCCGCGACCAGCGGCGGCATGACATTGGGAAGGATTTCCTTGGCGATGATCCATTTCGGGCCTTCGCCGCGCAATCGCGCCACCTCGACATATTCCATCACTGCCACGTTAAGCCCGACGGCGCGTGCGAGCCGAAAGACGCGGGTGGAATCGAGCAGCGCAATGATGATTATCAGGCTGGTGATCGACGAGCCGAAGATCGAGAGCAGCACCAGGGCGAAGATCAGGCTTGGGATCGACATCAACACGTCCACCGCACGCGACAGTATCTGGTCGAGCCATCCCCTATACAATGCGGCAAGAAGGCCGAGCGAGACGCCGACCGCGAAGGACAGCAATGTGGTCGCGACGGCGATACCGATGGTGTTGCGCGCACCGTAAATCAGGCGCGTGAGCATGTCCCGGCCGAGCTGGTCGGTTCCCAATTTGAACTGCTGGCTCCACGGTGCAAAGGCTTCGCTGAAGACCTGCGTTTCGCCGTATGGGGCTATCCAATGCGCGAACACCGCAACGATGACATAACCGAGGATCACGAGGATGCCGAACCATGCACTGAAGGGTGCCTTCTTCAGCGCCGTTTTCGCACGGGTGGCGCGCGAGCGCCTCAGCCTGTGAACCTGAGCCATGGGTTCGTAGCTGGTCATCGTGGATGCAAGAGTCTTGGATTGGTGGCGATGGAAATAATATCGGCGGTCAGATTGAGCAGGATGTAGGTCGCGGCGAAAATCAGGGCGCAGGCCTGGACCACCGGAACATCCCTTGATTTGACCGCGTCAACCATCAGCTGACCGATGCCGGGATAGACGAATACCACTTCGACCACGACCACTCCGACGACGAGATAAGCAAGATTGAACGCCACCACCGTGACGATCGGAGCCCATGCGTTGGGCAAGGCATGCCTGAGTACGATGGCCATGGGCGACATTCCCTTGAGACGCGCCATGTCGATATATGGGCTTGCCAGCATGTTGATGATCGCCGCTCGTGTCATTCGCATCATGTGCGCCACGATGACGAGCGTAAGAGTGATCGCCGGCAAGGCTACTCTCCAGACATGTTCCCAAAACGGCGTCTGATCGTTCACATTCGACAATGTCGGGAACTTAGGAACTGCATTGAGTATCCAGTTCAGCGAGACCGCGAGCCAGTGCGGCAGGGATTGTGCGAACTCGGATCCGATGAACGTGTCGCGCGAGATGACGAGGTAGGCAAGCATATAGGCGACGAAAAACTCGGGGAACGAAATGGTCGTCAGCGTCACTGCGTTCACCAGCCGGTCGAACCAGCCATTGCGGTAGAGCGCAGCGAGGATGCCCAATCCCAGGGCCAGCGGAACTGCTATCAGCGCGGTCATCGATGCAAGGAACATCGTATTGTAGAGGCGCGGGGCGATAATCTCGGCGACGGTGCGCCGGTATCCGGTGCGGCTCGCGAATGAAGAGCCGAAATCACCGTGGAGCATCTGCCCGACCCAGACGAAGTAGCGCTCGACAGGCGGACGGTCGATGCCGATTTCTCGCTGGAAGGCGACGACCGTTTCGGGTGTCGCCGATTGCCCGAGCATCGCCTTGGCGAAGTCGCCCGGCAGCATTGCAATCGCAGAGAAGATGATGATGGACACGATGAACAGCGTGACCAGGCCGAGGCCAAGGCGCTGCAGAACCGTTCTTGCGACGGGGTTCATGGGTACGCGTTTCTCGTTGCTGCCGCCGCCCTGCCACACCAGTCAGGGCACGCGGTTGCAAGCCGGAGCCTAATAGCCATCGCGGGTCCGGCCCGCACTCTCACGCAGTGGCGATCCACCAGCGTTCGGCCATCTTCAATCCATCATTCTCCCAGTTCGGCGCCACCTCGCCATGTGCGAGCTTATTGGATTTGGCGCTGACGAAATTATTGAAGACCAGCACGATGCTGCCGCCATCATCATGGGTCAGTTGCTGCATCTCGGCATACATTGCCGCCCGCTTGGCCTCGTCCGTCTCGGCGCGCGCCTGGACAAGCAACTCGTTGAAGCGGGGATTTTTCCAGAACGACTCGTTCCAGCTGGAGTCTGCGGCGAAGGCTTGCGTGAACATCCAGTCGGCCGTCGCGCGACCGCTCCAATAGGAAGCGCACCAGGGTTTCTTGAGCCAGACATTGTCCCAATAGGCGTCCTCGGCCTCACGCACGACGTTTACGTCGATGCCGCACTGGGCTGCCGTCTCGCGGATGAGGGCAGCCGCGTCCACAGCGCCGGCAAAGGCGGCATCGGCGACCGAGAGGTCCATCTTCAGCTTTTCCATTCCGGCCTTTTTCAGGTAATGCTTGGATTTTTCCGGATCGAAACTGTGCTGCGGCTGCGGATTCGTGGCGAATTTGATCGCCGGGGCGATCGGGTTGTCGTTGGCCACCGTGGCGTGGCCGAGAAAGATCTTGTCGACGATCTCCTGACGGTTAATCGCCCATTTCAAAGCCATTCGGACGTCTGGATTGTCGAACGGCGCAACCGTGACATTCATCGGCAAGGTATAGTGGCCATAGCCGGTGACCTCGACGATCTCCACCTTGGGATTGCGTTTCAACATGCCGAGGGTCTTGAGGTCGGCGCGGCCAATATAGTCCACCTCCCCTGTCGATAACGCGGCCATGCGAGCGGCGAGATCGGTGATGGCGATGAACTCCACCTCGTCGAGATAGGGCTTGCCGTTCTTGAAATAGTTCGGATTGCGCTTGAGTTTGGCCGAGACGCCGGGCTGGAAATTCTCGAGCACGAAAGCACCGGTGCGAACGCCCGATCCCCAATCCGCCTTGCCGTCCTTGGCCGGCATGATGACCAGATGGTAGTCACTCATGATGTAGGGGAAATCGGCGTTGCCGCTCTTCAGCGTGAAGACAACCGTCTCCGGGCCATCCGCCTTGATGCTGGCCACGGGCTCAAGCAGCGGCTTCGCCGCCGATTTGGTTTCGTCGCCCATATGATAGCGCAGCGAAGTCACGACATCGTCCGCCGTCACATTCTTGCCATTGTGGAAGGTTGCGCCCTTGCGCAGCTTGAAGACCCAGGTTTTGGCGCCGTCGGATGATTCAAAGCTCTCGGCAAGATCCGGTTGGACGTTACCTTTCGCGTCGACCTCGGTGAGGCTGTTGGACATCGAGCCGGAGAATGCCGTTTGTGTGAATGTGTCCGGGTAGCCGGCCGGATCGATCGAATCCGTCGTTGCGCCATGTGCCATGCCGAGCTTGGCGAAGCCGCCCTGCAGCGGTTCGGCCCGGGCCGTGCTGACAAAGAGCTTGTCCGCAGCGGTGACCGTCAGCCCAGCGGCCAGCCCAAGATGAATGAAGTCACGGCGGGAAATCTTGCCGTGACCAATCAGGCTTTGAGCGATACCAAGCTTGTATTCAGATTCTGACATTTGACTCTCCCATTACGGATTTTCCGCGTTATTGTTCGTCAAGCACCTGTGAAGTTAGTTTCGATCACCTTTCTTCTACTCTTCGAATCCGTACCTCAATCAGGCCGTCACATAGATGCTGCCCGCTTCGACGGTTACTGGAAATGTGCGCGCGCGAACGGACGGATCGACCAGGGCCGCGCCTGATTTGATGTCGAATTCCCAGCCATGCCAGGCGCAGCGCACGATCTCGTTTTCGCGGTGATAGATGAATTGCGCCTCTTCGACCGGTGCAGTTGTTCCGCATTGCGGCCCCTCGCAAAGCGGAGCGCCGCGGTGCGGACAAACATTCAGCAGCGCGTGGAATGAGTCTCCGATGCGAAAAACGCCGACCGAAAGGCTGCGGATCTTGGCGATGAAGGGAGATCCGGTTTCGATCTCGTCGACGCGGCAGATGTATGTCTTCTCGGGCATCGTCTGCTTCCTCAGGCGGCATTCGCCGCTTGCGCGCGGGGAATGCGTTTGTAAACCTCCAGCGCATTCAGCCCCATGATCTTGCTCTTCCAGGCAGGAGGGATTTGCAGCGTGTTGGCATCGTCGTAATCCCAATGCGGATAGTCTGAGGCAAACATCAGCGTATTTTCTCCGTCCATTGCCTCGAGAGTGGACCAGAGATGCTGAATATTTGCGGGCTGCTCCAGTGGCTGCGTGGAAAAGCGGATGTTGCGCCGGCAGTATTCGGAAGGCAGCATTTTCAGCCATGGCGTCTCTTTGCGTAGGGCTTTGTAATCGGCGTCCAGGCGCCACAGCACCGACGGCACCCAGGCGACGCCGCATTCGATGACCACGAAGTAGAGGTCCGGCCATTTTTCGAAGACGCCATGCGCAATCATGCTTGCGACATGCGAAATCGCCGACATGTGCAGGATGGCATGGGTCTCCCAGAAGAATGTCGTCGGGGCCGGAGCAATCGCGGTCGAATTCACGCCGCCATGGCCGCCCAGATGTATGGCAAAGGGCAGCCCCACCTCGGCGCAAGCCTCGTAGATTGGATGGTAAAACGGATCGCCATAAGGCTTGACGGAGCCTTGCGAAGCGAGAACCTGAACCATGCGCGGATGATTGCCCAGACGGCGTATCTCGGCGGCCGCGAGCTTCGGATCCTGTGGCGCGATGATGATCGAGCCCATGAAGCGATCGTCCTTCGGCAGCCATTGGTCGATCTGGTAGTCATTGTAGGCGCTGACGAGGGCGCTGGCATAATAAGGATTGGCGAGGGTGGAAGCCTCGATCGGCTCATCGCCGGTCAGGATCGCCACATCGACCTTGTACTTGTCGAGGTGTTTTTCCTTCATGATGAGATAGTTGTCGGCTTCTGTTTTCGGACGGACGTCCTTGCGGGAGAAGTCCTGCGGATGAAACCAGGGACGATGGCCATGCGGGAAGGCGCCAACGGGGCCTGTCTTCTCGCCTTCAACGAACATGTCCTTCCATAGGCCGGAAAGGTAGGACTCCAGTACGGTCGCGCTTGACCAGTAATTGTGACAATCGCAGTCGACTATGAACACGTTGCTCAGCTCCGTAGCTTCAGCCTGGTCGATCTGCCGGCCGATTTCACCGAGGGCAGCTTCCGCCTTGAGTATTGTTTGATCAAGCTTATGATCCTGCGCAATATGATCGACTTTTTCGATCGGGAGGTCCCGTGCAGCTAGATCACATCGAAACCTTTCTCGACATCATCGAGTCGCGAAATTTCAATCGTACCGCCGATCGCTTGGGGTTGACCCAGTCGACGATCAGCACCCGCATCAAGAACCTCGAGAGCGCGATCGGGTCCGAGCTCTTTCAGCGCGGGCGCGCCGGCGCTGAGCCGACAGCCGCGGGACGGCGGTTCGAAGCGTACGCCAGATCCCTGCTGTCAACTTGGTCGCAAGCTCGCCACGACGTGCGGGCGTTCAACCGTTTCGAGGGCACCTTGCGCATCGCCGCACAGGTGGGCATGACCCGCTCGGTCCTGCCCGGATGGGTCGAGACACTATGCCAGGCCCTTCCAAAGTCCTCGATCCATGTCGAGTCGGATTATTCAAACCAGATGGTCAGCGATCTTAGCATGGGAAATCTGGATATCGCCGTGCTTTATGCGCCTCGCTACCTGCCTGAGATCGCCTACGAACATCTGATGGTCGAGGAATATGTGATGGTTTCGACGGCTGCCAGAACGCTGTCCGACGTGGACCCTGAAACGTACATTCGCCCGGGCTATACCGCCGTGCTGGAAAAGACGCACGCAGAGCTGCTGGCCGAGCTGGCGATCTGTCGGCTTTCGACGGGATCGGAAACTCTGGCGGAGATCATGCTCCGACGAACGGGTGGCACCTGCTATATGCGTAGCGACGATGCGCGCAGGTTCACTGCTGAACTCCGATCGTTCCTGGTCGAGGGAGCGCCGACGCTGCACCAGCCAGTCCACACCGCGATACTCGCGCGCCGCAAACACGAACCCATCATTCGCAAAGGCATCCGAGCCCTCCAGGTCGCTGTGATGTCACTGGAAGTTTAATCGAAATTACCGATCATAAAGGCAGGATTGCGCGGCTGTTCAGCGGGGTTTGAAATGGCATCTTGGCTCGACTCCAAACCTGAGTTGAATGATGAATGCATACGCGGCCTTTGCAGCCTCCGGCTTCGTCCCAACAAAGCGTCACCGGCAGTGGGCACAGACCACACCGCAGCTTGTGCACTGCCGGCGCGTGATCGACGAAACGCACGATGTGAAAACATTCGTTCTCACACCCGCTTCAGATCGAATCTTCTGCTTCAGCGCTGGCCAGTATGTTCTGGTGCACCTGAGGATCGACGGTGCCGCGGTGACGCGCTCCTACTCTGTTTCGTCACCACCGACGCGACCGCTCGACCTTCAGATTACCGTGAAACGGACGCCGGGCGGGCTCGTTTCGAATTGGCTCCATGACAATTTGATGCCGGGCGATGCGATCGAGATCGAAGGGCCGCTCGGCTCGTTCAATCTCGACGATCTGCCGCATGGAAAGTCCCTCTTCCTTTCAGGTGGCAGCGGGATAACTCCCGTCATGTCTATGTTGCGGGCACTTACCGACCGCGCAGCCGCCCAGGATATCCACTTCATTCACAGTGCGAAAACGCCGGACGACATCATCTTTCGGCTCGAACTGGACGCACTTGCCGCTCGCTTTCCCAATGTTCAAGTGACTTGCATTTGCCGTCAGGAAGACCCAGCCTGGACGGGTCCAACTGGACGCATTAGCAGTCAAATGCTCCTGAATCTGGTTCCCGATCTTCACAGCCGGACCGTTTTCGCCTGTGGGCCGGAATCCTACATGAAGGCGGCACGCCGGTGCCTGGAGGCAATCGGCCTCGCCCCTTCACAGTTTCATGAGGAGAGCTTCGGAGGCGGCAACGGTTCGCGTTCGGAACTGGCTTCAAAGATTTCGTCTTCGGTCCGCTTCGCCCGCTCCAGCATTGCGCATCACTGTGCGCCCGGAGAGACCCTGCTGGAAGCGGCGCGCCAATGTGGCGTCCACATCCCCACCGCCTGCCAGCAGGGAATTTGCGGTACGTGCCGGATCGCCAAGCTGTCCGGCGAAGTCGTCATGGATGACCTAGGCGGGCTGACCTTGGAGGATCAATCGGCAGGCTACATCCTAGCGTGCTGCAGCCGCCCACATGGCGACGTTTTGCTTGATCTCTAACTGTACCGCATCGCGGGACGAAATCGGGTCAGCCTTTGCGTTCCACGACCAAGCCATACTAATGCGACCGCAAGTGGTTAGCGTTTCGGAACCTGTTTTTCCGCCTATCACTTTCACCAGCGAGATCGTCTCGTGCACAATCGCTAGGGAACGAGTGCCCAATTGGCTGTCTTTGCAACCAAGAGCATGAAATCCCATAGCACGCTCTAATTCGCTTCGAACACATTACTTGCTGTTCGACGTTCCGGGCGTGGAGTTATTGGAAACGCAATTCTGTTTGTTTGCACATTCGCCGGTCCTGATAGTCACGGTCTTGACCTTTTTCGGCGTAACCTTGCTTGGCTCGGCCGGCTGAGCCTCGGTTTGCTCCGCATGCACACCCTTGCTTTGCTCGGCGGGTGGAGTAGTGCCCACTGCCTCGCACCGAAACTGATCGTACTCCTCCATCTCCGAGTTCACGCCGTAGAACTTGCGCGTGTTGGCTTCCCCGAAGCGTATCTCTAGGGAGCGAGCATGATCACGCCGCCGAGACGACAGGGCGAATATGCCGACCGCGAGATCGATTGCCAGGAGGCGATGGAGCCAGGCTTTCAGGCGATCATTGATTGCATGCTCGAAGCAGGTTGGACGCGCGGCGATATCATGCGGTCGCTTCGGCGGCTGATCGCGGCCGACAACATGACGCAGAAGGAAAACGCCAAAGTCGAGGCGCAGCTCGCCATCGCGCGCGCGATGATGCGTGCTGGCCGGCCTTGACGATCGCCACCGCAGCGCCAGTATCCTGACGATGGACGAGAACTACATTTATGAGGCCGTAGCGTTGGTTTCCCGCTAAACAACGCTACCAGACATTTAAGCACGACCGCGTAGGATCGATGGTCTTGTGAATTTTTGGATTCGGCAACGCGACAGCTACTCCCAGAGGGATATTCCCTCTTGCGTTAAGGCTCGTTGCACAGCCGCTCGCTCCTCCAACCGACGTGCATGAGAGGTCCAAGCTGGGTAGGTATTTCGCATGTCAACGGCCATACGATTTCCCCACCTGTAGAATACGAGCAAATACGGATCAACAATTGAATAGGACTCTCCTACGGCCCAATCTCGGTCCGTCAACTTGGATTCTATAAGGGCAAACGCGGAAGCCAAGTGCTCCTTTCCTTTATGAATCAAGGGCTCGTACATCGATTGATCCGGTAAGAAAAAGTCGGCGCGCCAGATCATTCGGACGGCGACCGCGTGAACCGCACTCGATAGCCAGTTAAACCATTCGATGGAACGGATGATGTTTTCTGCATCCGCTCCCAGGAGCCGCGCGTCTGGATTCGTTAGGGCCAGGTGAAATAAGATTGCCGGCGCTTCAGTGAGAGTGAAATTGTCGGCAATGAGAACAGGGATTCGCCCTTTCGGGTTTAAGCGGTGAAATTCGTCGGTCTTGGCTTCGGGATGGCCTGGCGACATCAACGCCAGCGAATAGGGCCTTCCAATCTCCTCCATGACGATGTGAGGTGCAAAAGAGCAAGAGCCTGGCGCAGCATGGAGTGTGTAATGCATCAATTCCTCCGAAAACCGCATCTTACCCCCCATCACGTCGGGTGCGAACCCGTTTTCCAAGAAGCGGGATGAGATCGGAGTAACTAGCAGGTGGTTCGATTGGAACAAGCCGACGATCAGGACAGTCCCGCATTCGCGGGCAAAAGCCAAGCACGCGAAAGAACCGGCCTGCAGCTCGTTCGCATAGCGATCGAGCTAACCTGCCCCGCCGGCGTGCTGCCGAGCGAGCAGGCGGTCAACGCTCTATGGACCGCTGCCGGTGCATGAGGGCGAGGCGCTGGCAAAGGCGATTATTGAGACGGTCGAGCGACTGACCCGCTGCCCCAATTGAGGTGCGCCCCAGCACCGTCGCTCCGATCATCGGGACCCAAGTCTGACCTGACTGCTCAATGGTCCGGTGCACGGGCGGCGTCGGGAACTGCCGCATCCCATTCATAGTTGGTAGCGTCATCTCCGAAAGGAGAAATCGGAGCAAGAAAAGTCCCTTCATTGCGCTGATGGGGGCCCGCCGGCCATTGCTGGATTTGGCAGGCGGGCCCTTATCTCCCCGGACGCTCCGGATCGTCGCCGAAGCCAAGCAGCGAAGCGTGGCGTATATACCTGTGCTCGCCACGAAGATGCTTGATCCGTAGCTTCACGCCTGGCTCAACCCACAGCGTCGCCGGTCGCTTCTTGATGCCGCCCGGAGGTGGGCCGGCATGTTCCTTGACCCGCTTCCACAGCCGCTCCTTCATGTCGCGCCCCAACGAGATGAAGGCTGAACCGACATACTTTCCGTGTCGGGATGCGCGAGCAAGGCGAACGCCGCCTTGCCCGGCTCGCGCCCGACGCCTAGCAGTTCGAATTCCTCGACCGTCCAGCTCTTGGTCTTCAGCCAATTCAACGTCGGGCCACTCCGATACGGGCTGTCGGCGCGCTTGGAGACGATCCCTTCAAGGCCAGCCTGGTCAGCGAGGTAGAAAATCGACTTGGCATCACCGGGTAGAGCCTCGCTGAACTGGATGCGGCTGTTCGGCTTGATGATGCCAAATAAAATTTCCCGGCGCGCCTTGCAGCCAACGTCGCGCAGATCGTGGCCGTCAAGATGCATGATGTCGAAGGCGCCGAGGATCGTGGCGTAGCGATCGCTGTGTACGGCTTTCTGTAGTGCGTCGAAATCGGGCAGGCCATTCACGCCCGTGACGACCGCCTCGCCCTCAAAGATCGCGCTCTTGACGTCGAGATCCCGCGCCGCCTCGATGATGCCGGTGTATTTCCTCGTCCAATCCGCTCCGCTGCTGCTGAAGGCGCGAATATCGTCAGGGCTGTTTAAGATGATCTGGGTTCGGTAGCCATCGAGCTTGATCTCGTGAATCCAGTGTTCACCCTCGGGTGGCTTTGCGACCAGCTTGGGCTCCATCGGACGGATAAACGCCAGCCTCGCCCCGTTCATACAAACTCCACGCCACACCAACCCGATTCAATAAACTTTGAACGTTTCGGTTCCGCGAACCTCAAAGCCCGCGTCTCTGGAGGGAGGAGACGCGGGCAGATCGGATGCCATACCGATCTCGGTAACGGAAGTGATTGCGGATATGGTCGTTGAAGTAGCGGCCCTTGGCGAATGCAGCTCGGAACGCGGCGTAAGTTTCCGGTGGGACGTCCTCGAATACGTACCCTTTTCCGCTGGCCACGAACCACACCGAGAGGGTTTTGCTGCCGGGAATCATATTCCGTTTTGCGGATCGAGGTAGATGGCATGACCGCGGCTCAATAAAAGCAGTCAACGATCAGAGAAGCGGTGGCGTTCCTGGGTCAGTGCGGTGCGCCGGCCAAGAACCCGACCGCCGTCGGCTCTAGACTTGGCCGTCAATTAGAAGCACTCTGCCCCTCAAGAGGAGACAGGGGTTGGGCAAGTCTCGCTATTATGGTCGAACCGACCAGTGGCGTAAGCCGGGGCGCGTGCGCCAACTGGCTGGCGTTCCGAAGCGGCTCGTGTTCGTGGCCTTGGCGGCGATGGCAGCCTACGTGACGCAGTTCGTCATGCAGCATAGCGATCCTGTGCCCGAGCTCAACGTATCAAACTGGATCGGATCAAAGCCGGCGCCGATCGCCGGTGTCGCGTCTGTCATCGATGGCGATACGATCGAGATCCACGGCCAGCGCATCCGCTTCAACGGCATCGATGCGCCCGAGAGCCGGCAGTACTGCAACGACGCGAACGGTTCTGAGTATTCCTGCGGGCGACGGGCCGCTAACGCGCTGGACACGTTCCTGGCCGCCTCGAGGCCGGTGCAATGCAGTTTCGTCACTTGGGACCGCTACGGCCGCTTTGTCGGCGATTGCTGGCGGGCGGACGGCTCCAGTGTCGCCTCATGGATGGTCGAGAACGGCCAGGCGCTGGATTGGCCGCGCTACAGCCACGGCGCGTACGCGGAGCAGCAAGCAAAGGCAAAGGCGGCGAAGGTCGGTCTGTGGGTCGGAACGTTTCAGGCGCCCTGGGAGTGGCGGGCGGCGCACGCCGATAGGGCGACGCCCAGCCAGCCGCTTGGCCTCGTCAGCCGCAAGTTGGTCGCGCAGAACGGTTACTCATGCGAGCCGCGGCGAACGTGCAAGCAGATCAGTTCGTGCGACGAGGCCCAATGGTATCTTAGCAACTGCTCCTGGGGTGGAAAGTTGGACCGCGATAGCGACGGCGTGGCATGCGAGACGCTGTGTTAATGTGCCGAGTGCGAACGGCTGCGACTAAATGACGGCGGCGTAGTGTCGGAGTTCGGCCACGGTTTTGGTGAGCCCTTGCCGTTCGAGGGTGTCGAGGTATTCCTCTGCCGTCCTAGGAGGGTTTTTCAAGCGCGCGCGACAGCGTTGCGCCGCCACAACGACCGCAGCTGTGTTCAGCCCGAACTGATGGAACAGAAATTCGTCCGGATGCAGGAGCTCTAGCTGGAACTTCGCTAGGTAGTCTCGCGGAAAGTCTTTTAGATTGAAAGTGATGATGGCGTCGCAAGCCGTGTGGATGGCGGCTGCAAGAACATGTCTGTCATCACCGTCTGGGAGCTTCAGGCCTTCGATCAGATCCTCGTAGCCTTCGACCGAGCAGTCAGGTACAGCCTGATTCATCAGCTGCTTCGTCCGCAACAACTGCTCTGGCTTAAGGTCCTTGCGGTCATTAAGGACGTTACGAATCCATTCGTCATGAATGCGCTCGGTCCATTTCGCACGGAACAGCCCTCCCGCTGCGAGCTCCATGAGTAAGTCTCGCAGCGGGGCTGGGTACAGTGCGCAGGCGTCAAGAATGACGGTGTAACTGGACTTCCTAATAGCCCATCCCCAAGTCTTGCGCTTGGGCAGCTAGTTCGTCCATTACACGCTGACGCTCTTCCTCAGTTGACTTGCGGAACGCATCTAAATCACGGAACTTAACTCGACGATGAGTTCCTACCATGTGGAACTTCACCTTGCCCTCCTCGAGAAGTCGAACAAGATAAGGACGTGACACGTTCAGATAGTCAGCGGCTTCCTGTGTCGTCAGTTCGGCATGGATTGGGAACAGGGTAACGGCGTTACCCTGCGCCATTTCGGTCAGCAAATGATAGAGAAGATCATTCACTGCCTTAGGAAGGCGCAGCATCTCTCCTCCATCCACTTGAACGCGCAATTCAGCGCCCTCGTGTTTGGCTCTAGAAAGGTGGCGGCTGGCCTGCGCAGCCAATTCGGCGTCGTCGGCCGAAGGCAATATCGGTCGTTCGAGCAGCGTTGTCATGGTCGTCTTCCCTGTGTTCAACGGATATAGCACCGCGAATCAACAATCGCAATGTCCGAAATAACCGAAACAAGTGAACGAACCGTCACCTCTTTGGTTCCCGTTCCCCGCAGGTGCCGATCTTCGCTCGCCGGAGCCACGCCCCTGACGTTTCCAACTTGCCAAAAGCCGTTTATGTGGGAAGGCAGTGTGGGACGGCCCAGAGGTCAGCCCGTGAAAAGGACGTAAGTGAGTGAAAACCTTGGCGCACCCGACAGGATTCGAACCTGTGACCTCTGCCTTCGGAGGGCCCTGCTGGTTGATCCTGCCCGGAGCATCAGACTAATGATCGCGCTTCCTTCCGGCCTTTTTCTAGCCGGCAGCCCGAGATGGTCCTACCGTGGTCAGAACCCCCTTTTAGTCTTGCGCGAAGTCGCCGTAGAGATGCGTGACGCCCCGGTATCGACTGATGTTCTCAATGAAGATTGCCTTGCGGAACAGCTCCGCGAGCGCATCAGAGAAAAGGCCGCCGGTCACCGCAACGAACGCGCCGGCCTTCAACTGGTTCGGATGGCGATCGAACAGACATGTCCAGCTGGCGTCCTGCCGAGCGAGGAAGCCGTTTTGCCTGTCCATGAGGGAGAAGCGCTTGCCAAGGCCATCATTGAAACCGTCAAGAGGCTAACCGCTCAGTCGGCCACTCCGTCGTTGAGATGAACGATCGCGTCGAGGATCGCCTAATGAACGCTGCCGGTGTCTTCCTCAATCTCGGTGCTGCTGATGCCTGGCGGCTTGGCGTCTTCGAACGGCTTATGCGTTAACTCGCTCATCGGAATCAAACGTGGGCACAGACGTTTCGGGCGGGTCGAACCCTATCCACTTTACAAGGAGTTCGTCCCGCGGGCGCTCATGGCGAACTAGATTGTGACGCGCATTAGGCTGCTTCTTCTCGGTATCCTGCAGCTTATATTTGCCAGAGTTGGACAGCGCAAGATTTCCAAGTCCGAAGCGGCCGAGCGAGGAACAAGGTCCGGATCCAGGGCTTCGGTACCTGAAGGAGCCTCACATGGGCGAGGACAGGTCAGACCACGAGCGATTGAAGGATTTCAGGCGAAGTTCCTAGCCAAGGAAACTGGCATAACGGAGACTCAAGCGCGCGAGCTGATTGAAATGATCGGAACTGACCACGCGTCATTGCTACGCGAGGCGCGCTTACTAAAGACCGGCCAAAAACCGCCAGGATAGAAGCTACGCTTCGGCTCTCAATTCAAAAAGGCCCGCCAGCAGAAGCCAGCGGGCAAGGGGTAGACTGTCCGGGTTGGGGTCAGCCCCCCAGTTTGGGATAAAAGTCTTCTGTGACATGCGCATCGGCCGAACAGATGAGCATCTCCGCCCTTTCGGAGAAGTTACGGGAATGATGGAAGCCCAACCGATCCATTGGGATCTGTCAATCGCCTACCGTCCAAGCGGCTGTCGGGAAGCCGACAGAAGTTCTTCCTCGTCCACTAGCCCGGCCATGTAATTTGCAATGATCCGGGACGCGAGCGCTTGACGTTGATGCTCAGATTGAGCGTCGACCTTCAACCGATCGAAAACGCGGCCCAGCAGCGCCATCTCGGATGGCTTGAAAACACCAGCATTTTCGGCTTTTCGATGTATCGGCATGACAAACCCCCTTCGCCACAGGATTTTGTCCGTGCAGAATTACCATACACCTAAATCGCCCCCGGGTTCCTGAAACCGCAGGCGCGGAAAACGACAGAAGCTCTAAAGGGTTTCGACCGGTCAGGTCATCCCCCGTCGCTATCGCTCGCGACCAGACGGTAGCGGAAGTTGTTGCGGATCTGGTCGTTCAAATAGCGGCCCTTAGCGAACGCGGCCCAAACGCGGCAAAGGTCTCCGGCGGTACGTCTCCGAGCGAAATCGCACGCGAACCACTTCTCAGCCGAATTTACCTTCGCTGTCGGCCGGGCTTTCCTTTGCCCAGACGACCAGCGGAACTTCGAGCGGAACCTCGACGAGCGGAACCTCGACCACGACAACCATGCCCAGTACGACGGGTCAGGGCACCGGCACGACGAGCAGCGGGACCAACATGTCCGGCGATCAGGGCACCGACACGACCACCACCAGCGGCACCACAAATCCGAACTCGGCCAGAGACTGCGCGCCCGGCCAGCAGACTGGCAGCGCTCAGCAGGCTGCGCCAGGTCAGCAGGACACGACCGCCAACACCGCCGCGCCAGGCCAGGTGAAAAAGACGGACGAAGGTTGCTGATTGGCACATCGGCACAGGTTGGAATCACCAGCGTGTGGCTGGCCAGTCTCCCCCGACCACCGCGTGAACTCAACTCGGCTGGCGAGCAAGTTGCCGCCAGCCGAGCATCAGTCTATGAACCTTTGCGCTTGCTTGTGCTTTCAGTGGGGCACGCCTCGCTTCTGTTTGCTTTCGGTCAGATAGATACGCGATCGCCTCTACTCTAGCGCTGAACAGACCTGATGGCGCGCTGATCCACAGACATTCGCCAAAAGCCCGCGTCTCTGGATTGAGGAGACGCGGGCCGGATCGGAGTCAGCCGATCGTGCAGCAATATCGTATGGAGGATGTACTGCGTGCACCGAGCCTTGCCCGCACCCCGGTGTTCCACCTGGAGCGCAAAAAATCCCGCCGCACACTGCCAGGGCGGCGGGACCGATCAAGCGCCTTTGCACCAGGCAGGAACTTCGGGGGTGGGCTTTGCGAGGTGCGCGCGGACCGAAAGCGAACTTAGGGCAACAGCGGCGACGCGTCCACCAACCGCCGGTTGGAGCGACAGGACGATTGAGACACCGGCAGGTCAGGTCATCCCGGGTCGCTATGGGTCGCAACCAGATGGTAGCGGAAATTGTTGCGGATATGGTCGTTGAAATAGCGGCCCTTGGCGAATGCCGCCCGGAAAGCGGCAAAAGTTTCCGGCGGTACCCCCTCAAACTCGCACCGCTTACCGCTGGCCACGAACCAGACCGAGAGGATTCTTCTGTCGGGATCGTATTCCGTTTTGCGTATCGATATGGAGGGCATGACGGCGGCTCGATTCGAAAAGCAATCAACGAGCGGAGAGGCCGTCGCGTTCCTTGCGAACGTGATGGTGCGGTGAGGCACGAGGCTCAATGCGGAGCGCCAGCGGCCGCGATCAGCGCCTCCTCAAGAAACCGCTTCAGCTTCGCCGAGCGCTGGGAGTTTCATCTGCTTGCCGTTCTTACTTGCCCGGGACGACAGACGGCGGTCGCGGTATGCCATGCGGGGCGCTTCAATACGTCGCCGCGTGGGATGGCGAGGAGGCGGGCCAGTGCCAGTTGGACCTTGTAATGGAACGCGCAGCGGCGAGCAGGTGTGGTTGATCGGCGCGTCTCGCGTTCCATGGCCCGTTTTCCTTGCGCCGATCTTCCGCCATCTTGGCCTTCACCCGCATTGCTGAGGATCTTCGTGAGGTGAATTGAGATCCGCTACGTCGCTGATCCTCTGGGACTGTCAAGGGCCGCTCGGCGGGCTTTGCTCCGGAACAATGTCTTCTTCCGAAAGTTTTTCCTTAAGTAGCAAAGGAGATTCGAAATGTCAGAAAGTCGGGAATGGTTTGTCCAATGGCTTAGAGACGCTCATGCCATGGAAGAGCAGGCAGAGACGATGTTGAACGGGCAGTTGAGTCGTATCGAGAATTATCCCGAACTGAGCGACCGAATCCGACAGCACCTCGACGAGACTAAGCAGCAGGCTGCCCGGCTGAAGACTTGTCTCGATCAGATGGACGAGGGTTCATCCACGATGAAGGATGCTGGCGGCAAGCTGACGGCGATGGCGCAATCGCTGAGCGGCGTCTTCGCTGGAGACGAGGTGATGAAAGGATCGCTGGCGAGCTACACGTTCGAGCACATGGAAATCGCCTCCTACACGATCCTGATTGCCGCTGCTCGATCGCTCGGCGAAACCGAGGTTCTTCGGGCTTGCGAAGAGAACCTGCGAGAGGAAGTCGCGATGGCGGATTGGCTGAAAACCCATCTTGCCTCAACGACCGAGCAGTTCCTTGCGCGGGCCGAAGCGGACAGCGACAGCGCCAAGCGGTGATCGGTGGGAACGTAGCGATCTTGAAGTGAGGGATCGGCGCGGAAGCTGGTTAACACCGGCTCCGATGTCGACGAGCGAGCTCCGCGGCTTGGAACTGAATAGGAGCGGCGGCGGACGGCAACGATCGAGGATGCCCATCGATCATTGCCGCCAAGGGAACATAGCGAAAATTGCTTGTAGGCGTTGCCGTAGCATCAAAGCGCGCTCGATACCTGCTTCCGGCGTCGGCATTCTTCGAATTTACCGGAACGACGTACCTGAAGGCGAAAGATCGATTTCAGCTCCACGCTCCTCGTTTGTGGCCATCGCCGGACCGAGAGGAAGTCCGCCGCTCCGCTAACACGTGGCTGGACGGGGCGCGCCAAGGTCATCGCTGACTGTCAAACCATTTCTGCAGAATTTGACGCACACAATACCGATCCGAGGCCAACTGGGAGTGCATACCAGCTTGGAACTGTGCGGAACCGTACGAAGTCGATTGCAAACAACCAACCTGGTTGGCCGGGCATTAATTTAGCAAAGCGTCAATTAGGGAAAGCATCGGGAGGAAGACCATGCTGCACGTTAACATGCCTCGCGAATTTGAGGTTGGCGATGAGGTTTCACTAGCAGGTACCGTCATCACGATTCTCCCCAGCGGGCGCGCCAGGGTGAGCATTCCCTCGTATGACCATCCTTATACGATTGATCCGCCACCCAAAAGTCCGGGCCGGAGACCGAGTGGTTCTTGTTGGGGACGTCACCCGCATCGATCGCGGAGCAAACAAACTCACTGTGCGGATTGACTGCGGCGGGGTGATCACGGTCGACAAGTCGGCGATCACTCGGCTGAGAAAGCACCGCCGGACTTCAGCGGGTTGACACTACGGCGATACAACGGCCACGCTTGTCGGCGTAGGGAAGATGCAAGCGCACTTTGAACAGCCCAAGGGCGCGGCGCTGTCCAGCCGGATAATGGGCGGACGAACGGATAAGCCGGAGTTCGACGGCTAGCAAGTCCGATATGCGCCTATCGCGACCCCGCTTCACCTGCCGTCCAGCCGTTCGCGCATTCGCGATCGTCGCTCTCAACAGGCGGCGCGCCCGGCCAGGACGTCTCGCATGGGCGCGCTGTCGAAGGAGGCGCCCAGCAACATTTCGGGTGAAGGCCGCGGGCATCCGATCGATCGTAACCTTTCTCTGCAATGATCGCCTTGTCGCCGGCGATGGGCCTCCGGCTCTTACGCATTATGGAGATCACATGTTGGTCCCGGCACCCACAAGGAAGCCCGGAACGGGTGAAGTACAATTGTCGGTAAGCGCAAGGCGACGACAATCAGCGGCCCCGCTAACAATCGTGGTTGCGCCTTTGGGCATCATGGTTCAGACCGCTGGCGGATTAGAACTCTGCTGGCTTTGCGATCGGCTCATCGCTGCCGACAATCGGTGAGCTATATAAAGGGGCATGTCCACACGCCGAAAAATCAATGCAACAGCGAAACTGATTGGAGAGTGGCCTTTAACCCCGGCTGCAACGCTTGGATCGTCCGTCAGAGCGAGGGGTATTTTCCTTGAAATACGCGCCCGCCTTCCAACGGAGTTCAGGAAACTGCTCCATATCGAGTCCCGCGTGCTTACCCTGCGCCTGTCTGAGGGCACCGAGAATGATGTGCAGGTGGTATTCGGGATCGTATCCAATGCACTGCAGAATATCGAAGACCTGCCCGTAATCCCCCGTGAAATCGAGGACATTCTGACGATCTCGACGGCCGAACGGCACCGCTGGCTGAAAGATGGTCGCTTGCAGAGCGCCGGGACGAAAACGGTGAAACTCCGCGGGCGGGCAAGGAACATCACCTTTCACGTGTTCGACCCGCAGCACGTGGAGGATGTGCTTGACCGCGACCTGGTTACGGTCTGGCGCGAACAGGACGCAGCGACAGCTGCAGAGAATAGGCGGCGAGCCGCGGGGAAGGCCGCTATGAAACGTGCTCAAAGAAGCGGCCGCGGAACTGCAGCTTCAGTTGGCTATGGCCCCGATGAGAACTCGCACTCCAGTTTGCGCGGCTGGGAAGATTTTGAGAATGACGGACTCCTGCGCTGATAGGCCGGGCGCACAAGCAGGTTAGGACGTTTGCCTGCGCCGTGCGAGATGCGCAAGGAGGGCCGTCAAACGCATCGCGTTCAGGACCCGCTTCGCAGGGACACCGCCCTTGCGCGCCATCTCGACCCCCCAATGCATGTGGTCGAGCTCGCGGATCGAGTGAGCGTCCGGATTGATGCTGAAGATGCAGCCCTGATCGAGTGCCTTTTGATGCCAGCGCCAGTCGAGGTCGAGTCGCCAAGGATGTGCGTTGATTTCGACAGCGACGCCGTGTTTTGCACACGCTTTGAGGACTTTGTCGACGTCGAGATCATAACCGGGCCGGCGCAACAGCTGGCGACCGGTCATGTGCCCGAGGATTGTCGTCCGAGGATTTCCGATCGCCTCAATGATACGCTCCGTCTGTTCCTTCTTGGGCAACTTGAAGCGGCTGTGCACGCTCGCGACGACGAAATCGAACTGCTCCAAGATATGATTCGGGTAATCGAGCGAGCCATCCGCCAGGATGTCCGCCTCGATGCCCTTCAGTATGCGAAATTTTCCATTGTATGCCTTGTTCAGCCGGTCAGCTTCGCGGTGCTGTTCAGCAATCTCCTGCAACGAAAGGCCGCCTGCGTAGTGAGCGGACTGCGAATGATCGGCGACACCATAGTATTCGAAACCGCGCTTGCGCGTGGCTTCAGCCATTGCCTCAAGCGTTTCGGTGCCATCGGATGCGGTCGTGTGAGAATGCAGGATGCCATGCAGATATTCATCCCGAATGAGGGCGGGTAGCTTCTGCTTTGCCGCTCGCTCAATCTCGTCCCTGCCTTCGCGCAATTCAGGTTCGATAAACTGCAAGTCTAGAGCTTGGTAGATTTCTTCTTCTGTCGCTGACGCGATCAGCTTTCTCCCGCGATGAAGCCCGTCGGCATTTAGGGTGAACCCCTTGTCGGCCGCGAACGTCTTCAGTTGCTCGAGGTGGTCTGCCGAACCGGTTGCCTCGAGCATGCGCGCGCCAAAGTGCTTCCTGTCCGTGACAACAAGCCTCAGGGTCGTATCCTCGATTCCAGTCGATTTTCTGGCCTGCGCTACCAGGGCGAAATCGGAAACGAGCTCGCAACCGCGCCGGAAGTCGCCTGCAATTTCGACGCGCGAAAACTCTGGATGCTCTTGCTTCACTGATATGACCGCATGTTCGAGAAGAGCGGCGGCCTTGTGCAGGTGAAGTTGCGTTTCGCCGCTTCGCACGATGGCCAGGTTCTGCAGGAGCTTTGTCTGAAGCGCGGCGCCGAGGCCTTTGACTGGGCGTATGCGGTCTTCTCTTGCTGCGGCCTCGAGCTCCGCCAGCGAGTTCACGCCGAGCGCCTGATGAAGCTTCAGTATCTTATCGGGACGAAGCCCGGGTATGGCAAACAGCTCCATCACGCCCGCTGGAACATCCTCGCGCAGCTTCTCAAGGCTTGGGTGCGTGCCGGTTTGGTAAAGCTTGGTCACGATGTCTGCGATCGCTTCACCGATCCCCGGGATCTTGGTGAGGGCGCCGGCGGCGATGATCCGATCAAGCGGCTGCGACAGCGCCGTCAGACTGTCTGCCGCGCGCAAGTACGCCTTTATGCGATAGGGATTGTCGCCGCGCATAGACGCCCGTTGTGCGTATTCCCTCAAAAGACTGGCGACGGTCCTCGGATTGATTTTTGCCATGGCTTCAGCCAAACGGAGGCCGATCTCCGCAGGTTCCAATCAGGCAAGGCCATGAGCGCCGCGTTGCCCTTTAAATCCCGGCTTTACTGCCTCTTCACGTACGCTACAGATTGGGCAAGGATTGGTCAGCGCGACCCCATCCAGCCAGAGCTTTGGAGGCTGCGCGTTTCTTTAATTCAGGAGCATCGCCCACGTGGAAATGAGAGGGCGCATCTATTGTCTTCATCTCCGCCCACGTGATCGGTGCCGCGACAGGAGCGCCCGGACGTGATCTCGCGCTGTAGGGCATGATCGCGGTCGCCCCGCGCTGATTGCGTAGATAGTCCACAAAGATGCGACCCTTGCGGCGCGTCTTTGACAACACGGCCGTGAAATGGGCCGGATCGCTCCGGGCGACCGCCTGCGCCAGGCGAGACGCAAAGTCCTTCACCTCTGGCCACTCGGCGCCAGGGGTGAGCGGCGCGATGACGTGCACTCCTTTGCCTCCCGTCAACATCGGGAAAGTCGTAAGCCCCAGCGATTTAAGGATAGCGCGGAACTGAAAGGCAGCGGCGCGGACGGCCTCAAAATCGAGGCCTTCATCGGGGTCGAGGTCGAAAACGAGGCGGTCAGCCTTTTCGACATCCTCGATCCGAGCCCCCCATCCATGCAGCTCGATCGTTCCCATCTGGACGCAAGTCATCAGTCCGTCGGCATCGTCGACATAGAGATATGGTTCCTCGTGCCCGTCCTTCTCCGTGATGCCGACGTGGTGGACTTTGTCGCCAAAGCTGCCGGCGTCGTGTTTTTGGAAGAAGCACTTCTTCGCGCGGCCCTGTGGGCATCGAACCAGACTGATCGGCCGGCTGCCAACCCAAGGAAGCATGATCGCCGCGACCGCTGCGTAATGGTCGGCGAGCTGTCCCTTGGTGATGTTGGACTCCGGATAGATGACGCGGTCACGGTTACTTATCGCGATGGCGGTTGTCGCAGACGCGGCGAGATCGGCTGCATGACGTTCAGTCTCGAGCACGACCGCCTCCGGCTTCTTGTCTTCGCGGAGACCAAGATAGCTCGGATGTCGTAACGTCCCTTCATTTGTCATTTCGGTGAAGGCAATCTCAGCGACCAGTTTCGGACGGAGCCAGTGTGCGCCGCGCACTTCGGCGCGTGGTGCGTCGACGGTGGCGGCCTTCTGCTCAAGCGGCGCCATGATCTTCAAGAGACGAAGAAGTTCAGCGGTATCGAAGCCGGTGCCGACTTTCCCGGCGTAACGCAGCTTGCCGCGGTCATGAACGCCAAGGATCAAGGACCGAAACGCGCGGACCTTGTCGGACGGCGTCCAGCCGACAATCACAAATTCCTGCCGCCTGATGCATTTGATCTTCAGCCAGCTTGCGCCGCGGGCCGCCACATAACTCGCATCCGCGAGCTTTGAGATGACGCCCTCAAGGCCGGCTGCGCAGAAGCGATCGAGCAGCTCTTCTCCGCGGCCGAGGATATGGTCGGAGTAACGAAGGACGGGATCTTTCGCAGGCAAGATCGCCTCCAGCTTCGCCTTGCGCTCAACAAGAGGAAGCCTTGTCAGATCTTCGCCGTCGAGCTGCAGCAGATCGAACGCATAAAAGTCGATAGTCGCCGGGGCACCCTTCAATGCATTTTGAAGCGCTTGGAAGTTAGATCTTCCTTCCGCATCGACAACCGCGGCCTCGCCGTCAATCAGGGCGGAGCGCACCTTGAGCTTGCGAGCCTCGGAGAGGATCGAGGGAAAACGGCTAGACCAGTCCAGGCCAGATCGTGTGTAGGCTCGCGCCTCGCCACCGCCGACGGCAACGAGAATACGGTAGCCGTCGTATTTCATCTCATGGATCCAACGATCGCCGGCAGGGACCGTGTCCACGAGCGTTGCGAGCTGGACCGGCCGGAAAGCGGGCGGCGCTAAAGTGAGCTCGTCACGAGCGGGCGACTTCGCTTGACTAGCGCTCGACGCATTGATTGCCTTACGCGACGTTGGCTTGACCACTCTGACCTAAACCATACTCAGAGACGAAACAGCGTTATCCGCCGTCCAACGCGCGACTACTTCTTTAGTTTCGCTTCCGACCGTGTTGAGCTTTTCGCGATCATTGCCGACCCGCTTGATTAGCGCCTCGGACTGAGGCCGTGCTTCCTGCCTCCGGCCCTTCCATTCCCGATTTTCGCGCACAGCTCACAGGCGATAATCAAGAGCAGGAACGTGCCCTCAACGCCGCCACAGCGATATCCGCATAGCGCCGTCGGGTCAGCTCCACCTCCTCTATTGGAAGATCGTCAAGGATTCCTTCGCGGCGGTCGCGGAGCACGGTCTCTAGGAAGCACACCTTCAAGGAGTCACCGAGGTAAAGAACGCCAAAACCGGTTGGCGTAAAGACGGCGTCGAGGATCGCTGAACCGGCTCGGCGACTTCCCGTACCCCAATGGATCAGGATAGGTGCTCCAGTAGATCCGACCGAACGTCCGACCCCGCGGTATGGTCTCGATTTCGAGCTTTGCGGCTGCGAAATCGGGTGGAGGTGGAACGCCGGGCATTCAGTCGAAATCGCCCCTGGCCATGCCTTCCGCCGCGGCCAACACCGAGGCGTCATCACCTTGCTGAAGGGCTCGAAGGCCCGTCCGCCCATCGAGGGTGCCATGGCGCGACGCCAGAAACCGATAGACGGCCCAGGCACTGTTGCCCAACATGGCATGCAGCGCCGGCAATGCGCCGAAGGGACGACCGTCCTTGTCGAGTTGCCAGACAGGAAAGCGGAAACCGCGTTTGGCGCCATCGATCCCGAGCACCTGCCCGCTTTGCCGCTTGGCGTTGACCGTCACCCGCGATGTGCCGAGCAGCTTGGCAAAGGCATCCGCGCTCAGCATGCCCTCGCCGGCGACAATTTCGGCAACACGCTTGCGGCCACGCGCGCGCGCTCCGGCAAGAGCCGCCTCAAGTTCGGCATCGGGCATGCCCGTGTCCTCGACGGGAAAGGTGTCGTCTGAAGCGATCGGTTGCTCTTCGACTGGCGTGATCGTCTGCGCATCAGCCGCCGGATCGACCTCTACCCGGAACGATACGCGGTGGCCGATCTTCCGGCTGCGTGCGATCGCTTCCTGATAGCGTTCGAGCAATACCTTCTTGAAGTCTGCCTGTGCCGGAAGCTTTGTGGTGAAGCTCAGGGTGGCGACTCCCGCATGCGACGCGGACCCGCTATGATTGCTTGGTTTTGGAGCGGCCATGAAGAACCTCCTGCTGTCACCAATATGGTTACAGATCGCAAGTTCGTCAAGTTGGATAACTTCGTAAGGGAGAGAACCTTGCGTTGCGGACTACACAATTCCCCACGCTCGAAACCTTCCTCTGCCCGTCATCTCGCGCAGCCCGAGCTCGCCGACCAGATTGAGCGCCCCCTGTTTTGTCACTTTTAGCCGCTCCTGGATCATGCCTGCCGAGACGAGTGGCCGCGACAGCACGAGTTCGACCTCGGACAGTTTGGAGCTGGTGCGGCGGTCGCGGAGTTTTCGCTCCATCTGGCCTTTTGCCAGCACCAGCCGATCGTGTTCCTTCAGGCCGACCAGCGCGGCGTCGTGGATAGCATAAAGGCAGGCCAGCAACCGGTCCGACCGGTTGCGCGCCCGCCGCCGCTCGCGCGGGATGTTTTTGGCACCGAGATGCAAGCAGGCCAGATGGTTGGCGGCAAGGCCTTCCTGCCGCAGCAGCGCGGCAACAAGCAGCGGCCCGAGCCAAACTCCATGCTGAAGCACCTCGATGTCCGACCAGGCTTCGAGCAGGATCGCCGCGCGCAACACCGCCGGCAACTCCCGCGTTTCCGCGATAACGTCCTGCCATTCGGCCAGCCGTTCTTCTTCATTCCAGTCAAGATCGTAGATCAGGCCGTTTTGCGGCTCCGGCCGGTGACGAAGTGACATCTCCTCTCTTCGAGCAGGCACGTCGGCGCCGCTCAGAATCTTCGACGAGCGTGCCAGGACAGCATCGATCTCGGCAAACTCCTCAGCCAGAAGCTCGTCCTCAATATCGTCCCGAACATCGGCTTCAACGACGCTGTTTCCACCCCCCTGCCCTTCCCGGTTTTTTTGTTCCGCCTCCGACATGGCGCCACCCCGGCCGGTCAGGGCCAAAAAACCGTCACGGCTGAGCGCCCAGTCCGGCTTCTGCGAAAAAATTCGCCGGCGGGTTCGCAGCACAGCATGGGCCCGGGTGAGCTCATGGGTCGGCGTCCGAATGTCCATATGGGCGTCGTGCAGGACCAGGTCCTCAAGATGGGCGAGCTCGCCCTCGATCCACAGCGCGGCGGCTGCGTCGGCGAAGTGCTGGCGCTCGACAAAACCGTCGCGGACGGGGGAACGCGCCAGTCGCTCATCAAGCCGCGCCAAAGCCTCGGTCGCCTTCGCGACGGGCGCGATGAGGGTGTCGAGGGACAAAAGACCGATGTCGTAAGCCATTGTTTTCATGATGCCTGATTCGCGTTAGTCAAGCTATCCGGCTGTTAAGTTGACTTGCAGGGGATTTTCTCTGGCGGCTTTTTCACTATCGATAATGACCTCTTATCGATACTTAATCGTTACACTCAGGCAGCCCAGTTCCAAGTTCGTTTGCTTTCTCCCTCCGAGCCCACGATGCGGCGATCCCTTCGCAGGTCAGAAGCAGCAACTGGTATACTGCTCGTTGCGCAAGCTCCGGCAAACTCGCAACCCGGGCGCCCCGCGGCGTGGTCGTTGCGCAGTTAAGATCATAGACGACCGCGCGACTTCCCCCTCGCGTGCTAGGCACCTGCGGCTTCCTTCATGCGCGCCAGATGCTCCACGGCAGATCTGTTCAGCGCACTTGTGCAGGGCCGTCCGTTCTCCCAGCCAGACGAGCGCTTCCTCACTGATCCAGTAATGTTTGGAATAGCGGGCCTTAACACAGTGAAGACGGTTGACGAGGAAAGCGAAACCGACGGGTGCGCGTAGGCCGTCTTCCATGATCGCGGAATTACCTGAATCACCAAGTTCGGTACTATCCACCGCGGCGGACCCCAACCCGCCCGGCCGGCGCCTATTCAGGCAAACTACCCCAACGCCCCCCCCAGCGGCGCCGGCCACCTTCCCCGCTAGGCGAGCGCTTCAGTTCCTCGGCAGCTTGTGGATCTCCAACCTGACCGGGCCGCCTCTGTCACAGCTCGTACAGAACAGGGCCCTTTCGACCGTGCTGAACAGCGCATCTTTGCCATAGCGCCGGACCAGGCCAGCGGCCTTCACCTCGGCATGATGTGAGCAGTTTTTGCACCAGGCGCGCAGCGTGTGCCATTCGCGCAGATCGCCAAGCGATACGAAAGCGCCACTTCGACATTGCCCCTGATGGCATTGGAGGGGCACATCCGATGCGCCGCCGATACAAGCGATCTATGCGCGACATCCGCTGTCGGGCCGCGGCGCCGAGGACGATTCGATCCAAAGGGCGTACCAGCGCTCTATTCTTCGCTATCGGGGGTGACGGCGCTGAGGGAAGCCAATCAGGCGGCAGCCTTCAGCCGACCACCCTGCTTGCCTATGACGCCGAGATTGAGGGCATATTTGATAGCCGGGATGAGGACGCCCTGAAAGCTGAAGGGATGGATCCCGCCGCCCTTGCCCACATGACTTGCAAAGGCCCTGTCATGGGCGTCGAACACCATCTCCTGCGTCTCGCGCGGATAGGCCCTGACGAACATCATGCGGCTGTGGCAGAGCCGGACATGGGCGACCTTCACGGTCACCGTCACGCCGTTGATCAGGACGATCTCGTGGCTCCAGTCGAACTGGTAGGCCTCGCCCGGCGCGAAGAACAGCGGCACATAGGCGTCCGCCGTCGCCGACCCCTGCGCCTTCGCCCAGCTCTTCGCGTAGCGGCGGACGGCGTCATAGCCACCCTCGTAGCCGAGACTGCAAAGCTCTTCGTAAATCCGGATCAGTGTCAGTTGCTCGCGCGCCGCCTTGCCACGGTTGCCATTCAAAAACCCGTCGAGCTGATCCTGCCACGGACCGATCTTCGGCTTGGGCTGCCGGTCGCGTTCGTAGGAGAACGATGTCTCATTGGATCTGAGAATCTTGCGGACGGTGTTCCGCGACACAGGCAACTCGCGGCAAATCCGCTTGAGCGACCATCCCTTCACATGGAAGGCGCGCCGAACCCGGGCAATCGTATCCACCGACTTCATCCCCACACCATCCGCTCGCCACGACGAGCCGATGGTCGCAAATCAAAGCATCAGGGGGGGGCAAAATTGGACGCCGATTCCCCGGCTTATGGGGTCAATTTTGCACGCCGATTCTCAGCTAAAGTCTTCGACTGTCCCCCCCATGCCGCTCAAGCCCTGCGAGCAGGCTCGCTCGGGCGTCAGCCATAAACTCAAATTGAACGGGACGACCTGTCTTCTGCTGAAACACTATCGCGCGAGTCCGAATTTCGGGACCTGCGACTAACGTGCCGATCCTAAGCTTCACAAGATCACAGCCACGCAGCTTGCTGTCGATGGCTAGATCAAAAAGTGCGCGATCACGCAGCCGAGGGGCACAGGGACACGGGAGACCCCTTCCTGATGCTTAGCCAGTATGACGGATAAAGTCGCGTTGCCGTGAGCGCATCTCAGCGAGCAAGGCCGCTTCGTCAGTCATTCCGTCTTGGAACAATTGCAATAGCGTAGACGCGATTATCTCAGCGTCGCCCGAGCTTGCATCGTGGTTGCCGTCTGCGCATATCTCGTCGAACACTCGTTGGAGTAGCGCAAGATCATTCGGATAAAATGCGCTTGTGCCGACGTAACGCTTAAACATCTCACCTCACGAGGCGAGAGTACGACACCCTCTCAATCGCCGGCTGCCTAACAGTTGGCTGGCGACTTCATGACTGTAGGCTAACGCACCGAAATAGCGAATCTATTCGCCAACGTTTCGCACGAACACCCCCTCCTCCTTAGCAGCAGCCCCGAAGGCCTTACGGGCCTCCTCCGGAGTCGCCCGATCCTCGACGGCGCGTCGATGTATAGTTGTGCAGCCTTCCGCCACTTAGGTCCCATCTTGGTCCACTTCAGGAGTTCCTCGGCGGCACCCTCGACATTGTTAGACCCGTAGGTCGGTCGGTCTTGACGTACACTGGAGGGGAGAACCAATGGGTTGCCACGACACCTCCTACTCAGGGGAGAGATACATCTTGGCCTCCTTTGCGGCAGCCTCAAAGGCCTTTCGCACCACCTGAGGGTCAATCGAATCGCCCTCCAGATCTGACAGGCACAGCGTCACCGCCTTATGCCAGCAGGGTCCTCTCCGGGTCCACGTTTTGAGCTGCTCAAGGGCTGCCCTCGCATTGTTGCAGCCATGCCTGACACCGGTTTCAGTCTTCACGAACACCGGAGGGACGAACCAATGGGTTGCCATGATACCTCCTACTCAGGGGAGAGATACACGTTGGCCTCCTTGGCAGCCGCCTCGAAGGCTTCACGGACCTCTTGGGGGGAGGATTTGCCCTCGAATGCATCGACGCAGGATTGGACAGCCTTGGTCCACCTCGGGCCCTTTGTGTCCCACGCCATGAGTTCCTCGGCGGCTCCCTCGACGTGGCTGACCCCATGGCGAATGCCTGGACGTTTCGTCTTCACGTAGACCGGTGGAGAGAACCAGAAGGGACCCATGAGGATGAACTTAGAGCGGCAAGAGGCTGCTGACCAACCCAGTTGCAGCCTCCGCTGATAAGGGAACTACGCAGGCCCTCGCGGGTTTAGAACTCGCAGCGGTCGATTCTTCGTGGATGCACCCGCTGTCGGGCCCGTCGCTTTTCTCACGGGCGGCGGGCCCTCGTGGCTAGAGACTGACTTTGCAATCGAATTTAGCTATTTGCCGTTGGGGGGAAGTAACGTCCCCTCCTCCTTAGCGGCAGCCAGGAATGCCTTACGGGCCTCCTCAGCTCCCATCTCGTCGAATATCACGGCCATGCAAACGCGCACCGCGAGGTCCCAGCAAGGGCCACGCTTGGTCCACTTCATCAGCTCCTC
>NZ_JAMYOG010000033.1:0-34575 GCF_040319725.1 Mesorhizobium sp. M0894 | reverse complement strand
GCCGAACCGTTTCGCGGCCGACCGGCGGCTCTCGCCACCCAAAACCGCCGCTACAACACGTTCGCGAAGATCATCCGAAAGCGGTGGCGTCATCCGATGCTGGCCTCCACTCCAGCCAGCATCTTGAATCACAGAACCGACTGATCGGGAACCCCCTTCGATTCCGTCAAATCAGGAACCGCTCTAGCGCCAATCGACCTGATTTTTGCGACAGGCTGAAAGTCTCATTCCACCCTCCTGCGACCGTACGGGAACGGGGAAAATCGACCCCTTGCGGAAGTTCGCTACCCTCGGCCGAACTCACACCCATGGACCCTGACCGGACCTTCCGGACGCCAATTAGCATCTCGGAAGCGTACGTTCAGGCGAACCAGCGTCAAATGACCCAACTCAGACGTTCGTATCGCTCACGCCAAATGGCTGCTCACTACTCCAAAACGGGCCTCGGCGATCCGCAATCTCGCGCGCCGTTGGAATTCTGCCAGCGCCACAGTAGCGTTCTCTTGGTCCGACTGAAGCAGCTAAGAAAGCTGCTATCCGTCGACCCCCTGCGGTGGCAAGGCCGCGGACGACATGAACACTGGCAATAGAACTTTCGGAAACAAGAAGCCACAAATGGCAGAGGCACAACTCCGACCATCGCGATGAAGGTCGCGGCGCTTCAGATAATCGACGAAGATCAGTACGTGCCCAGCGTCTTCTACGGGGCGGGTTCGTACAGGCTGGCGAAGGAACAGATCGGCACGCGTTGCGTAGGAACGGCAATCCGCACATTGGCCGATCCCGAGGTCCAAACGACGTCAAAAAGGCCGTCGCCTTGCAGGACGCCGTCAAGGTCGACCAACCAGGAGGACCAGGGAAGTTCGAAGTTCCGAACTAGGACTAGGCCAGCCAGAAGAAGGTGCGCGACGCTCTCCTGATCTGGCCGAGACACTGCCTCACACGAAGGGCGCGTTCGGTGCAAGGGGCGAAGTCAGTGCGGCGCCTCATTTCCGCGGCATCGGCCATTCCAGTGGATTAGGCGGCCGGTGCCTTCCGACACGCCTTCGCCTCGCTTGGACGAATGAAATGGACAGAAAGTGCAAGATAGGATTAGCTACTTGCTGCCGTCTCTCTATCGAGGGGACGCATGCGATGGAGCACAGCATGGCGACAGGTTGGCGCCAGGGATTTGGAGCCCTCTTGCTCTTGGGGCTCACTGAAATGCCAATCCCGGTGCATGCTGTCGGCGGCCAGTTCGGGCTTGAGTTCGCAATTGACGCCCCTTGGCGGCTTGAGCCGGTGGAGGCCGGCGATGGCGGGCTCACTTACACTGCTATCCCGATCTCCGTGACTTTTCACGACGCGATTTACGACGACAACCGAGGCGACACGGAAGCATTATTCCTCGAAAGGATCCATGCGGGAACTCTCCAGGAGATCGAGGTTATCGAAAGGGTCCGAGAGGGCCCGGACAATCCATCGACGATCTACCAACCCGGCGATCTGCGCGAGATCGAACGCCAAGGGTGGATCTCGACGCCTGACGCTGAACCGGAGCATAAACTTTGCAGTCCTTTGATGGGCCGAGATTGTACCGCTGAACTTTTGCAAATTTCACAGTCACACGCTTGGCATGCGAGCTTGTGGTACACCCCCAAAACGCCCGTCTTCCCCGGCCGAGATATTCATCTCCAAGTGAATGTACGAACTAAGTACGGTGGCGACAGCCGCGAGTTTACCAATTACCTCGTTGTGCATGCTGGAGAGGCTCCGCTGCCCCGGTTTCCGGGGTGGATTTATGGCGACCTGCATTACCACGCGCAAATGACGGATAACGAAGGTGAATCGGGTTATTCGTACCGCAACGTCGTTCGGGCCCTGGGCGCAATGGGCATGGATTTTGTATTCGCGACGGATCATGCCTCAGGGGGAAAGCAGGTCGACGGAGCGATCGGCGTATCTCGATGCTGGACCGTAGAAGGCGAGCAATGTTTTCAACGTCCGAATGGCAGACCGGTTGGCAGAACTTGCCCCCGTGCAGAGGTAGCTAGGCCGGCGGATGCCCGCCGCGAAGACGACAGTGGTTGCAAGCGGTTCATCGGATTTGAAGCTCGGGATCTGAACCCCTCGCGCTTTGCTGCTGCGAGGAACATTTTGTATGGGCCAAAGGGCGCAAACTACGACATTGACGAGGATGTCAGGCTTGGCAACGTTCCCGGCTTCACTGGGCGGCGCGTTGTTCCACAGGTCTATCTCGGAGAAGAGCTAGACGCTTGGCCAGAGATGTCCGCGACGGAGCAGCGCAACGGTGCGATCCGCTTCGGCGATGGTCTCGCGTATCTTTGGCCAGATAACGACAGATGTATAGCCGCGGATGGCCTGTCTGCTTGCCGTGCGCGCTATTCCAAACCCTATGGGGCGAATGGCTCCGACAGTTATCTCGTGCTTGACGAGCAAGGGGTGCCTGTCGCGGACTTTATAGGCGACAAACTCGGCAGCGAAGTCGCGAGTGATATTTTAGAGCGCTTTAGGGTTCCTAATCCTACCCCGCAACCTTCTCGCCAGCACATGATTTACTTTCCTCGAAAGGCTGACGATGCAAGTGGTTTCATTCCGAGCAATACTACAAGATTTGGTGGTGCTTCGCGTAGGCTCGAGGATTTAATCGAGGAAATTGAGAAAAAAGGCGCTGCATTCCTGGCTCATCCACTCGTCGGGCTGGCGCCTGACAGCGTAATTGGCCCTGATATTGTACCCTACTCCACCCAGGCGCTTAACCGAGCATGGAGCTCTCCCGCAATCTTGGGCCTTCAGTTTTGGAATGAGGACACACGCCTGCAGTCCCGTAAGGACGAGAGATATCGCATAGTGGTGAGCGCTCTTGATAATAAGTACAAGTACCACTTACCTTGGCACGATGGCTCCGCACTTGGCCATTTCCCTTGGCTTTGGCAGCGCCGCGAGGAGCCGCAGTATCCGCGAAGACTTTTTTCTAACTTGTACCACGGTGCTTACGTTTGGGACTTGTTCCTTCGTAAGGGACTGAACGCAAACCAGACCAGCAATCTTGACTGGCTTCCAAGAGCGGAGCCACGGAAGTGGTTCATGGCTGGGGGATCAGACGCACATGGCGACCTCAACTTCCGTCGAGAGGGACGCCCGTGCAAGGAGCAGTGGTGCGACACGCCGGTAGTGGATACGGCCATCGGAAAACCAAGGAACCTCGTGCTGGTAAATCGTACAGAGGCACCACTTGTGTTTGCGCCCGTCTCTGGCGATCGGGAGACCGCGCGATACCGCAATACGGAGGTGATAGACGCGCTGGCGGCAGGCAGGTTCTCGGTGACCGATGGGCCTGCGCTCCGGATCGCTATTGACAGGAACCGCAACGGCCGGATTGACCTAACGGACTTCCAGATGGGCGAAACGTTCAACCTTTTTCCTGGCGAGCATGTACCGGTTCTTATCGAATGGCAGTCGACGCCTGAGTTCGGTCCAATCAGCAAAGTTGACCTGTACGTCGGTAATGCCCAGCGTACATTTGCCTACCAGCGGAGGGCAAATGAGGGCTCTTCACGATTCAGTCATGGCCCACGTAACCAGTTTGACGATCCGGGCGGTTCGCCAAGCGCCTACGATCCCGATCCAGCCGACGTTCTCCAAGTTGACCTCCAGCGCGAAGCCAATAACATTAGGCTCCATGGACAAGCAAGGATCTTCCTAAGTCCCAAAACATTTGAGCTTGCCACCCAGCATGAAAGCCTTTTCTACGTGCGCGCATTCGCCCAGGCGGACGGTCAGATGAGTTGCCAGAGCGAGCTTGAACCTGGTAGCTGCGGAACGCGCCTCGCCTACACAAACCCAATTTGGGGAAGATACATCGGGGCTTGTGGAACCAACCCAGATCCATTGGCTATCGATGCGGATGGGTCCGGCTTCGCGGATATCTGTGAGCGCGACCTCACCCCCTGTCCTTTAGATGAGGTGGCTCCGCCGCCGGAGGGTGCGGTCATTGTGCCAGGCGACGAAGGCGGTCGAAGGGTTCCTGAATTTACCCCTGATAGGACGCCGCGGACTCCTGCGGAGGTATTGCGAAATCCTGAACGGCCCGGATCTCCAGCTAACAAGCCCGCGCCGCGCGAATCCTGCAAGTTTACGGTCCCCCTATGAGGGGGTGTCCCCAACATCCAAGATAGCGTGCGCTGCGCAGCGCCAAAGCGCTGGACCAGCGTGGTGTTCGGCTATGTATGGACTGGCTATTGACGTGTTCGTGACCTTTCCCCGCGATCAGGGCCGCTCGAACTGGAATCCTCCGATTGGAACTGGGCGCGGCCGCGCCATTCCGGGAACCGGAAGTCATGACCCAACCGCGACGTCCTTTGTTTCCAAAGAGGGTCCGCAACGGGTCAGTTCACGTCGATGCACGCGGGGCGCTTGAAGGTCCGCTTCTGACCTTCCGAGCCTCGAAGCCGCAAGTCCGCTTTCGGCCAGTTCGCCCGGAACGACGACAATCTAGTAGTCGGGAAAAGTCGTCAGTTCAGTCGAATCCTCTGTGTCTCACATGGGCCGAGGTTGTCGAGGTTTACCAACCTTGCACTCGAGCGCAGCCCTGTCCCAATCACCGAGTTCAGCAGCCGCGCGATACGTGCTTTCCAAAAAGGTCATGAGCATGTCTTCTGGATTGTTGGCAAGCCTGACCGCATCATAGGGCAGCAGAAATTCTCCGAGTTTTTCATCGTAATATGCGGCTTCAGGAGAAATTCTTGCAGCTGCAAAACCGGTCGGCATCGGGTATGCATAGGAATAGAACGCGGGAAAGTCGATTGCACCCCCACCTGGCCAGAAGCCAGCTGACGAGACTTCGTGGCTGTAGGCCTCGCGGGTGATTTCGTCAGGCAGGGCCGGAATACCACCTGGATGTGAGGGCGCGTGTCGACCGGAGAAGCGTGTCACGGCAATGTCAAAACTTCCCCAGAAGAGATGCACCGGGCTCACCTTGCCGAGATACGCCGTACGGAAGATCTGGAGCACGTTCGTCACTGCCACACATGCCCTGAAGAACCGTGTCACAGCATTGGCGTCGTAGGGGCGTTCCATCCTGTCTTCGGCGAACGGAATAGCCTGCGGAATCTCGTTCGGCCTGCCATGGAACTCCGGTGTCCCACCGAGAGTACGAATGAGATCCAACGCGCGCCCATGAAAGAAGGCGACCGACATCGGCTCAAGCGGGAACCGGGCAATGCGTCCATCGGTTGCTCGTCCGACCACCTCATGGTTGATCAGATCGAGGCTCAATTCGATCCCGCCTGGTCCATCTGGCACTAGGCCGGTCGTGAAACCGCGAGCGTCGATGTAAAGGGTCGCATGCCAGGAATGGTTCACCCACGGTGAGCGGGCGAGCCGATATTTCCCTATGATCTGAATATAAAGATGCAGCGCGGAACACGTACTGCGCCAAGGACCGTACGGTATAGCCGGCCATCTTTCCTGGATGCGTTCATTCATTGGGCCAACCTAACTCGATGGAGCTTGAATAGAATCGCACTACCGCCCGTATTCATATCACCGGCAAGGAGCCAGTCGGCGACTGATATTGGGTCGTTTGCCGAATGTCCGCTTCAGCCAAATGTGTTTCGAAAACGGACCGGCAGATTCCGGCCCGAAACGGTCATTCCGGATGCCAATTTGCGAGAATCAGTCCGCGTGTGCAGGGTGGCGCAAGAAGGACGGTTCAGTCGAAGAAGCCTGCATCCTCTTCCCCGAGATACTTCCTGGCTGCTTCGGCGTCGATATCGAGGCCCAGCCCCGGGGCTTCTAGCAGGTCCACCATGCTGTCCTTCACGATCTGCGACGGCAGGCCGATTACGAGATCCTCCCACCAGGGGTCGGAGGCGCTCGGGTATTCGAACGCGATGTAGTTGGCGGGCAGGGTGGCGCAGACATTGATCAGCGCGCCGAGGCCGAGAAGGCCGTTCGCGGTGCCGTGCGGTGCCATCAGGATCGAGTGCATATAGGCGTGCTCGGCGACCCATTTGAGCTCGGCAATGCCGCCAATATCGGCCGGATCGGGGCCGATGACGCGCACCGCCTGCGTTTCGATCAGCTCCTTGAAATTGTGCCGCAGGTAGATCTGCTCGCCGGTATGGATTGGCGTCGAGGTGGAGGTGGTCAGCTCCCGATAGGCCTGCGGATTGACCCACGGCACATAGTCGCCAGTCAGCATGTCCTCGAGCCACATCAAATTGTACTTCTCGACCGCGCGCGCGAACTTGATCGCGTCGGGCAGCATCCAGCCCGGGCCGCAGTCGAGCGCCAGGCTGACCTTGTCGCCCAGCACTTCCTTCATCGCGATCACGCAGTCGAGCATGTGGTTGAAACCGCGCTCGCTGATCACGCCCTGATCCATGGCGCCGTGATAGCCGGCCTTCTTCTGCGTCACGCCGTAGTGAAAGCCCTCGATGGTGTCCTTCATGTCGGAGTGGAACGAGATTCCCTGCTTGATCATGAAGAAGTTCTGCGGCTGCTCCATCATCCATTTGACGTCAGCGGCGTAATCCTCCGGCCGGTCGCCCGTGCGTTTCTGGCGGATCGAGCCGTTATAGACGCGCACCTTGTCGCGCACCTTGCCGCCGAGCAGTTTGTAGGCCGGCACGCCTGCGGCCTTGCCGGCAATGTCCCACAGCGCATGCTCGATAGCGCTTACCGCCGCGCCATAGGGCTTGAAAGAGCCGCGTTGGCGGATCTTCAGCATCACCCGCTCGACGTCGGTCGGGTCCTCCCCGATCAGCGCCTCGCGGAAATGCAGGACCCAAGGCTTGAGATAGGTCTTGGTGAACTCGACTTCGCCCAGGCCATAGAGGCCCTCGTCGGTGACGATGCGGACGATGGGATGCCTGCCGATGACGGCGCAGCGGAGGTCGGTGATCTTCATGTTCGGTTGTTTTTCGCCTCAGCTCCAGGTGCGGTCCCAGGAATACTCGTCGTCCCAGTGATCCGTGGGCTGCCAGATGCCGGTGACACCCGGCTGCAGATGCTGCGAGATCACCTCGTCGACGACGTCGTCAATCCCCAGGCCAGGCTTGTCCGGAACAGTGATAAAGCCGTCCTTCACGAGCGGCTTGGAAACGCCGGCGACGATATCGTCCCACCACTCGACGTCGGCAGAGTGGTATTCGAGCGCCATGAAGTTTTCGGTCGCGGTCGCGACATGTGCCGCGGCCATTGCGGCGATAGGACTTTCGGCCATATGGATGGCCATGGCGACGCCGTGATCCTGTGCCATGTCGCCGATCTTCTTGGTCTCCAGAATGCCCCCGCTGGTGAGCAGGTCTGGGTGGATAACGGAGAGGCCGCCGCTCTTGAGCAGAGGCTCGAAGCCCTCCTTAAGGTAGATGTCCTCGCCGGTGCAGATCGGCACCGTGGTGGCGGCCTGCAGTTGTCGGTACTGCTCGGTGTACTGCCATGGGATCACATCCTCGAGCCAGGCTGGCACGTATTTTTCAATCCGCCTCGCGAGGCGAATACCGTTCTGCAGTGAGATGTGGCCGACATGGTCGATGGCGAGCGGAACATCCATGCCGATAATTTCGCGAACCTCGGCAATGTACTGCTCAAGCAGGTCGAGGCCCTTGTCGGAAAAGTGGAGGCCAGTAAACGGGTGGGGGACATTATGCAAATCATACGCGGCATTGCGGGCGCGCCGCTCCTCCGTGGTCTTGACCGGGCCGCGGCCGGGGTGGACGCGGTACCCTTCAAGTGAGCCGGCAGGGGATACGACCGCACCGGGTACATCCGCGATCTGCATCAGCCCCAGATCCATCTTGAGGAAGGTGAAGCCAAGCGCCATGCGCTGCTTGAGGCGCTTGCCGGTCTCGGTGCCGCTCGGCACGGTCGCATCGGTATCGCAATAGAGGCGCACCTTCTCCCGAAACCGGCCGCCGAGCATCTGGTAGATGGGCACGCCATACGCCTTGCCGGCGAGATCCCACAACGCGATTTCGACCGCCGAGACGCCGCCGCCTTGCCGGCCGTACCCTCCGAACTGCTTGATCCGGCGAAACAGGCGGTCGATGTCGCAGGGGTTCTCGCCAAGCAGCCGGCTCTTCAGCATCAGCGCGTAGGTGGCGCTGGCGCCGTCGCGCACTTCGCCAAGTCCGACGATGCCCTGATTGGTGTAAATCTTGAGCAGGGTTGAGGTGAACGGCGCGCCGACGATTTCGGCTACCCGCATGTCGGTGATGCGAAGCTGAGATGGCTTGGAGTTCGCGTTCACCCGATTGAGCGCCTCGTCGGCGCCACCTGTCTTTGCCATGACTTATCCTCGTTTTCGGCTTGTCGCCCCGCACCCTGGGCATAGAGTGTTGCTAGCCCAGCTCAATCTCGTGGGCCTGCAGATAGTCGCGGTCCATCTCAATACCGAGACCAGGCTTCGACGTCAGCTTGAGGCTGCCGTTCGAAATGTCGAGCGGTCTGTCGATCAGGTGATCGTATTTGCCCAGGTTCCACTCCGACGTTTCGAGTTTGTAGAAGTTGGGGACAGTCATCATCACCTGCGCTCCCGCAACCACATTGATCGGTCCCGCGGCATCATGTGGCGAGACCGGGACGTAGTAGGCTTCGCAAAGGGCAGAAATCTTCTTGAGTTCGGTAATGCCGCCGGTCCAGGTGACGTCGGGCATGATGTAGTCGGCGAGCTTGTTCTCAAGTACCGGCACGAAATCCCACTTCGTGTGGCCGCGCTCGCCCCACGAGATGGCGGTATTGACCTTCTCACGCACCTGCTTGAGGGCGTTAAGGCTCTCGGGCGGGCAGGGCTCCTCAAACCAGTCGATCTGACCGGCTTCCTCGAGACTTCGACAGAGGCGAATGGCGGTGGGAACGTCGAAACGGCCATGCGCATCGATGAGAATGTCGACATCGGGCCCTGCCGTTTCACGGATCAGAGCCGTGAGTTCGGCGGCTTCGCGCTCGTCCTTGCGGGTCATGCTGCCATCGAGATAGCCGTCCCGCTGTTCGCGAGGCAGGCCATCGGCGCTGCGACCCTGGTGCGGGTACGGATCGAACTTGAGCGCAGTGTGTCCGGATTCGACGACGTCTAGAATTTCGCGGACCACGGCTTCCTTGCTGGTGAATTTGGCTTGGTTGGGATGGGTGTAGAGCGCGATTTCATCGCGTACCGGTCCGCCCAACAGCTCGTAAATCGGCTTGCCGAGGACTTTGCCCCGGATGTCCCAGAGGGCTATGTCGATGGCGCTCACGCATTCGACGGCGGCGCCGCGGCTTCCCATGTAGGTGAAGCTGCGGAAGATCTTGTGCCAGAGATGCTCGATATGCGCCGGATCCTCGCCTGTCACGGCGACGCCGATCTGCCGCAGGATCGTGCAGAGCGCGCGGTTGGCGAGCCTTGTGGTGGTGGTGATCTCTCCCCAGCCACTCACTCCCTCGTCGGTCGTCACTTCGACGAACAGGAACTCTCCCCAATAAGAAGCATCGGACTTGATCAGCCACGGCCGAATGCTCGTGATTTTCATCTCAACAACCTTTGTCTGAGAATGGTCAGCCTAACGAGGTTCTGGACTGGACATTCTATCCGGCCCGGGCGGCGTTGCGCGCACGCATCTGTTCGAGAATATGCCGGCCCGAGCCCTCGACATGGCGGGAGACGAGTTCGGCCGCCTTGTCGGCCTCTCCCGCCTTTACGAGCGCGATGAGCTCGCGGTGCTCGCGCATGATCGCGGCACGTCGCGCCAGCGTGAAGTTGAAACGACGGCTCACGGCTCGCAGCACTTCGCGATGCTTCCACCAAAGCTCGGCGGCGTGGCGGTTATAGTGCCGCTGGTACATCACGGTGTGGAAAGCGGTATCAAGCTCACTGTGCCTGAATGTGTCGGCGAAGTTGTTCTCTTCAATCAGGCCTTGGAGACGTTCGAGTTCGGCGATGTCCTCGCCAGTAGCCATATTCACAAACCATCGTGTCAGGGCTGGCTCGATCAGAACACCGATCTCGTAGATATCCCGGACAAAATCCTGATCTATGGGTCGGACGCGCGCCCCGCGGTTGGCGACAAAGATGACAAAGCCTTCGCCGCGCAACAGCTGCAGGGCCTCGCGCACAGGATTGGTCGAGGTGCCGTGACGCCGGGCGAGATCGGTGACTACAAGCCGTTCGTTGGCGGCGAGCCGTCCCTCGATGATGTCTTCCCTGATCAATTCATAAAGCGAGGCGCCCTCGCTGGAGGCCCCGATGGGATCAGTGCCCACAGGTGGCATAGCTTTGAAATCGCTTATTTCGGCCAAGGCCGGCTCCCATTTAATACATACCTTGCCCGATATCACACACGGCTTTCGCAAACAATGTACGATCCTGCGCGTTGACAGGCAATCCATGATCTGAAAACGTACCAAGGGATCGAGAGAATACATCGAGCATTCTCGCGATCGAAACGAGCAAGGACCGCTTTGCCTTGGCGCAGGGCGGCATGGGAGAACCAGGGAGGATACCTATGACGAGGATTACGCTCGGCAGTGCGATCCTGCGCGGCACTGTCGTCACTGTTTTGATGGCATCCCTGATGCCCACATCGGCGCTGGCTGCGCCACCGGTCGACCTCAGCAAGTGGTCGCCGGAATATGTGCGCTCAATCGCCGGCACACAGGATTTTGACACGGCGGCCGATTGCGCCAAGGTCACCCCGCTCGACTACAAGGGGCGGCTGACTTTCTGGTATCAGGGCGTGTTCGAGGGCGACCCCGACCTCCTGCGCCAGTACTATAAGGATTTCTTCGAGACCTTCCGCAAAACCTATCCGAACATCCAGCTCGAGGAACAAGCCCTCACCTATAACGACCTTCTCGACAAGTTCCGCACGGCGCTCCTGGGCAATGCCGCGCCGATGGCGGTCCGCCTGCAAATCCTGGGTGGTACCGAGTTCGCCTCAAAGGGCTATCTGGCGCCGCTCAAGCCAGAGGATGTGGGGTATTCGACCGAGGATTTCTGGCCCGGCGCCATGAAGGCCGTGACCTGGGAGGGCGTGACCTACGGCATTCCGACCAACAACGAGACGATGGCGTTCATCTGGAACGCCGACATCTTCAAGCGTGCGGGCCTCGATCCGGACAAGGCTCCGGCAACCTGGGAAGACGTCGTCAAATATTCCAAGCAGATCCACGACAAGCTCGGCATTGCCGGCTACGGCCTCGTGGCGCGCAAGAATGCCGGCAATACGCCGTACCGTTTCATGCCACAGCTGTGGGCCTATGGCGGCGGCGTCTTCGACGAAGCCACCGCGAATCCGACCTATGAGCAGGTCCAGCTCGATAGTCCCCAGAGCAAGGCGGCGCTGCAAGCCTCCTACGACATGTATGTTCGCGACAAGTCGGTTCCGGTTTCGGCGCTCACCAACCAGCAGGCCGATAACCAGCCCCTGTTCGTCGCCGGCCAGCTCGGCATGATGATCTCGCACCCGTCCGATTACAACGTCATGCTCGACCTGCAGAAAAAGGCGACGGGCACCGACAAGGACAAGGCGCAGACGGTCATCGACAATATGCGCTACGGCCTGATTCCAACTGGCCCCGACGGCAAGCGCGCCGTCGTGTTCGGCGGCTCGAACATTCACATCCTGAAGCCCGAATATGTCGAGGGCGGCAAGGTAGACGAGCCTGCTGCAAAGGCTATCATCTGCATGTGGACGAGCCCTGAATGGTCGCTGAAGATGGCCTACGCCGGATCAAACCCAGGCAACCTTAACGGCTTCAAGACCAAGTGGATGAAGGAACGTCTGGACAACATCAAGTTCCTCGATGTCACGACCTCGATGCTGCCATACGGCATTCCGTTCCCAGCGCTGCCGCAGGCCCCCGAGATCATGAACATCATCATCCCGGACATGCTGCAGAATGCCCTGACCGGAGCGATGACCGTCGACGAGGCGGCGGACGACGCGGCCAAGAAGGTAAAAGACGTGATGGGCGGACTCTAGTCCAAGCCTGACCTACGACCTGACCGGCTGCGCCGCTGGCGCAGCCGCCTCGTTCCGAAGAATAAGGGCACGCCACAAGTGACGATCGTGACCGGCAAGGCCGAGGCTCGCCGAAGATTGCAACCCGGTACAGCCGGCACGCTGCGGAAGATCTGGGAGCATCGCGCGGACTACGCGTATGTGCTCCCGGCGATCGCCGTGATGCTCATCGTCATCGCCTATCCGATCTACTACACGGTCGAGCTGTCGTTCTTTAAGACACCGCCTGGTCTGCAGCTCCGCGACAAGACCTTCATCGGCTTCGACAACTACACGACGATCCTCACCAGTCAGGTGTTCTGGAAGGTCACCTGGAACACACTGATCTGGACGCTGGGGTCCACTTTCATCTCCTTTGTCCTGGGGTTTGCAACGGCGCTGGCGCTCCACCGCGACTTCATCGGCCGTGGTGTCTTGCGCGCTATCCTGATCATCCCTTGGGTCATCAGTGCCGTCGCCGCCTCCTATATCTGGAAGTGGATCTACCATTCGGACTTCGGGATCATCGGCGCGGTGCTGGTCGGCCTCGGATTGGCCGACCGGCCGCCGAATTTTATCGACAATGTCAGCACGGTGCTGCCCTCCCTGATCGTCGTCAATATCTGGCGCGAGTTTCCGTTCGCCATGATTATGATGATGGCCGGCCTGCAGACAGTCCCCGACCAATTGCTGCGCGCCGCAAAAGTCGACGGTGCCAGTGCATGGCAGCGCTTTTGGCACGTCACCTTCCCGCACTTGCGCAACGTCTCGGTGGTGACGATGCTGCTGCTCGCAGTGGCCAACTTCAATTCCTTCATCATCCCCTGGATCATGACCGGCGGCGGGCCGTCGAACGCATCGCATATCTGGATAACCCACATTTATGAGCTCGCCTTCGGACGGCAGCGCTGGGGCGTGGCATCGGCCTATTCAGTGCTCCTGTTCCTCACGCTGATGACACTGGGCTACTTCTACGTCCGTGCGCTAAGCGGCAACGAGCGGAAAGAGGGCAGCGCATGAGCACGATTGCCGAGACAGCCTCTCGAGCCCCGACCCGTCGCCGCATGCGCGTCGACGGTTGGCGGTGGGCCGGGCGCATATTCCTCGTGTTCATGCTGCTTTATACTGCGTTGCCGATGATCTGGATGCTGATCACCTCGATCAAGTCCGGATTCGCGGCGACGCAATTCCCGCCGCAATGGTGGCCGGACGAGCCTACCCTCGCCAGTTACCAGAAGCTGCTCGATCCGCAGAACAGCGTCGGCCAGGATTTCCTCCGCTTCTTCTGGAACAGCCTTTTCGTGTCGACGGTTACGACAATCCTTTCGGTGATCGTGGCTGTCCCTGCGGCCTACGCGTTTTCGCGCTTCAGTTTCCCCGGCCGGAATTTCCTGTTTTTTGCCGTGCTGCTGCGCAATATGTTCCCGGCGGTGATCTTTCTCGTGCCACTCTTCATCCTGATGCGCGCGATCGGGCTGGTGAACACGCACGGCTCGCTGATACTCACCTATCTCACCTTCGGCCTGCCGCTGGCGATCTGGCTGCTCAAGGGCTTTTATGACAACATCCCGGTGCAGCTGGAGCAGGCGGCGCGCATCGATGGCGCCACACGGTTCCAGGCCTTCATCATGATCGTGATGCCGCTCTCGACGCCGGGGATCATCGCCACCGCAATCTATTCCTTTATCGGCGCGTGGAACGAGTACATCTACGCCTACACCTTCCTCTCCAAGAACGAGCAGTTGACCCTTCCGGTTGGCATCCAGCGCTTCTTCTCGGAAAATACGACGGACTTTCCGGGCCTGATGGCGGCCAGCTTCATGATGAGCGTGCCCGTCGTGGTGCTGTTCCTGGTCCTGCAACGATACTTTGTACGCGCCCTTACAGAAGGCGCGGTCAAGCACTAGGGAGTTGCCGATGGCCCACGTGGTCCTCCAAGATCTCGTCAAGAGCTATGGCGGCTTCAAAGCTGTCAACCACGTCTCGCTGACGGTCAATGACGGCGAGTTCGTTGCGCTCGTCGGCCCTTCAGGCTGCGGCAAGACAACCACGCTCAATCTCGTCGCCGGGCTGACCCCGATCACATCGGGCGACATCATCATCGGCGAGCGGGTGGTCAACGACCTCGACCCCAAGGACCGGGATATCGCAATGGTGTTCCAGAACTACGCGCTCTACCCGCAGAAATCGGTCTACAAGAACCTGGCGTTCCCGCTTCAGATGCGCAAACTCCCTAGGGACGAGATCGACAAGAAGGTCAAGGAAGCGGCGCGAGTGCTCGACATGACGCATCTGCTCGAGCGCAAGCCGCGCGAACTTTCGGGCGGGCAGCAGCAGCGCGTGGCCCTTGGCCGTGCCCTCGTCCGCGACCCTGCGGTGTTCCTCATGGACGAGCCACTGTCTAACCTCGATGCCAAACTGCGCGTGCAGATGCGGTCGGAGATCAAGCGCTTCCACCAGGACCTCAAGGCGACGATCATCTATGTGACGCACGACCAGCTCGAGGCCGTGACCATGGCTGACAAGATGGCGGTGATGAATGGCGGCTACCTGCAGCAATATGATTCACCGGCGCAGGTCTTTGCCCATCCGGTGAACATGTTCGTCGCCAGCTTCATCGGCAGCCCGGCGATGAGCCTTATTCCGCTGGAGGCGTCGACGGCAAACGGAAACACGGTGTTGACCGGCGCCGAGGGCTGGCGCCTTGAGCTCTCGCCGCGCAATGCCCAGAAGGTCGTGAGAGCGACGACCATGAAAGTCGTGCTCGGCGCACGTCACTCGACGATCAAGCTCCACAAGAGCGCGGTCCCCGGTTCCATTCCGGCCAAGGCCTACACCGTGGAACCGACCGGAGACGTCACCTTCGTGCAGGCGTTCCTGTCCGGCGCCATCGTCAACGTCAGCGTGCCGCCGAACATTGCCGTCTCGCCCGACGAGCAGATCTGGCTCGAGTTCGACCAGGAGCGGATGCATCTGTTCGACGGCGAAACTGAAATGGCCCTCAAAGCCAACTGAGATAGGGCCGATGCGTGTGGAACGTGGGCGTGGATGACTGAGAAGCTTAAGATCACCGCGATCAAGCCCTATCCGGTTTGGGTAGGAACGCGCAACCAGATGCTCGTCAAGGTCGAGACCAACCAGGGCATCTTCGGCTGGGGCGAGAGCGGCTTGAGCGGTCGCGAGAGGGCCGTGGCCGGCGCGGTCGAGCACTATCGCGAGTTTCTCATCGGTCGCGACCCGATGCAGATCGGGCGGATCTGGCAGGAGGTTTACCGCAGCCAGTACTTCGAAGGCGGGCGAGTCCTGCAGGCGGCGATTTCCGCCATCGACATCGCCCTTCACGACATCAAGGGCAAGGCGCTGGGCGTGCCCGTCTACGAGCTGCTCGGCGGCAAGCAGCGCGACCGCGTCCCCACCTTCGCCTCGACCGGCGACGAGGCCGAGGGCGATGTTGCCATCGGACGGGCCCGCGAACTTCGCGCACAGGGGTGGCAGGCGATCCGCTTCTTCCCCTTCGGGCAAAACAGCAAGGACATCTTCGAGCCGCGCGAGTCCATCGGCGCTACCGCGGGTATGCTGAACAAGGCGCGCGAGGCGCTGGGCGACGACGCCGTTCTCGGCATCGACTATCACCATCGGCTGTCGGTGGCAGAGGCGGCGAGCTTCTGCAACAAGCTCGGCCGCGGCGTGCTTGATTTCCTCGAGGAGCCAATACGGGACGAGACGCCGGAGGCCTATGAATCGCTGCGCACGATGACCGATATCCCCTTTGCCATCGGCGAGGAATTTGCCAGCAAGTGGCAGTTCCTGCCCTACATCGAGCGCGGCATCCACCAGTTCAACCGGCTCGATGTTTGCAACGTCGGCGGGCTCACCGAGGCAATGAAAATCGCTGGCTGGAGCGAGGCGCACTATGTGGACCTGATGCCGCACAATCCGCTTGGTCCAGTGTGCACGGCCGCTACCGTGCATCTCGCCGCCGCAGTACCCAACTTCGCGTGGCTCGAGACCAGGGCGCCCGAAACAAAGCTGGGCTTCGACAGTTCCGACTTCTTCCCCGTGCAACCACGGCTCGACGGGACCGATTACCCGGTCGGCGATCTGCCGGGGCTCGGCGTCGAGGTCAACGAAGTGGCGGTCCAGGCGCAGAGTTTGCGTTTCTGGGAAGCGCCTCACCTTAAGCGCCGCGATGGTTCTGTTACGAACTGGTAGTTCCATTCATCCGGAGTCGACAATGACGCATACTTCCGACATCACGCGGCCGCCTAAAGACCTGATCGACGCGCTGAGGGAGATCGGCGCCGCGACGGTTGCCGGCACGCTTGGCCAAATGGGCTTCCGCAATCCGCACATGGTCGGTCCGGTGGCGCAAAACCATGGGAAGTCGATCGTCGGGCCGGCATTGACGCTGCAGTTCCTGCCGCAGCGGCCGGACCTGTTCACCGAGGGAGAATATGCCGATCCGGAGACCCAACTTCACCGGCACGTGCTCTACCACGCGCAGGAGGGCGATGTGGTCGTGGTCGACGCGCGCGGCGACATGAGCTCGGGTGTCTTTGGCGATATGATGTCGACTTATTTCAAGGGCAGGGGCGGGGCGGGTATCGTCATCGACGGGTGCATGCGCGACCGGCCCAATGTCGAAAAGCTCGATCTACCCCTATGGCTGCGCGGCTGGACGCCAAACTATCATGTGCAGACCAGCATCTATCCCAATGCCGTCAACGTTCCGATTGCCTGCGGCGGTGTCACGGTGATCCCCGGCGACATCATCGTCGCTGACGACGACGGCGTGGTGGTGCTTCCCGTCGTGATGGCCCCGAAGGTGATCGAAGAATCACAGAAGCATCACGATTGGGAGGAGTTTTCGCGAGCCAAGCTCATGGAGGGGGGCCCATTGCAACGCTACTATCCGCTGCATGACGATGCCCGCGGGGAGTACGAGGAGTGGCGCAAAGCAAATCGCTTGGAAAACCCGAGTTAGCGCATCAACTACCTCGTGGCGGGGCCGGGGAGTCGAGTTTCGTCGTCGGGCGCCCACTGCACTGCACTGAACGATCGAGACGGTCCGGCTCCCGCCATCTCGTGCGGGCACCAAGCGTTACACCATGCGGACCTCCAATGGCTAACCGGAAGCCTCATCAGCGCCTAGAAGCTGACGTAGCACCGGGCGTTCGGCAGCCGAGTTCCGCGACGATCGACGCCATTGGCGAAGGCGTGACGAAGCTTGTACGGGCTGCTGCAGAGTAACCTCATGTATCGCCAAGACACGCCAGGAGGCGGCTGCTGATCCTTCTCGCAGCGCGGATCACCTAGTCTCTAGGCGCGTCGAAACGCTTTTTCGGCGTCCGCCGGTACGAGGCACGATCAGCCTAGTCTAGTTCGAAAGAGCTCCTGAAGGCGACAAACGGCGGCAGGCTTAACAGAAAATCAGATGTCGGTTCAATTTCGCTCGCTGTCCCCAATGACTAGGTTCTGAACCAGGAAGTCGATGAAGACGCGCATCTTGGCAAGTGGAAGCCGGGTCGCTGGCCACACCACATGAATCGGGATCGGCGGTTGTTCGAACGCTGCCAGGATAACCTCAACCGCCCCGTCGTCTACCAGGTCTCTTACTTGCCAGAGTGGTACCCGACCGATGCCCAACCCCGCAGCGACCGCCGCATGGCTTGCGGCGGCATTGTCGACGTGAAATCGCGCACCCACATTGACGCTCAGCTGCTTGCCGGCTTCCAGGAATTGCCATTTTCCAGCATCGCGGTCGGTGTTGCGGAAGATGCACTGATGGTTCGCTAGCTCCTTCGGATGTTGTGGCCGCCCGTACGTGGCGAAATACGACGGAGCGCCGAAAATGACGAGACGCATCGCTCCAAGGCGCCGGGCCTTGAGATCGTAGTCGCGGAGTTCCCCGATGCGAACAGCAAGGTCGAGTTCATCTTCAATGAGATCGACGAATCGGTCCGACAGTTTGAGGTCGACCTCGATCCTCGGATAGCGCTCCATGAAGCGGGCCACGACGGGTACCAGGTAAGTAGGGCCGAAGAGCACCGGCGCTCCTACTCTTAGGAGTCCGAAAGGTTCGGCACTGCGCTTGCCGGCTTCGGCCTTTGCTTCGACAATCTCAGACAGTGCCGGTTTCACCCGTCGATAAAAGTCGTGGCCTGCCTCAGTCGTTTGCGTGTTGTGGGTGGTTCGGCGGACCAATTCGACGCCGACGCTGGTTTCAAGCGCGGCAAGCGACCGGCTGACAGATTGCAAGGAGCGGCTGAGGTGCCGCGCCGCGGCTGAGAGATTGCCGCGCTCCACGACAGCGAGAAACGCCTCAATGTCTCGAAATCCGCCCATGATGATCTCTCAAATTTAGAGAGACCATATCACATTTTCCGCGCCTACCATCCGAAAAGCGGAACTCGATATTTCACTCGATGGGGCAGGGACGCCACCTCGCTACGAAAGGAAGAACTCATGTCAGAACCCAAGAAACGAACTGTTCTGGTTGTCGGTGCGTCCGGCCGCAGCGGCGGCTTCGTCGCGGCCGAGCTTGCCCGGCGGGGCATAGCGGTGAGGGCGTTGGTCCGCAGTGAGTACGCTGCTGCGACGGCACGCGCGAGCGGAGCGACCGAAATTGCTTCAGGTGACCTTCGAGATCCGGAGAGCCTAAAGGCAGCGCTGAGAAACGTCGACGGAGTCTATCATGTCGGACCGCCGTTCGTGGCCGATGAAGCGGACCTAGGCATAACCATGGTCAAGGCCGCAAAGCGTGCCGGTATCCGCAAGTTCGTTTTCTCTTCAGTTATCCACCCGGCGAACGGACTTGCAAACCACGCAAGCAAGCTGCCCGTTGAGCAGGCCATTCTCCGCGCGAATTTGGATTACACCATCCTCTATCCGGCGACGCTGTTTCAGAACATGGCAGCTGCTTGGAAAGGCGTGGTGGAAACCGGCGTCTTTGCCGAGCCGTTTGCGAAAACGGCGCGCCTGGCGCGTGTCGACTACCGCGACGTCGCCGAAGTGGCGGCCGAGGCCCTGACGTCCGACCGGCTCGCCTACGGCTCTTTCGAGCTTGCGGCAGAAAGTATGCACGATCGCGTTGAAATTGCGGGGATGATGAGCGTCGCCCTTGGCCGGCCCGTGGAGGCAGCCGAGGTGACGTTCGAGCAATGGACCGCTGTCGCGAAGCCGCCCTTCCGGGGGGAGCAGCTTGCTCAGCTCGAACGGGTATTTCAGTCCTATTCCGACTTCGGTTCCGCCGGAAACAGCCTGACCTTGCGTGCCATCCTCGGACGCCAGCCCCGCACGTTGCATCAGTTTTTCGAGGAACTTGCTGCAGCGTCGCGCGGGGCGGCCGCGGCCGCCTGATCTCATCGACGCCTTCGGCCATTTTCTCGCAAAGAGGGTATCTCCGATGTCGGTCTCCCAATTGATCTTCCAACTCGTGCCACGGCGCAGACACGGAACGTCATCTCTCGATTACCCTGGCAGAAGCAATGCCTCTGCCACCGAGGGCCGCTTGGTCCCAGTTTTCACCGCCGCCATCGCCGCAATCGTATTGAGCCTCTATGCCTCTCAACCGTTGCTCGGCTTGATTGGGACTACATTCGAGGTTGGTCCGGAAATGGCGGGGTTGGTTCCGACCGTCACACTGCTTGGTTACGCAGCCGGACTGATCTTCCTGGTCCCGCTCATCGATCTGATGGAGAACCGTTGGCTTATCGGGCTGACACTTGTCCTCATGGTGCTTTCGCTGATTGCCAGCGCGCTTGCCCCAACGGCGGCACTTTTTCTTGTCGCCTCGACCTCCGTCGGCATCACCTCCACGGTCGCGCAGATGCTCGTTCCGGTCATCGCGAGACTGGCGGCGGAAAAAGATCGGGGCCGCATCGTGGGCACGGTGCAGAGCGGCATCGTGGTGGGCGTCCTCCTGTCGCGCCCGTCCGCAAGCCTGGCTGCCGAGTTTCTTGGATGGCGTGCATTCTATGGTATCATGGCCGTATTGGTTGCTGTGCTCGGCCTGATCCTTGCGCGCGTTGTCAAGGCTCATCGCCCGGCGACCGGTCTTCAGTACGGCGCTCTCATCGGATCGCTTTGGAAGCTGATCCGTGAAGAGCCATTGCTGCGCCGTCGCGTGCTTTATCAGTTCCTGCTGATGGCTGCCTTCAATATTTTCTGGACGGCGGTCGCCCTGAGGCTTGCTGAGCCACCATTCGGGCTCGACCAGATTGGCATTGCAGCCTTCGCACTGGTCGGCATACCCGCTGCGTTGATTGCGCCTTTCACGGGCCGGATCGCCGATCGAGGCTGGTCAGATGGCGCAACGCGATTTGCACACCTGTCGGCTTTCATCGGCGTCGTGCTCATCGGATTGCCAACTTCCGGCGGCTGGGGTCTCTGGGAGGCGGATCGCTTCCCCTGGCTGTCGCTCGCGGCGTTGGCCATTGGGGCGGTTCTGCTTAATCTCGGTACTGTCGCCGACCAGGTGCTCGGCCGCATCGCCATCAACACAGTCCGACCGGAGGCGCGCGGACGCATGAATGCGCTTTTCACCGGGTTGTTCTTCTTGGGTGGGTCGGCCGGCTCCAGTCTCGCTGGAGTATGCTGGGCCCAGGCCGGCTGGGCAGGCATCAGCGGTGCAAGCTTGGTCTTTGCCTTTGCTGCACTGATCGCCAGCTCTGCGAACTGGCATCCGGGGACACCTTCGGTGCCGGGGGAAACCTCAACAAACCTGTAACAAACGAATAGTCAGCTCGCGCCGAGCTCGCCGGTGGCACAACGACGCGCCATGATGTTTGAATCCGGAGCCCACAATATGCGACGAATGAGGCCATGGCGCGGGATGCGTTGTCATCTTACCTCGTACGATGCCACTTGGCCCCGATGGCGGGCTACCTTTTCGCGATTCCCGCAAACCCGCATATTGCACCAGCGACGTTTTCCGCCCCGTGAGATGTCTACGAAGAGCCACCCACATCGTGGGCACACGCGGAGCCTTGCGCGGGGTAGCGTAAAAAACGCCTCGATGGACAAGAACGCAAGGAATGCGGTCACCAAGGCTGGGTCTTCCCATTGATCAGACGCCAGAGCGAGCCGTGTCCCATCCCACGCGACTTGCTGGGCTCCCAACCTGTTTGCGGCGCGTGAGCATAAAAGACCAAGCGGTTGCGAGGGAGGCTCCAGATTTGAGGCGATCGCGTCGAAGAGCGCGTATGACGATTCCCGTATGTCACGAACTTCGTGGAGGAAGTGCCGATCCCGTATCTCGGCAACGGCCACTGCTTCCTGTTCGTCTGCCAACCCCGCGGCGAGCAACCACGTCCCGATATCGCGAGGGGAGTTGAAGAGTTCATTGTGCAGGGGCGGGTTTCGCCGGTCATACACGGCGTTCGAAAGGTCGAGGGCGGCGTGGCCGCCTATGAAGTGCTCTGGCACCCAGGCCGTGGGATCGCGCGACAGGGAACTTAACCTTTAATATTCCGTTACATGGTTACAAAACGTAACCGGATTGACCGATTTATCAGGTTTCTTCGCTCGCTGCAAACCAAAGACGGAAAACGGCCATGCTGAACGTTCATAAAGCCAAGCATCATACGGTCGAAGTGGACGGGGTGAACTTGTTCGATCGCGAGGCGGGGCGGCGCGATGCGCCCGGTGTCCTGCTGCTCCACGGCCAGCCCAGCTCATCGTACAGCTTCCGCGACGTCATCAACCCGCTGGCGGAAGTGGCACGGGTCGTCGCGCCCGATCTGCCCGGGTTCAGCTTCACGGAGGCGCCAGAAGACTATCCGTATACGTTGGAGGCCCTGGCGCAGACGATCGACCCGCTCAAGTCATGTGTATGTCGGGCCGGCGACGCTTCGTGCGCAGCAGCTGCCCTACATCCACACCGACGCCGACAAGCTCAGCTGGCGAAAAGAGGTGGGCGACAAGCTCGATCCAAAGGCTGACCCGCTGGCGGAGAAGCGAAAGGCGTTCTGGGACCGCATCGGCACCATGCCCCCGGCCCAAGAGATCAGCGAGCTTGAGGCCCTTGGATATGGCCCAGGCGAGGAGCGCTCCAACAAGTCCTTCTGCCCGTTTAGGTAAGTAGCCTCGCACGGAAGCATCAAGCACCGTAGCGGAAGGTTGCCTCGCTGGAGGATTGCTATATGGGAAAGCAACTTTTATCTGCTGCCACAGGAATCTTTCTATTCGTAGGTATCGGAACCGCCGCCGCTCAGGACGTCATCATTCAGCCTGAGCAAGACATGGTGATCCGGGAATATGTAAAGAAGAAGCCGATAGCATCCCTGAGCCTTCCCTGTGCTGAGCTCAACATTGGCACCGCTCTGCCCGACACAGTCAGAGCTTTACGAAGTGCCGGACGTTCAGTACCGCTATGTAGTTGCCGAGGGACGAACCGTCCTGGTTGATCCAGGTACCCGCAAAACTTTTAAGATCTACGACTGATTTTCTACCTGAAGCCCGCCGTGCCGAAAAGGTGCGGCGGGCTTTTTGCGTTCAGCCGATCCAAGCAACTGATCGGGAAGCCTTTCGTTTCGTAGAACCAAAACCGGTGACAATCGTTTCGTAACTATGGCGATCCCGCCTGATGGAGAAAACCATGGACTGGAACCGCGTGGAAGGAAACTGGAAGCAGGTCAAAGGCAAAGTTAAAGAACAGTGGGGCAAGCTCACTGATGACGATCTCGATCTAATTGCCGGAAAGCGTGACCAGCTCGAAGGCAAAATTCAGGAACGCTACGGCATCGAAAAGGACAGGGTCCGATCCGACGTCGATGACTGGTACAGCCGCCAATCATGGTAGCGGACGATGCGCCCGCCGCCGGCATACGGCGGCGGGCAGCCTCACGGAACGCGCGAGATGCCGCGTTTGGTTCCAAAGTCGCCAGGAGCTATGTCGGGTTCTTCATGCTTACTGCCATCAATACTTCCGGTACTCCGGCAAGCGACGAGGTCGATAGCTTCGTCATCCTGCCACCTTCAGGGGCTCGGTCCGAAGCGGTGTTGCGCGAGGTCGAAGCATTCCTGAAGGCCTGCTTCCCGGAATATGATTTTCTTGCAAACGGCTGCGGCACGCCGTTCGACGATGACTACCAAATCGTGCCAATCCGTTGCGTTTGCGGCGAGGAGCCGGGCACGTTGCGCTTGCTCGACTTTCCTGACCCGTCCATCATGATGGGCATCGCTGCCGCTCTGAAAAGTTTCAGGCCAGGGCAGCCGCCGGCGCTGAACTAGAGGGACGGTCGCGCCGCCGGGCTTCCTTTGCGCCCCGCCATCAAAGACGAGGAACGCGACGGCTTTTCCGCTCGTTGATCCTTTATGCCCTCTACCTCGATTCGCAAAACGGAGTACGATCCCGAGCGGAAGGTACTTTCGGTGTGGTTCGTGGCCAGCGGCAAGCGGTACGAGTTTGAGGGTGTTCCGCCAGAGACCTTTGCGGCATTCAAAGCCGCGTTCGCGAAGGGCCGCGAGCGATAGCGACCCGGGATGACCTGACATGTCGTGGCGAGGTGGCGCTAAGTGCGACCAGTCCTTGGGACCTCGTCCAGGAGACTTGGACCTTTGCTCGGTGGCAACTGGCCGTCGGGAGTGAGCTTGTCCACTGCGTCAGGGAGTTCTCTTGTGAGCCGATCGAGAAGCTCGTCATGGGACAATCCGGTCTGCTCGGCCAGATCGTTCAACGTTTGCGGGTCGATTGCTTTTTCAACCTGCTCCCGCTGAACGGGTCGGTTTGATCCTTTACTTACCCACGAATCAACCTGGTCGCCGGCACCTGCATTCCTGAGGCGGTCCAGGATGTCGCCGAGGCCGCCGGGCGAGCCGGCACTATTGGGATCTGTCGATCTCTTTCCCGCGATCAGCTCGCCGATCTTGTCCTTGTTCTTGTAGGCAAGCAGGCCAAGCAACGCTATGGCGACCTTTCCTATGTCAAGGCTCATTTGTCGTCTCCTTCATCCAAAAGGGACAAGGCATGCGGCTCTGAAAGGTTCCGCCGGGTCGGATCTCCCACCGGAATTCCGGGCCAGCCTCGCACATGTTGTATATTAGCATCTGCGGAACTTTCGGCCCTTTCGCGTGTTGGTGCCTGTACTCCGGCCAGACAGCAAATTGTGATCAGCTGTTGGTTGCACTTGGCCCGTCGGCTTCGGTCGGCGGGCTTTTGTTGTCTTGGGCAGAACCCCCGCCTGCGACGATGGTTCGATCAAGCAGCACCGTGCCGCCAGCCGCATAACGGTTCGTTAGGCATGTTGAGGCGGTGATGGGACTATCTCCAAACGTTCCATCGACCGTCTTCCAAGCGCTCGGTAGGCGGGCAGGCATGCATCATCTCCCAATGGGTGTCGCCCTCGCCATTTCGCTTGCATTCGGTATAGTCGTGACGGCGGTTGCCGGGAAGGATCAGTCGGAAGGCTGCAGCACGTGGTGCTCATCGGTCCTGGGCGATGTTCCCATGAGGGGCACGCGTCACGATGTAGAGGCGGAACCGGACATCGGGCACTCCGAGCCCTAAACAGAGGGCCGTAGCACCCCCTGGACGACCGCGGTGCGCTGAGCCTCGATGCCCAGTCCCGAGCGGCCTTACCGCCGCGTGGAGACACCACTGCGCTCGGCAACTTGACCTCCCCAAGGGTGCGCAAACTGCAAACCACCGTTTGGTGGCGCCAAGCGTCTAAGACCCCGGGCCCCGGTAAAAAGCGGAGCCAATGATTAGATGGCTCTAGTCGGGAACAAAGTCGAATATCCATGATTTTGTACGTTGCCCTGAGTGGCAGTACCGATAGCTATCCAACGGGTGTTCCATGGATTCTCCAACGTTGCCTCCGCCACCTCCGACTGAACTCAGCCAAACACTGAAACGCAATATCCAAGCGATTGAGGAGCGCCGGGCGAAGGAAGCAAGCGATGCAACTTTGGAAGAGAAAATCGCTGAGGCGATTACTTCTTTTACGGGCAGTATGCGTTTCGTGTACCTTCACTTGGCCGTGTATGGCGGCTGGATCGTCTTGAACTTGGGCTGGATACCGATCACTCCGCCATTTGATCCGACATTCGTGATATTGGCTATGGTAGCTTCCGTCGAGGCCATATTCCTCTCGACCTTTGTACTGATCAGCCAAAACCGGATGTCAGTTGCCGCAGATAAACGGGCGGATCTGGACCTTCAGGTGAGCCTGCTAACGGAGCACGAACTCACAAAGCTTACTGAACTTGTCGATTCAATTGCGGATCGGTTGAGTGTAAAACCAGCCTTAAGCGATATAGAAGTCGGCGAGATTAAGAGAGACATTGCGCCAGAAGCAGTACTGGACGAGATCGAATCGAAGCAGCGGGAGACTGCGAAGAAGCTGGACCAGCGCTGAAGGTGGTGACGAAGGTCACTGATGTGTCTCCCTCTAGCTCATGGATCGACGTCTCCTTCCGGCGCGCCCTGGTCTTCAGCCAGAAGATTGCTTCAGTGACGGCCCTCGACCTTCACCGCTCGCCTTGCGGTATAGGTTCTCGGCGACCCGTGCGTCGGCCTTGATGGCGCCGCTCTCGAGCTTATGGGCATAGGTCGCCTTAAACCTGCTCGTCTGTGGCGAGCACGCAGGCAATGTCGCCCGTGCTAAGCCCGAAGCCGGCCAGCGCCTCCACCCTACCCGCGAGGTTCATCTGAGCGGGCCGGAAGCAGGTCAATCAGAACGAGCGCGTCGGCACCGCATGGAAGACGTCGCGAAAGCCGCGAATATCACTCGGTCAAGCTCGACGATCCAAGCTTTCCTGCTCCGATTTATGCAAGCGTGGTCGATACCCAGACAAAAAACGAGTTCTCGCTCATCATTTTCCCGCCGCGCCGCAGAGTGATCCGCCCCAACACGGAGCCCCGTCGCAAAAGGCGGGCTTCGCCACGTTCAGGTACGACACTGCTTGGAGCTCCTTATCGGGTGCAGCACGCTACGCTTTGACGAGTGCCTTGCGCGCCTTCTTCACCGGCGACTTGACGGCCGTTGCGGTTGTTGTCGCCGCCGCGGCGCGAGCAGCTCGTTTTGGTTTTTCTGCCGCTGCTGGTGCGGGCGCCGCCTTGCGCCCGAGCCCAATTGATTTCGCAAGAGCCGAGCGGGTGGCTGCGTAGTTCGGCGCCACCATCGGATAGTCGGACGGCAGGCTCCATTTCTGGCGGTACGCGTCGGGCGTTAAATTGTAATGAACTCCGATGTGCCTCTTGAGGGATTTGAACTTCTTCCCGTCTTCCAGGCAGATGATGAAATCAGGTGACACTGATTTCTTGATCGACACCGCCGGCTCCAGCTTGACTGCGGCCGGAACGACAGGCGTGCCGATCCCTTGCAAAGCAACATAGGTGTCCCCAATCAGCTTCGACAACTCGCCGACCGGCAAGGGATTGTTCGACACGTAGGCGGAAACGATGTCGGCCGTAATTGATGTGAGATCAGCCTGGTTGTTTCGGTCCGGAGAAACGTTCATCGAGTTTTCCTCTTGTCTAATGGCACGCGTTGAAACGGATGAGCTGTTTATTTCGGAATCAGGCAAACAATTCGTCGTTTCCGCCAACAAACCTCATTCGTTGCAAATATCAACCGGCACGCTTCGCTTTCATCAGCTCCAGACAAGGTTGGGAGGCGCTCGAGGTCGGCAGCCTGCTGATGAAGCAATGCAACAGCAGCTTATTCGGCGGGGTCGAGGTCCGACACAATGCCACCGATCGGCAGCGGCAGGAACGAGGCCCAGATCACTGGGCCCGCTGTCTGAGAAGTGCCAGGTCAGCGTCCCATTGACGTCGAAGGCTACAGCCGGACCGGTCTGCGCGACACGCGCATGAGCCCGCGGAAGCAGCGGCGATGATATCGCCGAACTCTCGCGCCCTCGGCATCGCCAGGCAGACATCCCCGGCTGTTCGGGTGCCTCGGCGCTTCAGAACGGCCATCCAGCATCCGGAGTTGGTGCGCAATCTGATCGTGATTACGATAGCGTTCTGGCGAGCTTTTCTCGCTTGACGCTTTGCCACGGGTGCGTTTTTCTCTTGGGCCATGCTCAAGCCCTTGCTAGACACCGACGTTGCCGACGAGGCGCCTGGCTACGACGAAGAGCACCTGCTTACCTTTATCCGCCTGCTTGATGCTTCTGACGAAGGGGCCGATTGGAGGGAAGTTTCTAGGATCGTTCTGCACGTGGATTCGCACAAGGAGCCGGAGCGGGCCTTCACAGCCTGGCAGACGCATCTAGCGCGCGCGCACTGGATGACCATCAACGGCTATCGATATCTTCTTTCCGGTGGCGCGCTGCGAAGCCAGGATCTGGTGAAAGTCACCGCGATGAAGATCGGAATGGTATGGACGGCTCGTTTGAACGGCATTTTGAAGTCCCAAATTTCAGTAGCTAAGCAGCGGCGCGGGTATGATCTTTCACAAACCCGCGCACCGGGTACAGCCCAACCCAATTCCACGCCACTGGCGTGGTGCAATGCCTGATAGACCGGTCGTGCTGTAGAGTGCGGCGTGTTTTTCACGGTCGGTCGCACAACTCTTCAGCTTGGATAGGTGAGGACAGCGCCGCCTCGGTCCAATCCGATCTTCCGAGCCTCAAACTCGGTCCTGGATTGCGCAAGGAGATGTGGCATGGTTGGTTCTGATCGGATCGACAAACTGATCGCAGCGGTGCCCGCGGCCTTGGCGCTTCGCGCCGGGCTGGACCTCGGCATCTTCACCCGGCTCGGGAGCAGCGCGGTGACCGCTGACGGCCTTGGGGCCGCGCTCCAAGTCGAGCCCGATCGTCTGTCGCGGCTCCTCTACGCGCTCGCCAGCATTGGTCTTCTCGAAGTCAACGATGGTCAATTTCGCAACGGAGCCGAAGCGTCAGCCTTCCTCGACGCGTCCAAGCCAACCTATCGCGGCGGCGATCATGCCCTCCTGCGGGAGCTCTGGGGAGCCGACTTGCTGACGGCAGAGTCGCTGCGACAGAACCGGCCGGCTGCGCTGCACGACTTCTCCGAAGCGCGGGCCGAGGCCGCGGCGGCTTTCAGCCGCAGGCTCGCACCGGGCGGGGTGATTTTCGGCCGACATTTGGCCCGGAAGATGGACCTCTCGGCGATCAGTTCGGTGATCGACATCGGCGGGGGCTCCGGGACCATTCTTGTCGGACTTCGGGAGCGGTGGCCGCAGATTGCGGCGACGCTGATGGAGCTCCCAACGGTCGCAGCGGTCGCGCCAGCGATCCTGTCAGAATACGGTGCAGACGACGTGGTCGTCGAAGAGGGGGACATAACTGTCGCTCCATCGATCGGTCGGCACGATCTGGCGATCCTGAAGGCCGTCGTCCAGGTGCCTCCGCCGGACCAGGCGCGCAGTTCGATCCTGAACGCGGCACGTTGCCTCACACCCGGAGGCGAGATCGCAATTGCGGGGTGGGGTGTCGTCGATGACGACCGCCTCGGCCCGCCTGAGGGTGTCTTTCTGAATGTCACTTTCTTGAACCTCTATCGCCACGGCGAATCGTACACTGAAGGTCAGTATCGCGCGTGGATGACCGAGGCTGGATTCCGGGATATTTCGAGGTCGCGCCTGGCGGACGGCTCCACGCTCTTTCGTGCGCGCCTCACGGGCTGACCGTGGCTGAATCGTTGATTTTCGGACGCAGGGATCTCCGAGGCGCCCCGCGACTTGATTGCGGTTGCGGCTGTCTTGTCGCTGCTGCCGCCCGAGCAGCTCGTTTTGGTTTTTCCGCTGCAGCTCTTGCTGGCGCGGCCGCCGTTGGTGAACAACCGGGTGGCCGGTTCGGTACGCGCAGCAAACTCCCCCTCCGATTGCTGCATTGGTCGGTGGCACCGATCGCAGCCCGCTTCTGACGCCCGCCCTGATACTGCCGTATTAAACGCAGAAGCCTACCGAGATTCCAATTTACCTTTTTCCCAGCCATCTGCGGCAATGGACTCTGTTCCCCAATGTGCCGCCACGTGCGGATGGCTATGTTCGAAGTAGCGGCGTCCTAGGTTCGGATAAAAGGAGTGGCCTGATTTGTTGCGTGCGAGACCTTTTCCCATCGTGGCAAGGATTGCTTTTCTGGTCACACTGGCCGGTGTCCTCGTGCTCGCGCTCTCACCGGTGTGGCTTTTGCAGAATTTTGGTTTCGGGTTCACCTCTCACGATGACAAGCTCAATCACGCCGCAGCGTTCGTCGTGTTGACGGCTATCGGCAGTCTTGGTTGGCCAGAGCACAGAGCAAGGCTGATAGTTTTTCTCGCCCTTACTGGCGGCGCGATCGAGATACTGCAGGGCATGCAAATAATAAGTCGCGACATGGATATCTTCGACTGGTTTGCCGATTGTGTCGGCATCGCGTGCGGGCTCGCGATTGCAAGCTGGACAAAGAAATTAGCTGACGGCTTCTCCTAGAGGTCGCATCCTGGCAAGTACGGGCTGGCCGCGTAAAGTACTTGCGCGGTGAATAGGATTTGCGGCACGCTTCGCTAAAGGATTTCCGCGAGGAGAATGGGATGGCCGTAGCTAAGAAGGACTCGGAGTCCCGGAACTAGACGCATGAAATACGTCATCGCCTCGCTGTTCGGCGCCTTGCTGCTGTTCGGTTTCATCGCGTTGGCTGGCGCTGGCCACGGGTGGATCGCGGGCGCGTTGAGTTGCCTGCCATTAGCTGCGGTCTCGTTTGCCGCTTGGCTCAACGCACTGCGCACTATACCTTCACTCCATATCGCTAACGGATTGCTTGTTACCGCATGCGTCGTGCTCGTAGGTACGGCGTATGGAACGCTATCAGAAGGCGCACGGTACTTCCTTGATTATTGGCACCTGCAAGGTCCCCTGGCCGGGCCGGTTATCGCCCTCATCTATTTCAACTGGGTCTTCGCTTGCGGGCTCACGTGGTGGCGTCGCCGCGCAGAGACTTAGCTTTGCATCGCCCTCCCGGGAACCCGCTAGAGAGGACCGACGAGCAAGAAGACCATCGCTCGGCAATCGCAAGCTCCGCTTCCGTCCTCGCCTCTCTTTCTGGGTCCATATTGTCGGCGGCGATGAGCCGTCGCGGGGATTGCATGATTTCGCCTCGCGTCCATCCGGCCCAAGCAGGCAACCTACGATGGCTTGGAATCCCGGCCCCATGGCCTCCTGGCAGTATCTCGCGATCGGCACGCCGTGTCGTCTTGGCGGCGTGATCATCCTCGCTCCCTAGAGATACGCTTAGCCGGCACGCTACTCGATGATCTTCACAACCACGTTTTCACGGCTTGCTTCTGCGCGCGCGTAGTCGATGCTAGCGTTATAGTCCGCTTTCGGGCTGGCGATTCTTTCAGGGCGCTCTGCTGGACCGGCGATGATATGGGGAGGCGCTCGCAAATCGCGCCCCACGCGCGGGTTGATCGGTTGATCAACATCAAATCGTGAATATGAGAAATGCGCTAACTGTGACCGCGGTGGTCACCGTGGCTCGTGTGTCAGCAGATGTGGTAAGGTTGAGTGTCGGCGAGTAGCAGAGGTCCAGCAACAATGACTTTGAGGCGAATCAGAGCTTACGGCGCATCCGGCTTGGTTCTAGCGCTTTGCACTGTGTTTGCTTGGCAGAACGCCACTGCCGCTCAAAATTGCGACGCAGCCGCGACGCCTGGCGTCAATTGGCGCGAGTGTGACAAGAAGCTTCTCATCCTAGAAGGACAGGACCTGAGCGGGGCGAACCTGTTCGGTGTTGATTTCACTTCGACCGACCTCAGGAACAGCAATCTCGTTGCCGCAAATCTTGAGAAGGCAACGCTTGTGCGTGCTTCCCTGGCCGACTCGACCGCCAAAGGCGCCCGGTTCGACAGAATCGAGGCCTACAGGACCGACTTCAGCCGTATGGACGCGCAGGGCGCTGTGTTTGCGAGCGCGGAAATGCAGCGCTCGAATTTCCAGGGCGCCAATCTGACCAATGTTGATTTCACAAAGGCAGAATTGGGGCGTGCGCAGTTCCATGACGCCGATATCAGCGGCAGCCGCTTCTCGTTTGCCAATCTCGCACGGGCGGACTTCCGAGGAGCGACGTTCACCGCGCCGGTAGACTTTGACCGCGCTTTTTTGTTTCTGACCCGTATCGAGGGCCTCGACCTTTCCAATTCGGTGGGTCTGTCCCAGTGGCAGCTCAACATGGCTTGCGGAGACGCCCGGACCGAGTTGACTTCTGGCTTGACGAGGCCTGAAGATTGGCCCTGTCAATTCCAGCAGGAATAGTTGTCGCAAACGAACTGCGGCAATGCTGCACCCGACAGGATTCGAACCTGTAACTTCTGCCTTCGGAGGGCGGAGATCCTCCGCCAAAGTGGCACGTTTCTACGGTATTGGTATTGGCGAAATCGCGGCAGCTACTGGTGCTGCTGGCTTTGCTCTGTGGACCCGACGCAATGGATGAGCTGGCGGCTTCCAAGAAAAATCGACCGAGTTCATCTGTCTCTCCCGTGAAGAAGACGATCCTCCGCAGACTGGGGCCGGGCCTCATCACTGGCGCGTCGGACGATGATCCATCCGGGATCGGCACCTATAGCCAGGCGGGGGCCCAACTCGGGTTCGCAATCGGATGGACGATGCTGCTGACCTATCCTCTGATGGTCGCGATTCAGGAAATCAGTGCGCGCATCGGAAGGACCACCGGCCACGGCATCGCAGGCAATCTATGCCGCCACTATCCGAATTGGCTTCTACAGTCCATCGTAACTCTTCTGTTCATCGCAAATACCGTCAACATCGGCGCCGATCTCAGCGCCATGGCCGATGCGACGAAGCTTCTAATCGGCGGCCCGACCGTTCTCTATGTCGTCCTGTTCGCAGCCATTTGCGTAATTGGAATCGTTTTCGTGAACTACGATCGCTACGCGCTCATCTTGAAATGGATGACGTTGAGCCTGTTCTCGTATGTCGCTGTCGTGTTTGCTGTGCAAGTTCCCTGGGCCGAAGCACTGGGTGGCGTGCTGGTCCCGCGAATTGTCTGGAGCAACGAGTTCTTCACTACGCTTCTCGCTATCTTCGGCACGACGATTTCGCCCTATCTCTTCTTCTGGCAGGCGTCAGAGGAGGCCGAAGAGGTCCACGCAAATCATCGCAGAAAATCGTTGTTGAGGGCTCCACGTCAGGCGGTCGACGCGTTCTCGCGAATACGCGCCGACACTCTCATAGGCATGGCATTCTCCAACGTCATCGCGCTGGCGATCATCTTCGCGACCGCGGCGACCTTGAACAAAGCCGGCATCACCGACGTCGAGACATCCGCTCAGGCGGCCGAGGCGCTGCGGCCGATCGTCGGCGATTTTGCCTTTGCTATCTTCGCTTTCGGCATCGTCGGGACAGGGTTGCTGGCGGTACCAATCCTGGCCGGCGCGGCGGCTTACGCCATTGGCGAGGCGAGACGATGGCCCGTGGGGTTGTCGCGCAGACCTGGGGAGGCTGTGGCGTTTTACAGCACTCTTGCCGCGGCCACGGGGCTCGGAGCAGCGATCACGTTCGGTCCAATCGATCCGATCAAGGCGCTGTATTGGACAGCCGTCGTCAACGGTGTCGTCGCCGTTCCGGTCATGACGGTCATGATGATAATGACAGCCCAGCCAAAGGTCATGGGCGACTTCACCGTCAAGGGCTGGCTGCGCTGGCTGGGATGGGCCTCCACGATCGCTATGGCGATGTGCATGGTCGGAATGCTCATGAGCTGGTTCATGTGACAGCCAATTGATCACCCGCCGCAGTTCGTATGGCGGTGGAAACCAGGCCGGAAGCTATCTTCGACACTCTATCAAGGTCTCGACGCCCTAGACTATCGCGCTGCCGAAACCGCAGGCTCGAGGCCGAGCCGTCCCACAACAGCTTCAACCGGCATTGGTTGCGGGTTGTCGCCGATTGCTGGACGTTACCTCGAAACGCGCGGGTGCTCTTCAGATCGGGGCGGTCGAGGCGCCGAAGGCTCAGATGACCGATGCCGACGTCGGGATTGCGGCAGACCACACGGACGAGAAACTGGGCTCGAACTCGGTTAACCAGCCGCGACCGCGGCGAGGAGCGTCCGGCGGGCTTGGCGAGGACGCCGAACGCGGCGGAAGACCAGCGGGTCGGCGCAGTATTGAGGTCGCACACGTTCAGTTCCTTCTTGAGAAACATAATTCCAGCACCGAGGAACCCGATCCCGGACCCGCGCGGCAGGACGATGCCCAAATTAATTGGCAGCCTGTTCGATCGAAATCATGGAATGTTCCTGAGAAGACAGCCCTGCGAACTCGCTCACGCCGGGTTCTCGAGGTCGAATTGCTTCGACGGCTCGTCGTAGCCGAACAACTCCGCGTAGCGCCCCAGGAGATGATCGCGCGCATCGTGTCGGCACGTTCTTCGGACATGTGGTCTTCGAGGTGGCGTGAATTGTGCCATGCATCGCCAACTCCCAAGCTGGCTCGGTCATTCACTCACTTGCCAGGGAGGCGTGCATTTTCTGGCGCGGTACCCAGTTCCGACCGTATCAGGCGCCTTGGTCTCATCCATTCGCCGCGCGCTCTTTCGGACAGTACCAATCCATGGCCAGGTCGATCGGGCGCATAGACGTAGCCGTCCCGGATTTCGATGGGCTGTTCCACCAGATGATCGAAGTTCTGAAACGAATATTCCAGCCATTCGACTTCCGGCAGCGCGACCGCCATGTGCACGCCGATCTCCAGAAAGGTGTTGCCGATGCTGACCGGGATGCCGAGCTCGGCGGCCAGCCAACCAATGTGCATAACATCGGTGACTTGACCGTGGACATTCAGGATGTCGGCTGCGTGGGCTTCCAGAAGAAGCCGTTTGCCTTGAAGATCCAGATACTCGCCGCTGTTGATCTGAGTCCATGTCATTGCCTGCCTGAGCATTCTCAATCCTTCGTGGTCGTGACGCAGGATTGGATCCTCGACCCAGAGAAGATCGTGGCCGGCATCGCGGATCGCCACCAATTTCATTAGCGCTTCCTTCGAGGTCCACGCCTCGTTCGGGTCGATCATGATTTCCGAGCCTGCCGGCACGCAGGTTTTCAACAGCTCCAGGCGCCGCAGATCGCGATCGAAATCCGGGTGGCCGACCTTGATCTTGAAAGCGGAATAGCCAAGCGACGCCGCGTGGGAAAACAAGGAGACGAAAGCATCGTCGTCGAGGTGAAAATCGAGGCCACTGGCGTAGGCTTTCACACGGTTGCGACGACTGCCGAGCAGCACGTGAAGGGGTAGGCCAGCTTCCTTTGCCGCAAGATCCCAAAGCGCCACCTGGATCGCTTCATGAAAAGGCAGGGAGTACGCCCGCTGATTGCCACCGCGCGGGCGGTTCACACGATGAACCAGCGCGATCGCCTTATGTCCTTTCAGCCCCGGCCAAACCTCGTTTTCGAAAACGGTCTCGATCTCAGTCTGGTCGGGCAGGGGATTGAAGAGCGTCTGGATGAAGCCCAGTCCCACTTCACCACTTTTCGAAACGAGTTCCAGCGCAGCGACGTTTACATCGTCGGCTCGAACCTGACTGTCCCCGATTACCCCAGGGCTATCGCATATGAGTGATGGCATTGATGAGATAGTCGTCGTTCCAGGCGCATTTCTTGATGCGATGGCTGATGGGAACTT
>NZ_JAMYOG010000032.1:0-35710 GCF_040319725.1 Mesorhizobium sp. M0894 | reverse complement strand
ATTGCCAATGGCTGGCCAAACAGCGATATCGACGCCCTCATGCCATGGAATTACCAGCGCTGAACGGCCTCAGCTGCCCGCTTACACTTTGGGCGCAATCGCAGCGAGATCATCCAGAAGGACTCATCGAACGATAGACGTCACGTGCCCCGTGAAAAGCTGAGGACTTCCGAAATCAAGTTGCACCTGGTCCCTCCGAAGAGGCCTACGATGATCAAGGCTGCCTCGACCCGCCTGGCGCCGGACTGATGCCCGGGTAAATGCGGCTCGATCGCCGCCCACGCCTCATCCGGCAACGAGAAGAGCGCCATGCGCCACTTCCCGAGATTCCCATCATACGTGAATCAGGAAAGCTTTTCCGCCTCAAGTCTCTGATCGGTTTGAGCCTAGTTCAGCATGCAACGTTCCGCTGACCAACCTCTCGCCCGCTGCGCGGCGGTACAGACGCTGCCCCCTGGGAGAAGCTGTTTGTTGTTTTGACGGATGTAATTGTCAGCTTGTTTGTTGTACCGCGGCGCTGGGCGGTACGTTTCGCGAGGCGGCGATGGTACGAAAGCCCCAGCCGCGCCGAGCCCGCCAACGAATGCGTTCAAGAACGCGTCCACGTTGCCTGCCGTTTGTTGCTGCCTTTGTTGCCGTGAATACCTGGCGTCTGCCACCGACAAGTTGCGGATTCGGAGCCCGTTCTCGGTGAGGGAGCCGTTTAGGGCGACTACTTGGCACAGGTCATAACCGGCGCTGTAGCAATCATTCAGCGTGGCGGTAATCATGGAACGGGCGTTCTTCATCGTATATTTGAGGCCTTTGTTGTGCCGCCAGAAACAATATGCCTCGCCGTCGCTATGCCGATAGCCGCCGACGAACACTTTCGGATACCGGATTCTGTCGTACTTGTTGGACATTGGCCCTCTGCAGGTGTCCCATACCACCGCGCCGATCGTCTTGGCTGCGATGGGTGTCGTGGCCGCGAAGGGTCCGATCATTGATGCGAGGATAGTAACTGCTAGTTTGTAGCGCATGGTCTGTTCCTCCTAGGTTTCCCTCCTCCCTCTCTGCTCGCGGAGGAGGTCAGGTGAGTAAGCGATTCAGAGTGCGCGGCTTAAACGCAATTATGTGGCGGAGGGCAGCCGAGTCTGGCGGTGCAGCCTTTGACGACCGGGTGCGCAAACATCCCCATTGCTGTCTTCCTGGCAACCTTCCTCGCCGCATTGGCAAGCGAAGGCGCGAACCCCCGGCCTGTGGAAAAGGCAGGCTGCCGGCTACCGCCAGCAAAGCGAGTGTCGCAACTAAAGAGCTTCGCTACCCCCATCATTTCACGACCTCGATGTTGTGTTTGATAACACAAGGAGGCGTATCACTGATTGATTGGTATCCGCTTGACCCATTTGGGTCAGGCGGCATAGTCGGCAATCGACTGCTGAGGAACTGCTGGTATTGCGCTGCCGAATACCACATCAGCTATAGTCTTCTCGGTTGCCTTGCCGCTGGCCGCGCATTATCCCGGCCTAGCATGCCGAACTTCGTCTAATTTGATCTTCAGGCGTTTCGGGGCACCTCTTAGAGCGACTATCCTCTTCATCGCTACATTGACCGAACGCGGCACAGCTCTCCATCCGATCGATCGCCTTCGGGCGGTTGTGCGTGAAGTTCTGCAAAAAGGGGCGGCCGTGGTGGTGCTCATGCGGCTTGGCGCAGAGCGAGTTTCTTGTGCTCACGCAGGTCGCCCATCTTGATAGCAACATCGCTGCGGCGGCGGATTTCCTCGTTTAAGCCGTTCAAGCATATTGGTGCACTTGAGGTGCTTGTGGTGCTGGCGCGGCAGGCGGAAGAAGGTCAGCGTACGTCGATGGACTCCTCCACCCAAGCCGGCAGTCGGGGATAACGTCCCGACTACTTGGACAACCATGCGACGAAATCAGCCTTGGCCTCGGTGAGATCGCGCGGGTTGTAGGCCAGCACAGTTCCTCCAGGCAATCGTCGCCACGTTTCCTCGTTAGGTGATCGAGCGCGTTTCTGAGGAAGTGCAGGTAGTAGCGCCGCCGTCGTGCTTCCGGGATGACTTCTCCGATCGCCGCAACCAGGCCGGCATGATCGTCGGAGACGACTTCGACGCCCTGAGGCCGCGCCTTCAGCGCGAGAGGAAGTCCTTCCAGGCCGAGCGGCTCTCGCGATTGGCCACTCCACGGCCAAGATCTGGCGCCTGCCATCCCATTCGATGCCGACCGCGATCAGCACTGCCTGGCTCATTACAATGCCGGCTTCGCGCACCTTATCGTAGCGGGCGGCGAGGATACCCCGCGAGCATCCGCAAAGGAGCGGTCAATATCGTCGGTTGAAGAGGTCAGATAAGCCAGGTGCAGCCAGCACGCGATGAAGCCCATCATCTCAATGGTCGTCACCTTCCGGTCGCCGGGCTTGTGGCTGCTGTATGCTTGCGTCTTTTGCAACCACCGGAAGAGCGGGTGCCGGCCCTTGCTGCGTTCGCGCTCGCCCCATTCATGGCCGAGCGTCTTCTTCATGAAGTAGTCGAGGAAGTTGGGGAAGATGACCCAATTCCTCCCCCAGTGGACCGTCGTCTTAGCCGCCACGAACCGGAAGCCGTTCGCCTCATCCACCCACGACACGATGGGGTTGCCGTACCCTTGCTGCTGCTGGCGCACGCTCTCCGCAGCCTGATGCTGGCGCATCATGGCTTGCGCTTGCGCCAAGAAGACGGGGTCGCGTTCAGGCATTAGCCCGCTCCGCACACCCTGTTTGGCGGCATTCAAACAGCATTTCTTGAACTTCTTGCCGCTCCCGCAAGGGCACGGCTCATTCCTTCCAGTCTTCATTTTTGGGATTATCGCAGAGTCGTGCCGCTGGGTCATACCATTGACAGACGGTTGGTGGCTCGCGCCGCCCGTCTAGAGCGGGACGTCTGCAATTCCCCGATCGAGACCTTGGCCGTGCACCAAGCCAAAGTCCGCCCTTGACCCGTAGCCAATAGTTTTCGCGCGTAGGGATGGCAGCATTGCGCGCCAGGAGCGGCCATTGAGGTCACCAAAACAGCGACAAAGCAATGGATCACCGCTCAGTCGCCTCTTAGCCAGCGGCTTGGTCTCCAGCCTTCCAAGGCCAGACGGCCTACTGGCGGCCGTATTTCTTGAACGTCGCGTTCCAGTCGGCTGCCAGCGCGTCAAGCGTTTCCTTGGCCGTGCCGGAATCGCCGGTCACATAAGGATAGACGCGCTGGTTGAATTGTAGCAGTAGTTCGGCATTCTCGGGAACCGCCCAGAAATCCTTCACCTTGAACATGGTCTCGTGGAAGGCCTTGTTGTAGGGCGTGGCGTTCTGGAACTCATCCGACTTCAGTACGGCTGCGCTGCAGGTGTAGCCGCCGAGCGCTGCCCACTTCTTCTGGGTCTCATCCTTGATGAACCATTCCAAGAACTTCAGGGATTCTGCCTGCTTCGAGGAGTAGGAGACGATCGAGATGCCCTGCCCGCCAAGCGCGGCGAACTGGTCGCCGTTCGGCCCTGCCGGGTTGGCGAAGAAGCCGGTGTTCTTGGCGTTGGGATTGCTCGCTTCGTTGATCAGTGATGGGAAGAACGCGAAAAAGTTCATGCTCATCGAGGCCAGGTTTTCGGTGATCGCCTGGTTGTCGTGGATGAAATTGGCGTTGGCCCAGCCCGGAGGCGTGAACTTGTAGAGTTCCTTGTAGGCATCGAGCGCGGCGATCGCCTTGTCGGAGTTGATGATGCCGTCGACCTTGTAGGTCGAATAGTCGCCAAGCTCGCCGCCGTAGGAGAAGAGCAAGCTTTCGAAGCCGCCTGCCAGCCCGTCGTGGACATTGTCGGTGTAGATGGCGACGCCGTATTTCTTCTGATCGGGACGGTAGAAGAACTCGGCGATGTCGCGCAGCGCCCTGAAATCCTTCGGCACGCCGAGGTCGTAGCCGTACTTGGCCTTGAACGCTGCCATTTCCTTCGGGTCTTCGAACCAGTCCTTGCGGTAGGACCAGCCCATGGCGTCGCCTTCGAGCGGGATCGCCCAGTACTTGCCGCTGTTGCCGGGATATTCGGCGTAGACTTTCACCGTCGCGGGGGCCATCAGTTTGGCTACATCGTGCTTCGCGAAGAAGTCGGTGAGGTCGACATAGTGGCCGCCGGTCGAGCCGGCGCCGAGCCACTGCGAGTCGCCGACGACCATGTCATAGGCGTCGCCCTTGGCGTTGAACTCGGCAAAGGCCTTGGTTTCGAATCCCGGCCAGGCCGTCGTTTCAATAGTTACCTTGACGCCGGTTTCCTTCTCATACTCGTTGACGAGTTCCTGAAGGTAATTCGCCGGGTCCCATTCCGCCCAAAAGATAGTGAGCTCTTCTGCCGAAACCGATCCACTCGCAAATGTCATGGCGGCGCCCACCAACAGACCAGCCCACGTTTGCATATCGCTTCTCCTTCCACGGCGACGTCGTCCAACTAGGAATTTGCGTATCGGATGCAATGCTTCACCCGCGTTCCGTCGAATGCGAAAGCATTCGGAGCAGGCCTTTGGCCTCTACGAGATCAGGCGTGTCAAACCCCTCGGTGAAGCTGGCGTGGACTGGCGCAAGAATATGCCGCGCCTTGTCGTTGCGGCCTTGGCCGGTATAGAGGCGGGTGAGCCGAAGCGCGGCCCTCAGTTCAGAGGATTTCGCGCCTTGATCGCGGGCCGCCGTGAGAGATTGCTGGAACCAGCTTTCGGCGGCTTCATCGGTTGGGTCCAGCGCTGAAACCAACTCACCCCTTGTGCGCAATAACTCTGGTAGCTGATACTTCGAGGTCGATTTGCCCAGAGTATCGAAGGCCTGCGCCAGGAGGGCAAGGCCTTCGCTTGCATCGCCGCGCTCGCCGCAGTTACGCGCAAGAATGCAAAGGTAGTAGGCCATGCCCATATCCGCGCCAGTCGCGGCGATACCCGCAATTCCCAGGCGCATTTGGCGAATGCCTTCCTCCAACTGCCCCAGACCGGCGAGCGCCCAGCCGAAATACACACGAGCCTGGCCAAGCAGCAACGGCATGACGAATTCATCACACAGAGTGATAGCTTTCTTCGCCCATTGAAGGCCTTCGGCGGGCTCGCGCCGCATCAGGTGGACCAAGCAGAAACTTAGCTGCGCTTGTGCTGTGCTGACCGGATGCGAGTCTCGCTCGGCTAGCGCTATTGCATCGCGTGAGCGTACGAGCGCCTGGACCGAATGGCCGCGCATGAAGAGCATCTGTGCGGAAAACGCCCTACAGCATACGCCGGGGTCGTGTCCGGCATAGCCCCAAGCAAGGTGACGATGTCGCTCGTAATCATAAGTGGCCAGGCCATGGCTTGCATGACGTTCGCTCGCGTCGTAGTCACCGAGGTAATAGTAGATCCCCCAGAGTTGGTGATGTGCTTCGAGGATGTACCCCGAATCATCGGATGCTTGCGCGAGTTCCAATCCGAGCGATTGGCATTGGTGGCCCAGCATCTTGGCAGCGCGCAGGTTGCCTGAAATGGTCTGGTAGGAGCTCTCGCCGCGCATCGCGGCGAATATTTGCGGCTTGTCGCCTAGCGTATCGGCAAGCCTCCGCGCGCTCGAAAAGGCCTGAAGGACTTCTGGTGCTCCCCAGCCCTTGGCTGCAATCATTGCCGTTCCCGTTGCGCTTTCAAGCGAAAGCTCCAGTCGCAGGCGGTCCTCAGATCCGGGCAATGATCCGACCAGCTCGAGCCCCTTGCGGAGGTGGGAGGCCGCCTCGAGATTGGCAGATCGCTTCAGCGCGAGCTGCCCTGCCTTGAGCCAATAAACGGCAGCCTGATAATTGACGCCGGCGACGGTATAGTGATGCGCAAGCGTTTCAGGTTCTGTCGCGACAACTTCCTGGAATTGCGCCTCTAGCGTCGCGGCGATCTTGGCGTGAATCTGTTGCCGACGGCTTTTCAGCAGGCTCTGATAGGCAGCATCCCGCACCAGCGCATGCTTGAACGTATAGGTCGCCTCTGGAGGAACGCCTCGCCGACAAACGAGCTCGGATTCTTCCAACTGCGGCATGACGTCTTGGAGACGGATTTCGTCGGGGTCCGTCACGGCAGCGAGCAGTCGGTGATGGAAGCCGCGGCCAATACAAGAGCCGATTTGAGCGACCTCCTTGACCGCCCCCAGTCGGTCGAGGCGAGCCATCAAAGAATCCTGGAGCGTCGAAGGAATCGCAAGAGGAGGCAGAGGACCTGAGAGCATGTAATGGTCGCCCGCGTCGACAAGGAGACCGGAGTCGAGCACGGTCTTGGTCAGCTCCTCAACGAACAGCGGAACGCCTTCGGTTTTGGCCAGAATCTGGCTGGCTACCTCCGGCGGCAACGCCTTTCCACCTGCCACGCGATCCATGATCGCTGCTCCTTGATCGGGTCCGAGGCGATCGAGCGACAGGGCGGTTACATGCGAAAATTGATTCCAACCCGACGGAAATTCGGGTCGAAAGGTTACGATCAGGAGCACCCGCATGTCCCGCAAGCGACCAATCAGCATATCCAGCCATTCGCCGGTCGTGGGATCGATCCAGTGCGCATCCTCGACGAGGACGATGATGGGCTCGCGTGCGGCCAGCGCCTCGACTTGTTGGACAAGGGCAGCGAAAGTACGGGCCTTTTGGGCTGACGGCGGCAGCCTGGTGGGCGGGTAGCGGCCAGTCGTGTCGATCGACAGCAGCGTCGCCAATAGAGGCATTGCTTCCGCAACGTCCGGGACGATGCTGCGGAGCAGGGCCTCAAGCTTGTCAAGCTTGACGTCCGTAGTGTCGTCACGATCCAGTCCGGCGGCTCGCTCGACGTGCGTGGTCACGGGATGGAGCGCGCTGTTGATGTGATAGGGCGAGCAAAAATAGCGTAGCCGCGGAGGCGGCTCGGCGCTCAATCGATCAACCATCGCCGCGATCAACCGGGATTTGCCAATGCCCGGCTCTCCAGACAACAGCACCACTCGGCCATCCCCGGCGCAGGCCCGGTGCCACTGGTCAACCAGAAACTCGAGTTCCTGGTCCCGCCCAACAATCGGCGTCACAATGTCCTGCCGCGCCTCGAAACGACTCTCTGCCGCTGTCTCGCCGACAATGCGCCAGGTGCGGACCGGCTTTGCGAAGCCCTTTAGCTCCCCGCGACCGAGATCGACCATATCGAATAGACCGGCCACCAGTCGTTGCGTGCCGTCAGCTACAACAACGCTGCCCGGCTCGGCGAGCGCTTGCAGCCTCGCAGCCAGGTTAGGCGTGTCGCCCACAACGGCCTCCTCCTGTGCCGATCCTTCGCCAACGAGATCGCCGACAACGACCAGTCCCGTCGCGATGCCAATGCGGGCAGCCAGCGGTTCGCCTCCCGGCGCTGTAAGTCGGGCCGTTGCTGCGGCGGCGGCCATGCCCGAGCGAACCGCTCGTTCGGCATCGTCCTCGTGCGCCTGCGGCCAACCGAAATAGGCCAGCACCCCATCGCCCATGAGCTTGGCGACTCGCCCTTCGTAACGGGTGATCTCTTCCGACACTGCGATCTGATAAGCGCGAATAACCTCCCGCATGTCCTCCGGGTCCAGGCGCTGCGACAACTCGGTCGAGCTGACGAGGTCCACGAACATGACTGTTAATTGGCGCCGTTCGGCGTGCGGTGGCCGCGCGTCACCATGCTCGGGCGACCTTGCCGGCGCACTCCCGCGGTCGCGCGAGGATGCTTTGATCAGTAACGGGCCGGATGTGTCTCCGAATGAAGCCACAGCGGCAAGCAGCCGGCGCCGGTGACCGACCGATGTGATCCCGAGTGCTATCAGATCCTCCGCCGTTAGCTGAGGAAGCATCTCGGATTCAATGTCATTGTCGCGGAAGACCAGAGCGTATCGCTCCAGTCCCAGGCTACTCAGCCATGCCGCGATGTCCACGTCCTTCTCCCAACCAAGCACTAAGGGTGCTGTGTGGAACCATATCCCAAATTGGAAGGGGAGTCGTCATACGCTCGGGAACCAGGCGAATGGCAGTTACGGGTCCCCGGACACCATGCCGCCTGAGCTGTCTGTCTGTTTTCGGGAAACGACCCAGGAGGCCTCAATGTCGGATATTAGGCGCAGAGCAGACAGGCGGCTTTCGAACCGGAGCGACAAGAGCAGACCTTTGTTCGGCGCAAATGTCGTCCTGACCTGACCCAACGTGGTCTTTCAGCTGCGAGCGTCGCTGGCTGGAGCTGCGTTACTCGATCGGAGGCCAATGGTATTTTCAATGGAACGCTAATATACATGGAAACCCCAACGAGCAGCGCCTGCCAGATATTTGAGGAATGCCATGCGAAGGCTCATCTTCACGGCAATGTGTATCGTCGCCGCAACAGCAGCTAACGCCCATGATTGGTACGAAGACAAGATTGACCCGCAGACCAAATTCAAATGCTGCGGTGGTTCGGATTGCCGCGCCGTACCTCGGTCTTCGGTGCGGTCCAGGGTAGACGGTGGGTACACTTATTTGCCGCATAATTTCACCATCCCACGGGACCGTGTACAGGAATCCCCGGATGGACAATACCATATCTGCGAGAATAAATATGTTGTAACCAATCAGCTGTATTGGCGTTGCTTCTTCGCACCTCGTGTCGATGTGTCTATACTTCTAAAGCGCTAAGGCAAATACCAAACTCCGCTTCCGCAATTCACCTTCGCAAGGTGCCAGGCCATTAATTCTGTTGGACTTTCTTTAGAATTGTCGAAGCTCAATTTACGTGATTTCGTCCTAGTCCAGGCCCACTTTGGCTGCGCGGTCCCGAGCGCGAGCAAGCCCACAACCTCGCGATCAGCTCAAGTCAATATTTATCAGCCCATCTTCTTAGCGGCGATGCCTTGCGCAGAACCTGAATTTGTTGATCAAATTGGCAGGAGACCAACAACCCGCAATAGTGATCCGAAATCTGCTGACATGATGTTTGACAGGCGGCCAATCGAACGGTCAATTCAAGCGGGACATCGGGTACTGGCCGGTCTCGTTTTGCTGCTTGCGCTCGGCGCTCCGACCTTGGTTGAGGACGGCGACGATTGCGGTGGCGCCGCTGCAGGCTCACAGCGGATCGCGGCCTGCACGCGGATCATCGAGGATAGGACGCGAAGCCCGGGCAGTCGCACCATCGCTTACCGCAACCGGGCTATGGCCTGGATCGACAGCGGTGACAATGACCAGGCCATGGTGGACTACGACAACGCCATCGCTCTCGATCCGAACGACACTGATGCCTACAACGAGCGTGGGCTGCTGTGGTTCGAGAAGGGTAAGAACGACAGCGCCATCCGCGATTTCGACCGGGCGATCGAGCTCGACTCGGGGAAAGCCATGGCCTTTTACAACAGAGGTCTCGGCTGGGCTCACAAGGGCGACGACGCTCACGCAATCGCCGACTACAGCCACGCAATCGAGCTCGATCCGGCATATATGGAGGCCTACAACAACCGCGGCTTCGTCTTCAACAGGATAGGGGAATTCGACCGCGCCATCGCTGATTTCGACGAGGCGATCAGACTCAACCCCCGACACCCGTTCGCCTACAACAACCGGGCCATCTCCTGGGGCGCAAAGGGTGATGCAGAGCGCGCCGTCGCTGACTACAGCCAGGCGATCACGCTCGATCCGACCTATGTCAACCCTTATGGAAGCAGGGGAATTTACTATTTCTACGGCCCGGAACCGGCCAAAGCGCAAGCCGATCTTACAATGGCGGCGACACTTGCACCCGACAATGCCTACTATGCGATCTGGGCGGATCTGGCCGAGCTGCGCGGTGGCGGCGCCAGCCATTTGCGCCGTGTGGCCAGCAAGTTGGACATGACCAGATGGCCGGCGCCGTTGGTTCGCATGTTCCTTGGCGAGCAGTCGCCCGAAGCAGCCTTGGCCGCGGCCGACGATCTCGTCCCGAGCAGGAGGCGCGGAAATCTGTGTGAGGCCAATTTCTACGCGGCGGAATTCCACCAGCTCAAGGGCAATGCCGACAAGGCTTTGCGACATTACCGGCTAGCCGTGCGCCACTGCCCCAGGGATTTTACCGAGTACGTCGCGGCTACCAAGAGCCTGCGCGCCCTGGGCGTAACTCCATAGGGCGCTGCCGCGGGTGACTTCTGGCGGACTCCGCGAATTCGGTGACAGTCCAGATTTTATCGTGTCGGCACGGCCGTGGTTGTGTAGATTGGCTGTGTGGCCGTCTTGCAGGCATTGTTGTTCCAGGTCCACTCGCCACGTGACGCAACGCGGTAGCGGCTGGCGATTTCGGCCACGATGGATAGCCATGCGATAAGGACAACTGAGCGCGGGGTCATCAGCGCGATTCATGCGGGATTAGCATTCGCCAGATGCGGGAGGTCGGCTGCAGTCTCGAATTTGACGCATCAGCACTTGCAATTCGTCGGCCGAGGTCTTTTGCTCGCGCGATAGTTGCCCTTGACCGTTGAATGGTTGGCGAACAGATGAATAAAATCGATCGGCGGCGGCCAGAGTCGGAAACGGACGCCACCGTAAATGCCGCGAGACTTGGAACTCGGCTGCGCCTCGCCCGCCAGACACGCGGCATGACGCTGAAGAGCCTGGCCGCGGCTGCGAATTGCTCGGAAAGCCTGCTGTCCAAGATCGAGAACGGCAAGGCTTCGCCGTCCCTGCCCATGCTTCACCGTCTGGTTGAGGTTCTCGACACCAATATCGGCTGGATGTTCGAGCAGGTCGACGACGACGAGGCGATCGTGTTCCGGGCCGGCGCGCGGCCGTTGATCGCGCTCGACGCGTTACGGCGCGGCGAGGGAATCTCGCTCGAACGCATCATCCCGTATTCGGCCGGCCACCTCTTACAATGCAACATCCATCACATCGAGGCAGACGGCGAGAGCGAAGGTCCAATTCAGCACGCCGGCGAGGAAGTCGGCTACGTGCTCGCCGGCCGGATCGAGTTGATCGTCGACGGCAAGCGACATGCTCTCGCCACCGGCGATGCCTTCGTTTTCAGGTCGGAGCTGCCGCATCATTACCGCAATATCGGCAAGGAACGCGCCAGCATCTTCTGGGTCAACACGCCGGCGACTTTCTGAGCAACGCTCAGCGTTCATTTGGATTGACAAATATTCAAGTCTCTTGAATGCTTGCCTCGTGCCTGTAGCACCAACGGGAACCAGCCGGTCTGGTCCGCAAGCAAGGGGAACCGAAAATGCGTCTGTTCAAACTTCTCGCCGGCTGTGCCGCCGCCATTGCCATGGGCTCGGCAGCCATGGGATCGGCGCTTGCCGATACGTTCGCACTCGTCAACATCAACCAGCAGGCCCTGTTCTTCAACCAGATCAACGAGGGCGCGCAGAAGGCAGCCGACGCCGCCGGCGCCAAGCTGGTCATTTTCAACGCCAACAATGTGCCGAGCGCGCAGAACGACGCGATCGAGAACTACATCACGCAGAAAGTCGACGGCATCATTCTGGTCGCCATCGACGTCAACGGCGTCAAGCCCGCGATTACTGCGGCCAAGGCGGCCGGCATTCCCGTCATCGCCATCGACGCGCAGATCCCCGACGGCGACAACGTTTCGTTCATAGGTGTGGACAACACCAAGGCCGGCGAGGACATCGGCAAATTCTACGCCGACTATGTGAAGACCGAGATGGGCGGCAAGGCCAAGATCGGCATCGTCGGCGCACTCAATTCATTCATCCAGAACCAGCGGCTCGACGGCTTCAAGAAGGCGGTGACCGAAAGCGGCCAGGCCGTCACCTTCCTCGACACGGTCGACGGCCAGAACGTTCAGGAGACGGCGTTGAGCGCTTCGGAAAACCTGATGACCGCCAATCCGGACATGAACTCGCTCTATGCCACCGGAGAGCCGGCCTTGCTCGGCGCCGTTTCGGCCGTGACCAGCCAGGGCCGCACCGGCGACGTCAAGGTGTTCGGCTGGGATCTGACCAAGCAGGCCGTTCAGGGCATCGACGACGGCTGGGTGGTGGCGGTCGTGCAGCAGGATCCGGCCGGCGAAGGCAAGGCTGCGGTCGAAGCGCTGGGCAAGCTCAAGAAGGGCGAGAAAATCGATCCGATCATCAACATCCCGGTGACGATCGTGACCAAGAAGAATGTCGACCAATACCGCGCGATGTTCAAGTAAGCTGCGTCGGCGACCGAGCCGCGGCGCCGTCTGAGGCTGCGCCGCGGATGACTGCAATCGCGTGGAATCCCAGATGAGCAGTGGCCAGACCTATCGGGTGCGGATGAGCGGCATCTCAAAGCGCTACAACGCCATCCAGACGCTCGATGATGTGTCGCTGACGCTGAAGCCGGGCGAGGTGCTGGGGCTGGTCGGCGACAATGGCGCCGGCAAGTCGACATTGAGCAAGGTGCTGTCGGGGGCTGTGGTTCCCGACGCCGGCACCATCGAGATCGACGGCAAGCCGGTGATCTTCGGCTCGCCGGCGGACGCACGTGCGGCGCGCGTCGAGATGGTCTACCAGGACCTGTCGCTCTGCGACACGGTCGATGTCGCCGGCAATCTGTTTCTCGGCCGCGAGCCGCGCCGCCGCATCGCCGGCATTTCCTTTCTCGACAAGAAGCGCATGCACGACGAGACGCGCCAGATGCTCGATCGGCTCGGTATCGTCATTGCCGACACGCGGCTCAAGGCCGAAAACCTCTCCGGCGGGCAGCGCCAGTCGATCGCCATCGGCCGCGCCGCCTCGTTCGAGCCGGCCGTGCTGATCATGGACGAGCCGACGGCAGCGCTTGCGGTGGCCGAGGTCGAGGCGGTGCTCGAACTGATCCGCGCGGTCAGCGCGCGCGGTGTCAGCGTCATTTTGATCACCCACCGGCTGCAGGACCTGTTCCTCGTCTGCGACCGCATCCAGGTCATGTATGAAGGGCGCAATGTCGCCGAGCGGCTGATCGGCGAGACCAATATCGAGGACGTGGTCAATCTGATCGTCGGCCGCAAATTTAGTGCGCGTTCCGCCACCAACGGCTATCGCCGTGGAGCGCCGGCATGAGCGATGCGATCCACGCTGCCCAGCCCTCACGAGTGCGCAAGGGCACCTGGCGCGATGCGCTGCTCGCCAATGGCAGTGTCGTCTCGATCGCGCTGTTCTTTCTGGTCGTCTGCATCATCTTCTCGGTGGCGACCGACGCCTTTCTGACGTCGCCTAATCTGTTGAACATCCTGCGGCAGTCGGCGCCGCTGCTGATCGTCGCCGCGGCAATGACTTTCGTCATCACCACTGGCGGCATCGATCTTTCGGTCGGCTCGGTACTGGCGCTGGTGGCAACGCTGTCGGCGACGCTCTTGCAGTTCGGCCTGCCATGGTCAGTCGTTATCCTCGCCATGTTGGCGCTCGGTGCCCTGCTTGGCGCGGTGCAAGGCTATTTCGTCGCCTATGAGGGCATCCCGTCCTTCATCGTCACGCTTGCCGGGCTTTCGGTGATCCGTGGCGTGGCGCTGCTGATCACCGGCGGCTATTCGATCCCGATCGAGCCCGGAAGCGCTTTCACCGTGCTGGGCCGTGCCTGGTTCCTTGGCGTGCCGGTGCCGGCGCTGATCGCGCTGGCGATCCTGGCCATCGCCTATCTCGCCTTCAACGAGACGCCGTTCGGCCGCTATGTCACCGGCATCGGTGCCAACGCTGAGGCGGTGCGGCGCGCCGGCGTCAACACGCGGCAGACGACGCTCTTCGTCTATGTGATTTCCGCCACCGCGGCAGCCCTTGCCGGGATCATCATTGCTGCCCGGCTTGGATCGGGATCTTCGAATGCCGGACAGGGTTTCGAGCTGGAAGTCATCGCCGCGGTCGTGCTCGGCGGCACCAGCCTGTTCGGCGGCCGCGGAACGATCATTGGCACGGTGCTCGGCGCGCTGACCGTGGCCGTCATCGGCAACGGCCTGATCCTGGCGCATCTGTCGCCTTTCCTGACGCCGATTGTCACCGGAACGATCATCCTGGTCGCCATCTGGCTGAACTTCCGCCTGTTCCGCGGCGCCGTGCGGAGCCGTTGAGCCGATGGGCGGTCTGTTCGATGACGCGGTGCCCGGCCAGCGGCTGGCGATCGGGGTCGAAACCGGCCATGTGATGACCGTGCTCGGCCCGGTTCCGGTAGAGGAGATGGGCATCACGCTGATGCACGAGCACATCTTGCTCGATGGCGCGCGCAGCTGGAAATGCCCCTGCCATCCCGATGACATGGCGGTCGCCGAGCAGCCGGTGAACATCGAGATCATCGGCGAGTTGCGCATGAACCCATACGTCAACCGCGACAACGTTTCGCTCGACGACGCCGACCTGGCGCTGTCAGAGCTGCAGCGCTATCGCGCACTGGGCGGCCACACCGTCGTCGATGCCACCAATATCGGCATCGGCCGCGATCCCGAAAAGCTCGCCCGTATCAGCCGCATGTCCGGCCTGAAGATCGTCATGGGCACCGGCTTCTATCTCGAGCACACCCATCCCGAATGGCTGAAGGCCATGGATGTGGACGCGGTGACCGAATTCATCGTCAACGATGTCGGCGGCGGCGAGACGCAGCCGCCGATCATGGCCGGGCTGATCGGCGAGGTCGGCGTCAGCAAGGATTTCACCGCCGAGGAGCGCAAGTCGCTCAAAGCTTCGGCGCGCGCTTCGCGCATCACCGGCGTGCCGCTGTCGATCCATCTGCCGGGCTGGGAGCGGCTGGCGCACGAGGTGCTCGATATCGTCGAGGCCGAGGGCTCCGATCTCCGCCATACCGTGCTCTGTCACATGAACCCGAGCCACAACGACCCCGACTACCAGACAAGCCTCGCCCGGCGCGGCGCGTTCCTCGAATACGACATGATCGGCATGGACTATTACTATGCCGACCAGGACGCGCAATCGCCCTCCGACGAGGAGAACGCACGCGTCATCGCCGCCCTTGTCGAGGCCGGTTTCGGCGACCGCCTGCTGTTGTCGCAGGATGTCTTCCTCAAGATCATGCTGACGCGCTTCGGCGGCTTCGGCTATGGCTATATCCTGAAGCATTTCATACCGCGCCTGAAACGCCACGGCGTCGAGCAGGCGGCCATCGACCGCATGCTGATCGCCAATCCGAAAAGCGTATTCGCGCGGCTCTAAGCGGCCTGGAATTACACGGGAGTTCAAATGTCCAAGAAGAAGATCCTGCTTGCCGGCGAATCCTGGGTGTCGACCGCGACCCATATCAAGGGTTTCGACCAGTTTCCGACCGTCACCTACCACACCGGCGCCGACGAATTGCTGGGCGCGCTGAAGGCGACCGATTTCGACGTCACCTTCATGCCGGCGCATGAGGCGCAGCGCGGCTTTCCGCAGACGATGGAGGCGCTGTCGGCCTATGACGCGGTCGTGCTATCCGACATCGGCGCCAACACGCTGCTGCTGCATCCCGACACCTGGGTCCACTCGAAGCCGACACCGAACCGCCTGCGCCTGCTGCGCGATTATGTCAGCGGCGGCGGCGGTCTGTTGATGTTCGGCGGCTACTATAGTTTCCAGGGCATCAACGGCGGGGCGCGCTACCGCAAGACGCCGGTCGAGGACGTGCTGCCTGTGAGCTGCCTGGCCTATGACGACCGCGTCGAGGTTCCGGAAGGTTTTGCGCCCGTACCGAAACCAGGGTCGACACATCCCATCCTCAGGGGCCTTGGTTCGGACTGGCCGATCCTGCTCGGCTTCAACGAGGTGAGGCTGAAGGACGGTGCGGAAGTTCTGGCTACCGTGTCGTCGGACTATGGCTCACTGCCGCTGCTCGTCACCGGCCACCATGGCAAGGGCCGCACCGTGGCCTGGACATCCGATGTCGGGCCGCATTGGCTGCCGCCGCAGTTCATCGCCTGGCCAGGCTACAAGACCCTGTTCGAACAGATGCTGGGCTGGGCGACCGGTGAGAGCTGAGCCATGCGCGTCCACGTCGTCGGCAATGCCTGCGTCGACACCATGTTTCGCGTCGGCCGCTTCCCGGCCGTGGGCGAGACCTTGAACGCCGTGAGCTACGCTGACGGCCTCGGCGGCAAGGGCGCCAACCAGGCGGTCGCGGCAGCGCGGACTGGTGCAGAGGTGACGTTCTGGACGGCGCTCGGCAAGGACCGCGAAGGCGCATGGATCAGGAGCTGGCTCGACAGCGAACTGTCAGACCTCGAGGTCAGCGAATTCGAGCTGCCGAGCGACCGCTCGACCATCGTCGTCGATGGAGGCGGCGAGAATTTTATCGTCAGCGGCGTGGCCTGCAGCGAAGCGTTCGATCCGATAGAACAAACTGCGCTTGCCCGCTGGATCGCGCCCGGCGACATGCTCGTCTGCCAGGGAAATTTGCCCCTCGCCGCGACCAATGCCTGCCTCCGAGCAGCAATGGAAAACGGCGCGCGCACCGTCCTCAACGCCAGCCCCATCGATGCGGCATCTGTGCCCGATCTCGGACTGGCGGAGGTTTTGGTGGTCAACCAATCCGAAGCGCAAGCCCTGACCGGCCAGAGCGATATGGCAGCCGCCGCCCGGGCGCTGGCGGCCAGAGGCGCAGGTATTGTCGTGATCACGCTCGGCGGCGAAGGCTGTCTCGTGCTTGGTCCGGACCAGACGGAACCGCTTCGCTTGCCGGCGCCGCGCGTCGAAGCACTCGACACCAGCGGCGCCGGCGATGTGTTCTGCGGCTGTCTGGCCGGCGGGCTTGCCCGGGGCATGCCGGTCACCTCGGCACTGGAGCTGGCGCTCGCCGCCGCCGCAATCGCCGTGACACGGCCGGGCACGCTGGCATCCTGTCCTTCCGCCTCCGAGATGGCGGCGCTCATCGATCAAATGGAGCTCTCATGACCCAGATCGGCCAATCCGGCGGCGACGCGCTCGTGGACCTTTTCGGCCGCACCAAGGTGGTGATCGGCGTCGTTCACCTGGCGCCGCTGCCCGGCGCGCCGCGCTATGATGGCGAGGCGATCGAGGCGATTTACCAGCGCGGGCTCGACGATGCCCGGGCCTATCTCTATGGCGGCTGCGACGGCGTTATCGTCGAGAACCATGGCGACATCCCCTTCGCCAAGCCTGACGATATCGGACCGGAGACGGCGGCCTATATGGCTGTCGTCTCAGACCGCATCCGCCGCGAGCTCGGCAAGCCGATCGGCATCAATGTGCTGGCCAATGCCGCCATCCCGGCCTTGGCGATCGCTAGCGCCGCCGGCGCCGGCTTCGTCCGCGTCAATCAGTGGGCGAATGCCTATGTCGCCAATGAGGGCTTTGTCGAAGGCGAATCGGGCCGTGCGGCACGCTACCGCGCCAGGCTGCGCGCCAACGGCATCCGCATTTTCGCCGATGCCCATGTCAAGCATGGCGCACACGCCATCGTCGCCGACCGCCCAGTGGAGGAACTGGTCAAAGACCTGGCCTTCTTCGACGCCGACGCCATCATCGCCACCGGCCAGCGCACCGGCCACGCCGCCGATTTGGGCTACATAAGCATGATCAAGCAGGCCGCCGGCCTGCCGACGTTGGTCGGCAGCGGCGTGACGCCGGACAACGCCAACGATATCCTCGCCATTGTCGACGGGGTCATCATCGCCAGCGCGCTGAAGCACGACGGCGTCTGGTGGAACCAAGTCGACTCTGCTCGAGTAAAGGCGTTCATGGGTGGTCTGAGGCGATAGCTGACTTCACCCCCCCACCGCACCGAAGGGCCGCAGTCACCCGCGCGAGGGGCGGGAGCTCTTCGGGCTCGCCCGCCGCCCAGAGCAAAAGATGGGCATCGAGCAGAAGTTTCATGCGTCGCCGCCAAACAGCTTCCCGATTTCCTCATCGGCCATGCGATCAACCTCGTCTGGAACTGAAAAAACTGCTCGGCCATAAACCCAACGCGACGCATTTCGCCGGCCGCAGGTGCGTCTATGGCAACGACCTTCACCATCGGCTTGCCGGATTTCGCAATTATGAAGGATTCACCTTTGGCCGCCCTGTCGACAAGACGAGACAGATGCGTCTTGGCCTCGTGAATATTGACGGTGTGCATTGCGGGCCCCGCGACTTAGTCCATGCAACTTAGTCTACTCGGGCCGATCTTCAACTATTGAGCGACTTCCTCGCGACTAGCCGGCTCCTAGCAAGGAAGGGATTTCGACCTAATGACCCGAATTCGCCGTTAGGAATGGCTTGATCAGGATGGTAGCTTCGCTCAACCACAGCAACGAAGTCGGAGGCGATCGTTCGATGCTTGTGGGGAAGGCATCTCGTCCAGTAGTGCCGTTGGACGCCCGTTTCGACTTCGATGCCGCCGATCTTCACGGATCTCGAGACACAGTAACTGTTTGGATCAAGTCCCGCATCGCCTCTGCGGATTCGCAGTTGCCAGCCCCAATTCCTTTGGCAAGCCTGTTTGAAGCTGGTTTAGCTGTTCATCGTAGCGTGCCGGCACCACAGGGTCACCGCGCAGGGGTGTCGGCTGATCTCGACAAGGATCTCGCCGGACTGACAAGTTTCTCCATCTCGCGGAATTTCGTTCCGGCGCTGCGCTCCCGCCTCGCCGCGAGACTCGAATTTCCCATTGCTCACCCGACGATGAATACCGCTTGCGCCTTTTGCGTCAATTAATAAATTTACGCATGGAAACTCTCGGACATTATCTGTAAATTTTCGTCTTGCAGTTGCTCGCACTGGCGGGCAGCGCCGAGGAACCACCCGGGATCGGATGTCTGTGACGAGAGGATTTCAATGCCGATGACGCACAAGACCATGGAGGATTTCGCCCACTCCTGCGGCGTCTCCAGGCCGACCTTGTCGAAATATTTCGAGGATCCAACCAGCGTCAAGCCAGCGACGCGAAAGCGGATCGAGGAGGCACTCCGCTCGTCCGACTATCAGCCCAATCTGTTTGCCCGCAACCTGAACCGCAAACGGACCCGCAGCATAGGCATCGTGGTGCCGACTCTCGCCGATCCTTTCTATTCCGAGATGGTCAGCCGCATCGAACTCAGGCTGCGCCACGAAGGCTACTGGCCGATCGTGATCTCCTCGCACGGCTCGCGCGAGCTCGAAGTGGAAGCGACGCGAACCATCCTGTCACTAAAAGTTTCCGGTGGGCTGATCGCGCCGCTCGGCCTGCGCTCGGACCACCGTGCGCTGGAGAAGCTGACGCAGGCCATACCGATCGTCTATTTCGACACCTATCTCGAGAGCGGCACGCCGTTCGTTGGCAACAACAACAGCCAGAGCGTTTCGACGATCGTCGATTACCTCTGCCGCTCCGGCGGCGCGCCGGTCTATTTCGACATCCCGCACGTCAATCACAATACGCGCGAACGCCTGCACAACTATGTAAGCGCCATGCAACGGCTCGGGCAAGAGCCGGTGATCATTGGCGACACCCATGAATACACCTGGGATTTCGAACGCATCGGCTACCAGCAGATGGAGACAATGCTCAGCAATGGTGGCTTGCCGGGTAAGACCATTTTGTGCGCCAATGACCGCCTGGCCTTCGGCGTCATGGCGGCCGCCTATTCGCAAGGTCGCAAGGTCGGCCGCAAAGGCGATTGCGACCTGCGCGTCGCGGCCCATGACGACCACCCGCTCAGCCGCTACACCTGTCCTGCCTTGACCACCATGGCGCAGAACTTCGCCGCTATGGCGGGACGCAGTGTGGAGACGCTGCTGGCCCTGCTTGATGAGGACGGGACTGCGGTTGCACCCAAGATCAATCTCGACGCGACGCTGGTCATGCGTCAATCGGCCTGAGCATTTCCAAAGGCGAGATCGAAGCCGCGCCATGCGCGGACCGCCGCGCTGACCGCTTGCCGTGCAGCCGGGCTATGGCGGCCCATCGAGACGAAGCCGTGGATCTGGCCATTCCAGCGGCGCAGGGCGACCGGCACTCCTTCATCTTCCAGACGCTTCGCGTAGGCCTCGCCTTCGTCGGCGAGAATGTCATGGCCGGCGATGGCAACAAAGGCCGGCGCCACACCGGCAAGGCTGGGCGCCTTCAGCGGCGACACGCGCCAATCGTTGATATCGCCGGCATGGGTAACATAGTGGTCGCGGAACCAAGTCATGGTTGCCGCAGTGAGACCAAAACCCTCGGCAAAGCGGCAATAGCTGTCGGCCGTCTGCGCGGCGTCCGTATTCGGGTAGAACAGCAGCTGCGCCGTCGGCGGATTCTTGTTTTCGCGCGCGAGCAGGGAGAGCACCGTGGCGAGGTTGCCGCCCGCACTGTCGCCTGCGACAGCGATGCGCTTCGTGTCGACGCCGAGATCGTCGACGGCACTTTGCATGAAGGCAAGCGCCACGCGGCAATCCTCGATCGCCGCCGGGAACTTGTGCTCCGGCGCCAGCCTGTAGTCGGGACAGACGACGACGCAGGCGGCCATGTTGGCAAACCAGCGGCAGATCTCGTCATGGGAGTCGAGATTACCGATCACCCAGCCGCCGCCATGCAGATAGAGCAACGCCGGCGCGCCGTGCGCGGAAGCTCCTAGCCCGCGATAGATCCTGAGCGTCAATGGGCCGCTTGGTCCGGCGATGGTGCGCTCGGTCAGCGAGGCGACCGGCTCGCGTTCGCCCTGCAGTGTCGGAAAGCCCTGCTCATAGGCGCGGCGGGCTTCCTGAGGGCTGCCGGCCTCAAACGGCTTGGCGGCCGCCTGCCGGCCGAGGTCGAGCACATGCCGGGCTTCCGGATCGAGCAAGGGCGAAGGCGATATTGTCATGGACGGCTCCCAAACTCAGGCAAGCAGGCTTGCCGCCTCGTCCTCCGCAAGGAGTGGCGGCTGATCGACGGTTCCATTGACTGCAACCGACTCGCGGCTTTCTCCCGAAGCGAGGATCGCTTCCATGATCTCCAGCACATGCAGCGCAAGGTCGCCGGACGCACGCGGCTTTCTTCCGCTCAACAGCGCGCGTGAAAGGTCGGCGACGCCGAGCATGCGGTAATTGGCGCGATCGGGCGCGGCGAAGGGCCAGTTGCGCGCGCCGTAGAGTTCGCTCTCGCTTGTGAAGTCTGCCCAGTCGGCTCCGCGCTCCGAAAGCGAGACGGTGCCGCCGAATGTGTCCGGATCGGGCAGCTTGAGCGAGCCTTCCGTGCCATGCAGTTCGATCGGATGGTTGGAGTGCTTGAAGACGTCCCAGGAGGCGCCGAAGGCGACGGTAGCGTCTGAGCGGAATTCCAGCAGCGACAGGATGCTGGTTGGCGTGCCGACCTTGAAGGTGGTGTTCCTGTAGGGACCCTCTGCGGTGATCAGGCGCTCCTCCTGGCCACGCGTTGCCATGGCCATCACGCGGCCGACCGGCCCGAGCAGGTTGACCAGCATAGTCAGGTAATATGGCCCCATGTCGAAGACCGGGCCGCCACCGGGTTGATAATAGAATTGCGGATTGGGATGCCAATGCTCCATGCCGCGCCCCATCATGAAGGCGGTGCCGGTCACCGGCCGGCCGATCGCACCCCCGTCCATGAGGCGGCGCGCCCGCCGGCCGGCGGCGCCAAGAAACGTGTCGGGGGCCGAGCCGAGCAGCAGCCCGCGCTTCGCCGCCTCCGTGACAAGACGGCGACCGTCGTTGGCCGAGGTCGCCAGCGGCTTTTCGGTGAAGACATGCTTGCCCGCCGAAAGTGCTGAAAATGAGATGTCGAAATGCGCCGACGGGATGGTCAGGTTGAGGACGAGGTCGATCTCCGGGTCGGCCAGAAGCGCGTCGACGCTGAGCGGACGGATGCCATATTCGCTGGCGCGCAAGGCCACCATGTCGGCGGAAATGTCGGCGCAGGCGCGCAGTTCCACCTCACCGAACAGAGCCGCATTGCGCAAATAGGTCATCGAGATGTTGCCGCACCCGACAACGCCGATGCCGAGCTTTGTCTTTGATTTCCCGTGCATTTCGATCGTACCTCCCAACACGTCAGCGGCCTGGACCGCTGCGCGGCAACGGATCACATTCGCAAGCCGCTATACAACATTTTAAATATTGACGCGCGTAAAATTGTTATAGAACATGCGAAAATGCTGACGAACGTCGGGCGCGCTGCCGGCCCTGGGAGGAGAAATGACTGACATGAAAAATCGGCCGGCCGCCGGCTCGAAGCCCGTGCTCATGTGATGATCGCCGACCGCCGGCAATTTCTCACTGGAAGCGCCGGGCAGCTGGTGCAGTAGCGCGGCTTGCGCGCAGGACTGGGCGTTCGCCGGACTCGCGCCAGTCGCGCGCCGAGCTTTGCCAACACCGCCTCGGGGGAGGCTGACGCAGGGCGGCATCAAGGAAGGAAAGGACGGTCGTGAAAAACCTGAAAGTCGGTTGCCAGACTTTTACTTGGGAAATGTTGGGAGACCGCTTTGCCGGCGGCCCCGACGATCTCGTGAAGGCGATCGCGGATGGCGGCTATGCCGGCATCGAGATCACCGACACGATGATCGGCCGCTATGCCGGCAGGCCGGCGGAATTCGCCACCGCACTGAAGGCGACCGGCCTCACCCTCGTCTCCTTTGCCTTCGGTTCGAAGAACGGCTTCACACTGAAGGAGCAGATCGGCGCCGACCTCGAGGCCGCGAAGCGCTGGATCGACTTCGCCGCCGCTTTTCCGGGCGCGATGGTGTCGATGGGCTCGGCCACCGTCGTCTCGGACGGCCGACGCGACGACAGGTTCGCCATCGCGGCCGAGATCTACAACAGGGCGGGTGAGCTCGGGCGCAAGGCCGGCGTCGATGTCGCGGTACATCCGAGCTCGCACCACAACACGCTGCTGTTCGACCGCGCCGATTACGACCGTATCTTCGGGCTGATCGATCCGTCGCTGGTCGGTTGGGTGCCCGACACCGGCCATATATTGCGCGGCCACAACGACATGATCGACACCCTCACAACCCATCGCGACCGCATCCGCTACGTTCACCTGAAGGATGTCGATGCCAGCGGCACTTGGGCAATGCTTGGCAAGGGCGTCTGCGACACCCAGGCAGTGATCGCCATCGCCAGCGCCGCGCCCAACTTCAACGGCTGGCTGGTGTTGGAGGAAGAATCCGACACCGCTGCCGCAGATCCGGCCGCCGCGATCAAGACCAACCGCCAGACGATGCGCGGCTACGGCGCGTGAGGAACAGATCATGATCCGGAAACAAGACCGCCGCCTTCGTGTCGGTGTGCTCGGCTGCGGGCCGATCGCGCAATTCGCCCATCTCGAATCCTGCGTCAAAGCAAGGAACGCCGACCTCTATGCTATCTGCGATGCCGCCCCCGACCTTTTGGCGCGCATGGGCGCGACCTATGAACCTGAGAAGATGTATGGCGACTACGACGCCATGCTGGCCGACCCGGAACTGGAGGCGGTGATCGTCGCGACCTCGGACGCCTATCACGTGCCGATGGCGATCAAGGCGCTCGAGGCCGGCAAGCATGTGCTGTGCGAGAAGCCGATCGGCGTCTCGGTCGAAGAGGGCCAAAAACTCGCCGACGCGGTCAAGCGCTCCGGCAAGGTGCTGCAGGTCGGCCACATGAAGCGCTTCGACCCGGCTCTTGAGGCGGCGCGCGATTTCGTCCGCGACGAGATGGGCGAGATACTGGCGCTAAAAGCCTGGTATTGCGATTCCACCCACCGCTACATCAACACCGATGCCATCCAACCGCTGCCGGTCAGCAGCCGGCTGGCGCGCAAGCCGGCCGGTAATCCGAAGGCCGATCTCAGGCGGTACTTCATGCTTGCGCATGGCTCGCACCTCGTTGACACCGCACGCTTCCTGTGCGGCGAGATCCTCGCGGTGCGCGCCCGTCTCAACCAACGTTTCGGCGCCTATTGCTGGTTCGTCGAAACGGAATTCGCCAACGGAGCGCTTGGCCATCTCGACCTGACGGTGGCTGTGCGCATGGACTGGCACGAGGGCTTCCAGCTCTACGGCGAAAACGGCTCGGTGATCGCGAAGACTTTCAATCCCTGGTACTTCCGGGCAAGCGAGGTCGATATCTTCCATGAGAAGGATGCAACGTCGCGCAAGCCGCTTGGCGCGGACGGCCATTTCTTCCGACGCCAGCTCGAAGGCCTCTCCGACACCGTGCTTGACGGCGCGCCGCTGCGTGGCGCCGACGTCGAGGACGGCCTCGCCTCGATCCGCGCCATGGTGGCGATCGCCCGCTCGGTCGAAACCGGCCAACGCGTCGAGATAGCTGGCGTAACAGGAGCGGTCTGATGGAGATCGGGGTGTTCGCCAAGACCTTTCCGGGAAGCGAGCCGGCCGGTGTGCTGGCCGCGGTGCGCGACGCCGGATTTGCCGTTACCCAGTTCAACCTTGCCTGCGCCGGCCTGCCGTCGATGCCGGATGCGGTGCCGGATCACGCCATCAGCACTATTGCGGCTGCGTCTAATGCCTCCGGCGTCGCTTTGGTGGCGCTGTCGGGCACCTACAACATGGCCCATCCGGACATGACGGTGCGCCACGACGGCCTGCGCCGTCTTGGCGCGGTCATCGAGGCCGCGGCAGCGCTTTCGGTTCCGCTCGTCACCCTGTGCACGGGAACGCGCAACGCGGACGACCAGTGGGCGCATCACCCTGGCAATGCCGATCCGTCGGCCTGGGCCGATATGGCAAGCGAGATGGAAAAGGCGCTTGCTCTGGCCGAGCATCACGGTGTCGATCTCGGCATCGAACCCGAACAGGCCAACATCGTCACATCGGCAGCGGACGCGATGCGCATTATCGCAGAGATGGGCTCGAAGCGGCTGCGCATTGTGCTCGATCCGGCGAACCTGTTCGAACAGGCGAGCACAGGGCAAGCACGCGCCGTCGTCGCTGCAGCAGTCGAAGGCACCGCAGGCCACGTCGCCATGGCCCACGCTAAGGACCGTTTCGCCGACGGCCGCTTTGCCACCGTCGGCCGCGGCGTCGTCGACTTCGCCGATTTCGTCGCCCGGCTCAAAGTGTCAGGCTTTGACGGGCCGCTGGTCACGCACGGCCTTTCAGCCGAAGAGGCACCAGGCGTCGCCCGGTTCCTGAAGGGGCTGGCCTGATGGCGCGCCCGGCCACCTTGTTTCGCGACGATGCCACGCTGCGGATTTCCGATGAGGGCGACGGGCTTGCCGTCGTCTTCCAGCACGGGCTGGGCGGCGGCGAGGCACAGGTCGCGCAGGCTTTCCCCATCGACGCCGGCTGCCGGCGCATCACGTTGGACTGCCGCGGACACGGTGAGTCCGATCTAGGCAGCCGCCGACCGTTTTCAATGGCGATGTTTGCGGACGATGTTCTGGCCGCCGCCGACCAGGCCGGGCTCGACCGTTTCGTCGCTGGCGGCATTTCCATGGGCGCCGCGATTGCGTTACGCCTTGCCTGCCGTTGTCCGGACCGCGTCGCCGGCCTGATGCTTGTGCGGCCGGCCTGGACGTTCGAACGCGCGCCAGTGAACCTGCAGCCGATCGCCGAGGTCGCCGGCCTCATCCTCGATCATGGCCCCGACAAGGCCAGGACGATCTTCTCGCGGTCTGAAGTCGCCGCGCGCCTGCAGAGCGAGGCACCAGACAATCTCGCCTCGCTGTTCGGTTATTTCGACCGCCCGGATGCAGCATTGTTTGCGCAAGTCCTGGCCGACATCGCTGCCGATGGAGCTGAGGTCTCGGCAAGCGACGCCGCCACCCTTGGCATTCCTGTGCTGGTCATCGGCAATACTGTGGATGCGGTGCATCCACTATCGGCCGCGCATACACTTGCGGATGCCATCCCCGGCGCGGCCTTTGTGGAGATCGCCGCCAAGGCGCTCGACGGCAAAAGGCATTTCGCGGAGCTGCAGGCCGAGATCACCACGTTCCTTCACGCCCACTTCAACATCCGGAGCCTTGTTGCCTCATGACGAGCAAATCCTTATCCGGCCGTGTTGCCATCGCCGCCTTGCCGCGCAACCGGCTGCTCGGCGAGTTTTCCCTGTGGTCGGCCGACCTGGCCAACATGGAGCGCGATCTGAAGCGCATAGACGCTTATGTCGACCTGCATCACATCGACGTCGCTGACGCCCGCTTCACCCCCGGCTTCCTGTTCTTTCCGGATCTGGTGGCACGGATCGCCAAGCTGACGATAAAGCCGATCCATGTGCATCTGATGGTCGAAGCGGAAATCGTCGAGGAGCAAACGCGCCAGTTCATCGAGGCCGGCGCCGACCTCATCAGCGTCCATGCTGAAAACGGCGAGGCCGGGTTGCGCGCCGTGCGGCTGGCGCATGAGCTCGGCGCCGAGGCCGGCGCGGTGCTCAGGCTGGAAACGCCTGTCTGCGCCGTCACGCCCTTCTTGCCCGAAGTTGCCTTTGTGACGCTTCTCGGCACGTCGATCGGCGTCAAGGGCCAGGCGCTGTCCGATCGGGCCTGCCCGCGCCTGATCGAGGCGCGCGCGCTGATGCGAAAAGCAGGTCGAGAGAACCAAATCATCTTGGCTGCCGATGGCGGAATCCGACACGAGACGGTGCCGCGCCTGCGTGCTGCCGGGGCCGAAACGGTGGTGCTCGGATCGCTGGCGTTCGGCGAACCCGACCTTGCGCAACGCATGGCCTGGCTGCATGGGTTGAAGGTCACCGCCTGATGACCAAAGTTGCGCTTGCATTCGATCTCGGCGGAACGGAGCTGCGGGGCGCGCTGGTCGAGCGCAACGGTCGGGTTGTCGCCCGCGTTTCGGCGCCGACGTTGGCGGGTGCGGGATCGGAAGCGGTGATCGGCCAGATTATCTCACTTGCTGGCAGGCTTTTGGTCGAGCGGCCGCAGGCAGAGATTGCCGGCATCGGCGTCTGCGCGCCGGGGCCGCTCGATCCCAAGGCCGGGATCGTGATCGCGCCGCCGACGCTGGCCGGCTGGCACGACGTGCCGCTGCTCGACATTCTGGGCAGGCATTTCGGCCTGCCGGTGCGGCTGGAGAACGACGCCAATGCAGCCGCGCTGGGCGAATGGCGTTTCGGCGCCGGCCGGGGTAGCGGATCGGTGGTCTTCGTCACCGTGTCGACCGGCATCGGCGGCGGCGTTGTTGCCGATGGCCACATCTATCATGGCCGACGCGGGCTGGCAGCCGAGATCGGCCATATGACCATCACCGGCGAAGGCGACCGCTGTTTCTGCGGCGCCATCGGCTGCTTCGAGGCGGTGGCATCGGGAACCGCGCTCGGGCGGCATGCCACGCGGCTGACGGCTCCCGGCGACGGCTCACTGCTCAGGCGTCTTTCCGGCGACGGCGATGTCTCGGCCAGGCACGTCGTCGAGGCCGCTCGCGCCGGCGATATCAGGGCCCTGGAACTGGTCGAGGCCGAGGCGAAGTGGCTGGGCATCGGCTTCACCAATCTGTTGCACCTCTACTCGCCTGATCTGATCGTGATGGGCGGCGGCCTCGCCAACGGCTTCGATCTGCTGGCGCCGCTTGTCAGGGGCACCGTCGAAGCGCGGGCGATGCCCGCCTATCGCGATGTGCCGATCGTACAGGCGCAGCTCGGCGACCAGGCCGGCCTGGTCGGCGCGGCAAGCCTGATCCTGCGGGAGGGCAAGCCAGGAACGTCACTGGCAATGGCGCAGAACGACGAGAGAAGATGACGCCGGCACTCGCCGGGAGCGCTTCGGCCGCAGCGAATTCGAACTCCGGCGTCAAACGCAGCGCGGCACCGAGAGGCTGATGGCAGACGGAAGGCACTCACACGTAGCGCACTTCGACTCCCAGCTTGTCCAATCGGCTACGAATCCCATACGGCATACCAGTGTCGGTGATGATCAGATCGACACGTGACAACGAGAATGCCTTGGACGAGGCGCCGATATCCCATTTGCTTGAATCTGCCACAAGGATCACACGCCTGGCCATACGAACCAGGTTACGCTTCGTACGTGCAATGTCTTCTGAGACATCGACGACGTCGAATGAGTGATCTATCGCATGCGCGCTGACGAATGCCTGGTGAGCCACAAGACCGCCCACGGCCTTGTCAAAATCCGACACGATCGTGCTGACCGTCTCGGGATAGACCCGACCGCCTATCATATGCACGTCCAGTCCGGGACGATACATCAGATGCTGCGCGATGTTCATCGCGGTTGTCGCTACTACGACATTGCTGACCGGGGGCATCTGCATTGCGACCTGCAGCAACGTCGAGCCGCTGTCGAACAGCACGGACTGGTTGTCTATGATCTGGCGCGCCGCCATCTGCGCGATACGCCGTTTGGCATCGAAGTTGCGGTACATCCGTTCTTCGAAGGCCGCGGCGGGCGAATCAGCGGGCAAGGCAATTGCGCCGCCATGCGTTTTGATCAACTGCTTTTTTGCGTCCAGAATTTCCAGGTCGGACCTAATGGTCACCTCGGACACGCCGAAGTTTTCCGCCAGTTGGCTGGTGCGCGCCTGGCCGGTCCGTTGAAGCTCGAGCATGATCTGATGTCGTCGTTGTTCCGCCAGCATGTGTGACCCCGAATTGCTGTTTGAATAGCTGCACGCTAACCTTTCGAAAATCGAACCCCAAACCGGCAAGCGTTTGCGAATCCTTGGGATAGCGCGTCATCGTAGCGAACGCTAGCGGTCGCAATCGCAATCTTATATCAAAACGAAAGAAATCGAAATATTGAGTATTGTTTTGCTTTCGAGTTAGGGTCCCTCAATGTCAGATCAAAAATCGCGAAGGGACTGCACCGATATGGGCCTTGGAACTAAAATTCGCTTGTCGCGGCTGTTCTCGCATCGATCTGGAAACCTGTTCGGTGGTGCGGTCGACCATTTCGTAGGCTATGGCAACGTCCGTGAGGGCGGCCTTGCGGATCTCCCCGGCGCGCTCAAGCGAGTGATGGCCGGAGAGCCAGATTACATCAGCATTCAGCCTGGTGCGGCGCGTCATCTGTGGCCGGCTTACGCCGGCAAGGCGGCGCTGGTCATTCAGGCGGGATGCTTTACGCCCGACGATCGAATCAGTCAGTTGATCGCGACACCCGAAGATGCCGTGCGCTACGGTGCCGATGCGCTGGCCGTCGCCATTCCGGTGCGGGGCGATACCGAGGGCCACTACATTCGCTGGCTTACCGATACGGTCAACGCTGCTGCTCGTTTCGAAATGCCGGTCGTTGCTCATGTTTATCCGCGCGACTATTCAAACGGCTGCAAGATCGTCTTCACGCCCGACGAGATCGCCTATGCAGTTAGGATTGGCTTTGAGACCGGCGTCGACGTGATCAAGGTCGGATACACTGGGGACTTCGACTCATTCAAGGAAACGGTCGCCACTTGCCCGGTTCCCATCGTTATCGCCGGCGGCCCGAAGACCGAGGATCTTCTGGGCGCTCTGACCCAGACCTCTGAAGCCCTGCGCGCCGGCGCGAAGGGTGCGGTCGTGGGGCGCAATTTGTGGGGGCATGGTGACACCACGATGGCAGCGCGTGCGTTCAAGGGCGTCATTCACGACGGGATGGCGCCGCAAGACGCTTTGGCGGCTGCGGCACGTGAGCCGTGACCGGCGATCTTCAGGTCTTGGGCTTCGGAGCCTTGGCGATTGACGACATCATCTATGTCGACAGCCCGCTGGGTGCCGGCAAAGGGAGGGTGACAAATCGCACGAGGGACCACGGCGGCAATGTGGCGACGGCACTCGTTGCTGTCGCCAAGTTGGGCGGGCGTGCCGGTTTCATCGGCTGGCTGAGCGATCAGCCACATTCAGATGTCAGCGCCCGCGAACTTGAACGACACGGTGTCGACATATCGTTCGCGCCACGTCGTTCCGATGCCAGGCCGATCCGGTCGGTGATCACTGTGGCGCCTAATGGTGACCGGTTCATCGCCTATGATGATGATGTGCCGCACGGGACCTCAGATGCGCTGGCCGACAGCGTCCTTGCGCAAGCCCAGGTATTGTTGATCGACGGCTACGCCACGCAGGCGGAGATGGTCGTTGCTCGTGCCCGCACGCTGGGTCTGGCGGTGATCGCCGATATTGAGTGGACAATCGGACCTGCAACCGACCGATTGATCCGCCTATCAAATCACCTCGTATTCCCTCTGGAATTTGCGCAGACCTATACAGGCGAAAAAGAGGCGACGGCGATCCTGCGCAAGCTGTGGTCGGATGACCGCTCCGCGGTCGTGTTGACCGATGGCGATCGAGGCGCCTACCTCCGGCAAAGGGACGATGCCGTTTTGTGGCACGTTCCGGCCTACAAGGTCAGGGCAGTGGACACGACCGGCGCGGGGGATTGTTTCCATGGGGCCTATGCCTTTGCCCTTACACAGGGAAGGCAGCCTGTCGCCTGCGTTATTTATGCAAACGCCGCGGCCGCGATCTCGGTAACGGGCCGCGGTGGCCGTATGGCTCTGCCAGACCACAACGCCTGTCTCGCGTGGATGGCGAAAGAAAATGCGCCTGTGCCCATACCGATTACGTCGCCAGACTGAGAATTCATCGCTCGGATATTGCCGCTTCTGGTGGAACGTCCGGGGAGCGCGCCTTGGCTGCGCCGATGACACTGCCGGTTCGATCTGCAGTCGCGCTGGGTGGAGGCTATTCGACGTTTAGCTAGCGCTGATAATAGGGAGGATGTGACGTGGCCATTGTTGTGTTGGACAAGATTTGCAAGACCTACGGGACGAAATTCCAAGCAATCAGGGATCTTAGCCTGACGATAAACGATGGCGAGTTCCTCATTCTCGTTGGCCCGTCGGGATGCGGAAAATCGACTGCCTTGCGCATGATCGCGGGGCTGGAAGAGATCAGCAGCGGAACCCTGACCATTGGCGGCGAGAATGTTGAGGATCTGGCGCCGAAGGACCGCGATATTGCGATGGTCTTTCAGAATTATGCCCTGTATCCGCATATGACAGTGTTCGACAACATAGCCTTCTCGATGAAGCTTGCGGGGAAGAGCAAGGCCGAGCGCACGAAGCGCGTCCATGAAATTGCAAAGACCCTGCAATTGGAAACGCTGCTCGACAGTAAGCCGGCGGCGCTGTCAGGCGGACAACGCCAGCGGGTCGCCATGGGGCGCGCGATGGTGCGCGAACCGGCGGCCTTTCTCATGGATGAACCCTTGTCAAACCTCGATGCCAAGCTGCGCGTGCAAATGCGCGCGGAAATTGTCAGCCTGCAAAGACAGTTGGGGGTGACCACGATTTATGTAACACACGATCAGACCGAAGCCTTGACCATGGGCGACCGGGTTGCGGTCTTGAAAGGCGGTGTGCTTCAGCAGGTCGACACGCCAAAGACACTGTACAATCGGCCAATCAATGCCTTCGTGGCGGGTTTCATCGGGTCGCCATCGATGAACCTGTTCGAAGGCCGTTTGCACAATGGCAGGATCGACCTGCCGACCTTTTCGATCCCGGTGCCGACGAGTGCGTTTGAGCGCTCGCCTGGTCTGACCGCCTTCGAAGGCAAGACACTCATCTTCGGCATACGCCCCGAGGATCTCTACGACAGCAGTCTGGAATCGGGATCGCGCCATGCCACTCTGCCGGCCATCGTAAAGTCGACGGAGGAATTGGGATCCGAGCTTGTCGTTCACCTGAGTGTCGATGCGGTTCGAATCGATTCCGGCGACCCAGATGCCGTTGAAGATCTAAGCGGTGCGGCAAACGCCGTAGCGAGGTTTGAAGCCGTCAGCGCGGTCCGGCCGGGCGAGTTGATTAATCTTGCGATCAACGCGGCCAAGTTGCACTTCTTCGATCCCCAGACGCATCTCGCAATTTAGCGTGATCCGCGAGGGTTGATCCGGAAAGAATCGGACGCGCAAATTTTGTTAGACGCTGGCTCCGCTCTGGTGTGCGAACCCCTCGCTCGACCATCAAATCGGTTGGTTGAGGGTTATTTTTGGGCCGTGACTTCTAAGCTGCAAGATCGTAGCCGGCCAGGAGCCAAGCATTCGTGGGCGACTAAGATCGTTGGCTTTGCATCAAGGGAAATTTCGGGCCGTCCTCCTTGGCAAACGGTGCAACCCTGCTCGACATCGTTCAGCGTGCGACACGCCGATTTTTTCACCGGGAGCTCGAGATCGTCTTGTGCCCATTGGTCACCCAACAAAGCGACCAAGCGATCAAGAGTCGCCTGAACGCCGTCTAAATTGCGACGTCTTCGCAAGTGCGTGACCTCGCCGAAAGCCCGCTTTTCCGCCCGATCGATGCGCCTTTCATTTGTTTTCTTTTGAGCTAACAGGCTTTCGTTTGTTTACGAAATTAGCGGAAAAATGCGACGCGAGCAATGTGTACAATGGAAAAAGCACCTCCTCGGAACTCAGACAAATCGCGTTATTATTCAACTGCTTACATTTATTTCTGGCTTCGCATTATCCCAGCCATTCTTCACGATCCCAGTTCTTGATTGACACAAAGACCCGGAAGGGAACCTAGTTTGATCGCGATCGGGAGGATCGAGCCAAAACATCGCTCCGAGGAGGGAAACATGAACGTCAGTAAATATATTGTAGCGGCTTCGTCCGCTGTGGCCGTCTGGGTACTATCTGCCACCTGCGCCTTCGCTGAGACCAATCTCGAATTCATCCAATGGTGGGAGCCCGAAATGCCCGCTGGCGCTCTGCGTGGCATCATGGATGAGTTCGAAGCTAAAAACCCTGGCATCAAGGTGACGCTTGTCAGCGGCCCCTACTCCGCCACCCATGATCAGATCGTGGTCGGCGCCGCGTCGGGTACGCTCAGCGATGTCGTCGGCCTGGACGGCGCATGGGTCAACGGGCTTGCAAAGCAGGGCGCAATCGCGTCGATGGACAGCCTAATGGCCGACGCCAAATATGACCCGAGCCAGATCGCTGACATCATCAAGGTCAACGGCCAAAGCGTCATGTTCCCGCTAGCCTCGTTCGTATACCCGGTCTTCGTCCATCTCGATCTGGCCAAGGCTGCCGGTGTCGACAAGATGCCGACTACCCGCACAGAATTCGCCGCTGCCGCGAAGAAGATGACCAATACGGACAAGAACGAATACGGGTGGGTGCTGCCGCTATCGCTGCAAAATCCCGGCGGCATCCAGAACGACGTGATGTCTTGGGTGTGGGCTTCCGGGGCGTCGATGCTCAAGGACGGTAAGCCCGATGTGGAAAATAGTGCCGTGGTCGGTACGCTCGAATACATCAAGTCCCTGCAGGACGCCGGCGTCATATCGCCAGGCATCTTTGCCAAGAAGGAACAGGACAAGGTCGAAGAGTTCGTCAACGGCCGCGTTGGAATGATGATCGACTCGCTGGCACATATCAATCTTATCCGCCAGCGCAACCCCGATCTCAAGTTCGGCATCTCTGCCCTGCCTGCGGTTGATGGCTATTCGGGTAAGCGCGGACTGCCCTATGCCTCGTGGGGCATCGGCATCAGCAACAGCACCGAGCACAAGGCTGAGGCCTGGAAGCTCGTTGAATATCTGATGAGCCCGGAAGTGAACGGCCGCCTGGTATCGCTCGCAAACGCCTTTCCAGGCAATGTGCACGCGAAGCCTGACTTCTCGAAATCGGACCCGCTATTTGAGGAAGCCTTCAAGATCTACCAAAGCGGCCACCTGGCCAACGAATTCGTGGGCCTGCCCGTCGCCGAGGACCTGATGCGAGACATGAACGTCGAAGTGCAAAAGATGTTCGACGGCCAGCAAACCGCAAAGGACGCGGCTGCCAATACGCAAAAGCAGTGGTTGGTTGACTTCGCCAAGTAGGCGCAGCTCCAGACAATTCCGGCAGCGCGATATGGTTCTATCGCGCTGCCGCTGCATCGTAACCAGACGATACGTTCCTACGATCAAACGGGTTACACCTCATGAGCCTCGCCAACGAAGGTCTGATCGTCACGCCAACGAAAGTGCGCAAGCGTGGCATGATCTCTTACAAGACAAGAAAGAGGCTGATCCCGCTGTTTTACGTGGCACCAGCCACGTTTTTGTTTTGCCTGCTCATGCTGTTTCCCATGATCACGGTCCTGCGCTATTCGCTGATGGACGGCGCGATCATGAAAAAGGACGCTGCTTTCGTAGGGTTGCGGAACTACGTGACGATCTTCGCAGATCCGGTTTTCTGGCAGTCGGTCGGGCAGACCCTCTATTTCACGGTGATGAGCGTCATTTTCCATCTTCTGATCGGCTTGGCCTTCGCGCTCTTGCTCAACACGCAACGGGTCCATCCGGCGGTTAGAAGCATTCTGCGTGTTCTCTACATCTTGCCCTGGCTTTTTACGGCGGTGATCATCGCGATCATCTGGCGGCTGATTCTGGATCCCAACGGCGTGGTCAACAGCATCCTGATGGCGCTCCATATCGTCAACTTCAAGGTCGAGTGGTTCTCTTCGACGAAAACCGCGCTCCATGCGTTGACGTTTGCGAACATCTGGGCGGGATACCCGCTTTACATGGTCAGCTTGCTCGCCGGTCTGCAGGGCATCCCCAAGGACCTTTACGAGGCCGCAGGCATCGATGGGGCCAATGAGTTCCAAAAGTTCCGGTACATCACGATTCCGCAGCTGATGCCGATCATCATCAGCATCGCCTTGCTGGATTTCATCTGGACGATGCAGGTCTTCCCGCTGGTCTGGATGACGACGGGCGGTGGCCCGATCCACGCGACCGAGGTGCTGAGCACGTATACCTATAAGCTTGCGTTTTCGAGTTACGAATTTTCACAAGCCTCGGCGAGCGCGATCTTCATCCTGATCATCTCGATGGGCGCGACTTACTTCTACATCAAACACCAGAAGGCCAGGTGACCGGCAATGGCAAAGCGCTCTTCTTTCAAAAACACCGTATTGCCCACCGTACTGACATATCTGGGGCTCGCGGCCGGTCTGGTCTTTGCAGGTTTTCCCATCCTGTGGATGTTTTTCACTTCGTTGAAATCGAACACCGAGATATTTGCCCTACCGCCGAGGCTGCTGCCCGACCATTTCACCAACGTAGCCTACCTTTCGATCTTCAATGATCCGGTCAAGGTGCGCTTCTTTCTCAACAGCTATCTCGTCGCGGGAGTGGTAACGCTTCTGACGCTGCTGGTCGCCATTCTTACGGCCTATGGCTTCAGCCGCTATTCATTCCGTTTTAAGAATACGCTTAACGTCTTCATCATCAGCACGCAGACGGTCCCACCGATCACGCTTCTCATCCCCTATTTCGGCATGGTCGTCGCCTTCGGCATTTTCAACACCTATTTCGCGCTGATTCTAACCTACATGGTGTTCACCCTGCCTTACGCAATTCTGCTGATGACCGGCTATCTCAATACCCTGCCAAGGGAACTCGATGAGGCGGTGTTGGTCGATGGCGGGTCAAGTTGGACAGCGCTGTGGCGTGTGGTTATCCCTCTTTCAGTGCCTGGCATCGTCGCGACTGCGGTCTATACGTTTCTGTTGGCGTGGAATGAGTTCCTCTTTGCGCTCACTTTGACGAAGTCGACAGACATGCGGACCGTTCCAATCGGTATCGAGTTGCTAATGGGCCAACATGCGTTCGAATGGAACGAGATGATGGCGATGAGCGTGCTGGGATCGCTCCCGCTTCTGATCCTGTATCTGATTGCACAGCGTTATTTCCTCGCGGGCTTGGCCGCCGGGTCGGTGAAGATCTGAGCGGCTGGACTCCCAGTTCGCCGCTCTCGTCATCCCGTTGAGGGATTGGCCGGAATGGTGTTGCTGAACACAAACACGCCCAATGTCCGGCTACCCGGTTCGAACGTGATCGTCCATTCCTGCCAGCAGGGAAGCAATCAACGCGGGACTGTCGGGAATTCTGTGCGCGAGGCCATGATGATGGAAAGGAGAGAATCATCGCATGGCTATTGAGAAGGAACTTCTGGAC